>JAZBPS010000037.1:0-3302 GCA_036353375.1 Halieaceae bacterium | reverse complement strand
TATGCGCCGGGTTGTAGTGGAAGTGCAGATACTGGTAGCCGACGTTGGACACCCAGTCCAGGTGGCTGAGAATTCCGTAGGGGAACCCATGTCCCCAGGCGCCCAGCAGCAGCGGGCGGAAGATGACCAGTGTCACGTAGGCAAAGATTGCCACGCCGAAGGCAAAGGGTACGTGTAGCCCCATGCCCAGCTTGCGGGAGATTTCCACCTCTCGCAGCATCCAGGACACGAACGCGCCGACAGCGCACACGGTGATGATCTGCCAGAGCCCTCCCTCCATAAGCGGGGCAAGCCCCAGGCCATAGCTAAGGTCGGGGGGCGCAATATTGATTTGCCAGATGTTCCAGGTCGGGCCCTGGGATGCGCCGTAGATAATCAGCGCCGTACCCAGCAATGAAAAGAAGAACGTCGTTACGCCGAAAAAGCCGACGTAAAAAGGTCCCACCCAGAAATCGAAGAGGTCGCCGCCCAGCAGCGTGCCTCCCCTGACCCTGTATTGTTTTTCAAACGTTAACATCGACATAGCGCACCCCTATCCGTGAAGACTCTTGTTCTCACTTGCTTAACCCATAAATACACAGGGAATGACGATTTCCGCGGCGCGGCGCGCCTCGCAAAAGATTCCCTCATTCTTGTCCGAGTAGGCGCCCAGCGGCCGCCATGCCCGGGGTAACAGTCTGCTCAGTCCCGCGATCGGCACGAACAGCAAAATGGTGAAATTGAGCAGCAGACGGTATTCCCAGGTTTCTCGCCTGGCGTGACCGTGGTGCACTTCCGATGACCGTTGCGTCTTCATGTCTGCTGGCTCCCTGGTGATCGTTGTCATTGGCCGCCGCCCATGGCTGAGCGTGCCTGCTCGACGTGCTGCAGGGTGACGTGGTCGGCGCCACTGCCCCTGGCCGTACTTTCCGCCGCGTCGCGCAGCCGCTTGGCTGCCGAAATGCGCACCAGCACGGGCTCGGATTCGATCAGTCGGTCCAGCGCGTTCTCCGCCTCCTTGTCCCAATCGATGGACAGGCGGGAAGGTGTAGCGGCAACGTTGTCCAGCTCCGTACCCAGCGGCAGGATGTTGAACAGCGCATCGAACAGGCCGTTGCACACCTCCTGAACGAGGTAGCAGGCGCCCGCATAACCCATGTACGGAGTGCCGGTGTGCCGGCGTATCAGGGTTCCCGGATAGGACGCGGGAAGAAAGATGGCCCGACCTCCCGCCTCAGCCAGATACATGCGTTCGTTGTAACTGCCGAACAACACCAGTGGGGTTTCCTCGTGCACCAGACGCCGTACCTCGGCATTGTCGGGTTTGACGCCGGCGCTGCGGCCCAGGGCAAACTTGCAGGGCAGACCCAATTCACTTTCGAGGAAATTGCGTACCCCGCGGGTATATGTCTCGTTGGCAACGATGCCGAAGCTGGCGGTGCCGAAAAAGTCCTGGGTTACAGAGCGCCACAGATCCCAGATGGGCTTGATGGTGGTGCGCTTCTCGCTTTCGATGAAGGGTGCCGGATCCAGCTCCAACAGTTCGCCCAGTTTCTCCAGGAACGCGGTCGTGCTGTGCAGCCCGATCGGCGCTTGCAGATAAGGGCGGTCCAGGTCTTCGCAAAGCAGCCGGCCAAACTCCCGGTACATACAGACATTGACGTCGGCATCCGCCAGTTTCGGGATATCCTTGATGTCGCAGCCGAGCGGAAACACCATGTTGACCTCGGCGCCCACGCCCTCGATGAGGCGGCGTATTTCGGCCAGGTCCGACCAGGTGTTGAAGTAACCGTAGATGGGGCCAATGATGTTAACCCGTGGCTTTTCCCCGTCTTTGCGGGCGGCCGGCTTGCGCGCCTTTTTCGGCCCGAAGCGACTCCACAGCCAGTTCATGGCGCGGTCTGCACTCTGCCACTGATCTTCGTCGATGGTGCGCGGCAGGAAGCGTTCGATGTTGGTGTCTTCAGGTGTGACGCCACCGCCTATCATTTCCGCAATGGAGCCTGTGACAACCACGCTGGGCTTGTCTGGATCCAGGGTCTGGTGAGCGCGCCGCAAAGCGCCCTCGGTGCCGTGCTGGCCAAGCTCGTCCTCGGCGAGGCCGGTCACGACGATGGGCAGCTCGTGGGGGGGCAGGGCGTCCGTGTAGTGCAGTACCGACGTGACGGGCAGGTTTTCACAGCCCACGGGGCCATCGATGATCACCTGCAGCCCCTTGACCGCGGAGAACACGTAAACCGAGCCCCAGTAGCCGCCGGCGCGATCGTGATCCAGTACCAACATCAGCCTGATACCCCCGTGAAGATGCCTGTGTTCTCGCCTTCGCCGATGCCTGCAAAGAATGCTTCCATGGTGCTGAAGCGTTCCTTGTTGGCCAGTGCAGAATTAATCACCTGGGCCAGGGCACCAGGGCCTGCAGGACCCATCAGCGGTCGCGCTGAAATCAGGTTGGTGAAATACAGTGACGGCAGGGCTTGCTCCTTGGCAGCCTGCACAACCGGTGTCGTGCCGATGGCGAGATCCGGCTGATAGCGATCAATGGCGGCGAGGTCCTGTTCCAGTGACGCCCGGAAGCGCACTTCAACGCCCTTCGCCTCCAGCCATTCCCGATCCGGGTCTGACCATCGCGTGCGCGGGCAGGCGCTGCCCACATATCGCACGTCGGCGCCGCATTCCATCAGCAGTCGCGCCACCAGAAGCTCAGAGCCCTCGTAGCCCGACAGGGTGATGCGGGCGTCGATGGGGTTGGCGTCCAGTGCCGCACGGATGGCAGGAAGGGCCGCAGCTTTGGCCGCATCGAGTTTGTCCTGTGCCAGGCCGAATACCCGGGCAATGCTTTCCAGCCAGGCCTCTGTGCCATGGTAGCCCACCGGCGCAGACCCTACCGCGGGGCGCCCGGCGGCCTCAAACTGGCGATGGGTATCGGTGTAAAAAGGGTGGATCATGGCGGCTACGGCGCAGTCCAACGCCGCGTAAAGCTCCCGCCATTCACGGGTTGGCACAATTGGACCGGCTGCTATACCGAGGGGTTCGAGCAGTCGTCCTATGCTAACCGCATCCACCGGAAACATTTCGCCTACCAGGGCGACGGAGGGCAGTTCGTTGCGGCCTTGCGTCGGTTCCGCGACCGGCCCGGTCTCGGCCTCGTTGCGCGCGTACTCCAGCATGGCGCCAGCGAGAATATCCTTGGCCTCGGCGTGGGTGGGTACGCCAAAGCCCGGCACGTCTATGCCGATGACGCGAACGCCATTGATTGATTTCGGCAGCAGGTCCAGGGGAACGCCGGAGGCGGTGGGTACGCAGAGGTTGATGACTACAACCGC
>JAZBPS010000036.1:0-2353 GCA_036353375.1 Halieaceae bacterium | reverse complement strand
TGGACGTGATCGCCATGCCGGCCCGGGGCTGGGGCAGGCTGCCGCCGCTGCTGCCCGGCGAAGTCTTCAGCCGCACGCTATTGCTGGATGGGAGAATCCATCTCTACGCCGAGTTCGAAAGGCTCAACGGCGCCTATCCCAATGGACTGCTGCGTGGCTATATCGAACAGCTGGGACAGGCGGTGAAGCATGGAACCATGGATGCCGTTCCCGGTGAGTCGCAGACCGACCATGTCGGTGAGGCCGTCGCGGCACAGCAATCTCCGATCAAGCCGAAGCCTGAAACCAGGACCTTGCCAGCCGCGGCGAAGCCGGCCGCATCCGGGGCCGTCATCCGGAAGGCGCAGACACCCGTGCGCTCACCCGACAGAACGCCCCCCGATCCCGGGGGGCATCGGGTACCACTCGGGGCTTCAAGCCACACTGAACGTGCGCCCTCCGGGGCATCCCCGGTCTCCCGTGGGATGCCCCCGCCCTCGGTGCCGGACAGGGCGGGTGGGTCTGTATCCACGCGGCCCAGACCATCACTGCCAGTGACTGAAAGATCATCGCCAGGCCCCGATGTGCCTGCGGTGCAAACTCAGCAGATCCATGGCCATGGCATCTACGTGGCGGTGGGCCTGCTGCTGGTTATTCTGCTGGCCGCACCGGTCTATTTTCTGCTGCGCCCATCGTCTACCTGGCAGGCCGTCGCCACGGCACCCGTCACATCCGAATCCCGTCAGGCTCCGGTGCCGTCAGCACCCCTGGGTGCGGGGCAGGACACCCAACCCATACCGGCGGTCACGCCGCCCGCATCCCTGCCCACCGAGCCCGAAGAGCCTGCCACCGTAATGGCGGTTGATGAAACGCAAGCCTTGAGCTCTGCCCAGGAAGGGCGGCAGACGGTTGTGCCGGCACAGGGCGACAGCCCTGTCACCGGGCCTGTCTATCAGGCGCGCATTGAGCGTGAAATCGGCGGAATCACCATCGTGGTGCAGGAGCCCGCTCAGCCGGCCATGGCAGAAAATCGCCCGTCGGCCGCAGTGGCCGGACCGGAGCGGGCGCCGGACCTCGCCAGTGGGACGACGCGGGACCCGGTCCAGGAACGGGCGGAGATTCCTGGAACCCCCGCCCAGCCCGCCCCGGTTGAACGCGTCCGGGAGGAGATCGTGCACGTCGTGGTGCCCGGTGACACCCTGTGGCATATCGCCCTGCGTTACGTGGCCAACCCCTGGCGCTATCCGGAGCTGGCGCGTCTGAGCAACATCGAGGATCCGGACCTGATCTTTCCCGGCGACCGGGTGCGTATCATCATCCTGCGCGAGTCGAATTAATGCGCCACGGATCACTTTGTTTCTGCCTTCCCGTGCAAGAAACACAGATAGTCATTCACTATCGAATAATTGCAAATATTCAATTTCAATAATGATTCTCATTTGGCTAATCTCCTCATCAAGGCAACTGTTTGATGAGGAGATGCCGCCATGATCAAGACCGCAAGCTTTGCCATCGTGCACTTCAGTGTCGCCTTCGGGGTGGCCTTCGCACTCACGGGCAGCGTGGTGATCGGAGGCCTGGTGGCCCTGGTGGAACCCATGATCAACACCGTGGCCTACCATTTCCACGAGAAGGCCTGGGAACGTATCCGCGCTCGCCGCCCCGCCAGTGGGGCTGCCGCCTCCCGGGGGCCGATGATCGCCGCCTGACAAAGCCAGACCGCGAAGGATGCGGGGAATGATCGATCAAAAGCGCTTCGAGTCCTTGGCGCATCCCTGTGTGTCCCTCGTGGTCTGGCATTTTATTGCCCATGACTGAAATGACAGGATCCCTCCAGATGAGCATCACATTTCGTGCGGCCTGCCAGGCTGATCTCCCCGCCATCAATGGCGTCATCGAGCGCGCCATCATGACCTGGGGATTACCGGACCGGGTCAAACGATTGTCCCTGCCTTTGTACCGTTACAACGAGACGGATCTGGGTCATCTGGAGGTTTGGGTGGCGGAAGACTGTGGGGACATCGCAGGACTGGCTGCCTGGGAATCTGCCGAGGCGGCGGATCTGCCCGAGGGCAGGCGCGGCCTGCTGCTCCATGGTCTGTACGTGGACCCGGACCGGCAAGGCCGGGGCATCGGCAGCCGGTTGCTGAACGCCTGCGTGGCGCGTGCCCGTGAGCTGGGGCTGGATGGTGTGCTGATCAAGGCTCAGGCGGATGCTGAACCCTTCTTCGAGAAGCAGGGACTGGAGCGGCTGCCGGTGCGCGATGAGTCCCGGGACTACGCCCTGCGTTACTGGCATCGGGCATGAGTCAAAACAGCATTGGACAGGATTAACATGATTTACAGGATTTGAGACAAGGACTTCGTCTTTCAT
>JAZBPS010000445.1:0-1927 GCA_036353375.1 Halieaceae bacterium | reverse complement strand
TCGAACGTAGCCGCGAGTTGCTCCAGGCCAGGCTGGTGTTTACCAGGCAACTATCAATCGATGAGGTCCAGCGCGTCGTCGAACTTGTCGAGAGCCTTGTCGTAATGCGCCCCGGCACCGTCGAGATCTCCCTTTGTCCAGCAGGCGGTCGCCTTATCTAGCTGCTGGGAGCCTTCCTGAAGCAGGTTTCCGGCCTTGATCTCGGCATCGTCCTCGGCTTTCGCCAGATGATCGACCGCGGTCGCCATATATCCCAGTGCCTTGTCGAAGTGTTTCGCTGCGGAGTCTGCCTCGCCCTCCAGCAGCAACTTGTCAGCTTTCTGACACTGACGGATTCCCTTGGCCGCGTTGGCCCAGGCCCTATCCAGCTGGTAGTTCATACCCATGTTTGCTATTCCTTTATTTACTGTTGGTTGATACGGATTGCAGAGAGGGTCGATACCGGTCTCGCCATCCCAGGGTTGGCCCGGAGCGATCAAAGGTCAAATCAGCCAAGTAGACGTAAAACCTCTTACGACATGCCTGCGCAAACTCATCAACTGCAAGCCCCTAAACAATGCTTGGTATCCGGACAGGTTTTTCCGAACAACGATGCACAAAAGCCTGACGCTTACCAGGCTTCAAACCACATAGGGTGCTTGTGTTCTCAACTCTTCCTCCGATGCCGAGAATAGACGCATTATTGTAGCTTGACCCCAAGAATCGATATCCAAATCCATCAATTGACACATGAGAACAGCATGTGACCTATGGTCACCCGAAAGATGCAACGACTAGTGAGGATTAGGCCCATATAGGTCTACGCCCAATTCTCCGGCATTTTGACGTATGGCGAGTTGGGCCCGGACACTGTTGCCCGCCTCATTCAGGCGAGGCGAAAATGCGGCTATAGCGAACTGTCCGGTAACTACCGATACGATTCCCCCGCCGACGCCGGTCTTTGAAGGCAAGCCGGCACTAAACATCCAGGCCCTGACTCATCGTAAAATCCAGCCGCGTCGTCCGCTGCCTGGAGAGCCGGGGCTTGCTGGAACAGGACACCGACGACTGCATGGATGCAGGAGGTCGAGCGAAGCAGGAGCCAGAGCCCAGAGCGCCTGGCTGGACCTCGACCCTGCAGAAGACAACGATGCTATGCCCCCGGATCCTCGGCAGTTCCGTCTCCTACCGGATAGCCATCGGCCCTCAGCAAGGCCAAAAGGCATTCATGATCCCTACTATCCGCCCGCTGGAGCGAGCTGATCCTGGTTTTGAGCGGGTCGCCAGGGCCAACGGATTCTCCCTGCACGCCGGGGTCAGCTCTGAGGTGAATCAGAAAGACAAGCGTGAGCGCCTGTGCGGCCCGGCTCAAACCACCGCTGGCGTGGGCTGGCCAAGGTGAATTGATGCGCAGCATCAAGAGAAGGTACCCTGGGGTGCACACCAGCCAGGCGTGGGAAAGGCATCAAGTCTATCTCCAACGCAGAAGTCCGCACACCCGCGAGCGCCATGCCGCCAGAGCCTGCTCCGCTTGATCGGGTACACAATCAGTGAGGATGTCTACTCTCGATAGGCCGTTAATATGTCCTACACTTCCGCCCGTGCCCGTTTGTCCAGTTTTTTTCCGCTTCCCGAGCGACGGAGGGTTCCCCTCGGCCCGGCGCTCGGCCGCCGGAAAGCCATCCACGAGCGCGCTGCCCTGCGGCGTAATCCCAAGGGCGTGTTACCCATGGCCTGACATAGGCCGCGACCCTCGGTATCCTCGTGTGCTGCGAGGCGCAGGGCCGCGTAAACCTTTGTAATGAGAATATGAGTTTGATGCAATCTTGTTGGTCGAATGCCATATGCGCGGTGTTCCGCGTGACGCTGTTCCTTTGGGCAACGTTTCTGGTTGCCTTCCCATCGCCCGTGATGGCGCAACCGGCTCTCCACTCCGTCGAAGTCCCCT
>JAZBPS010000035.1:0-4277 GCA_036353375.1 Halieaceae bacterium | reverse complement strand
TTAAAACCATGATGGAGAGCAGTGCGTCAGCCATTGAAACCAACGCGCGAGAGATTGAGGAAGCGCGCCCCATGCGCGACGGCAGCAAGTTTACCTATGGCGGGTTTGTGCAGCTTGACTCCATCACCTCAGACTACCGCGAGGGTGATCCGGGCAACGACCTGATCGACGACTTCCTGGTGCCCTCACTGATTCCGGTAGAGCCGCTCAGCGGCAAGGGTGACGCGTATACCACGACCAACATCCACTCCAAGTCCTCGCGGTTCTGGTTCACCACCGACACGGATACCGATGTCGGCAGGATTTCCTCACGCATTGAGCTCGACTTCATGTTGAGCCGTAACGGCGACGAGCGCATCTCCAACTCCTGGAACTCTAGGATTCGCCACGCCTACGTGAAGTGGGATTACGGTGAGAAGAGCTCGATACTCGCGGGACAGACCTGGTCAACGTTTTTCAACGTGGCCGCGCTGCCCGACCTGTTGGATTTCGTCGGGCCGGTGGGCACAATCTTTGACCGCCAGCCGCTGGTGCGCTGGACCTTCGGTCCGATGCAGTTCTCCTTTGAGAACGCGGCCACCCGATTGAATGAAGTCAAAAACGGTCTGCCGCAGATTCGTCTGGACGACTCGGAAGACCTGCCGGACATTGTTGCGCGCTACAACGGCAAGGCGGGCGACCTGAACTGGTCGCTGGCGGCTATCGGTCGCCAGCTCAGTTTTGAGGATCGCTCTGACGGCGCCGCCTTCGAGCTGGCCAGCGATGAACAGTACGGATACGGCGTCAGCCTTGCGGGCAAGTGGATGTTCGGCCAGGACGACCTGCGGTTCATGGTGAGTTACGGCGACGCTTTGGGTCGCTATCTGGGCCTTAATTCCTATAACGATGGCTTTATCAATGACGCCGGTGAGATAGAAACCATCGATCAATGGGGTGCGTTCGTGGCCTATCAGCATTACTGGACACCACGCTGGCGCAGCACGCTTTCTGTCTCCGCGTCAGGCGCAGACAACCCTGACGTGGCGGATTTCATGGACGCGGGCGCACTGAATAAAAGTTATAAATCCGCGCAGCTGAATCTTAACTTCCTGCCGACACCGGGCATGCAGATCGGCGGTGAGCTGGGCTACGGCTATCGCGAGCTGGAAGACGGCCGCGACGGTGAGGTGTATCGGGTGCAATTTGCAGTAAAACACGCGTTTTGACGCAGACTTGCAACGCGCAGGTTTAGACCAAGGTCTAAGAGCAATTTTCGCCCTCGCTGCTTAAGCTGGGCACACTAACAATAACGAGCACCAATGGAGGTGTGACATGGCACAACTTAGCGACGAACAGGCCAGCGCGTACTGGAAACGCAATCTCGCGCTGATGGTCAAGCTGCTGGTGATCTGGTTTGTGGTGAGTTTTGGCTGCGGCATTATCCTGGTGGACCTGCTTAACCAGGTTCAGATCGGGGGTTACAAGCTGGGCTTCTGGTTTGCCCAGCAGGGATCCATCTATGTGTTTGTGGGGCTGATCTTCTATTACACGAAGAAGATGGGTGACCTCGACCGCGAATTCAACGTGGAAGAGGATTGATCACCATGGAACTCAAACTGCTCACCTATATCGTCGTCGGTTTTACCTTTGCGGTGTACATCGGTATCGCCATCTGGTCGCGCGCGGGCTCCACCAAAGATTTCTACGTGGCCGGGGGTGGCGTGCACCCTGTGGCCAACGGTATGGCGACGGCGGCGGACTGGATGTCAGCCGCTTCGTTTATCTCAATGGCGGGCCTGATCGCCTTTATGGGCTATGGTGGTTCGGTTTTCCTGATGGGGTGGACCGGCGGCTTCGTCATCCTGGCCATGCTGCTGGCACCTTACCTGCGCAAGTACGGCAAGTTCACCGTGCCTGAATTCATTGGAGACCGTTTCTACTCGCGCGCCGCACGCGCGGTTGCCGTGGTCTGCCTGATTATCTGCTCGGTCACCTATGTGATTGGACAAATGAAGGGCGTAGGCGTCGCCTTTTCCCGCTTCCTGGAGGTGGATTACGGCACAGGCCTGCTGGTGGGCATGGCCATTGTGTTCTTCTATGCAGTGCTGGGCGGCATGAAGGGCATTACCTACACCCAGATCGCCCAGTACTGCGTACTGATTCTTGCCTACACCATCCCTGCGATCTTTATCAGCCTTAACTTGACGGGTAACCCGATCCCGCAGCTCGGACTGGGCAGCACTATGGCGGGCTCGGACACATTCCTGCTGGATCGCCTCGATCAGTTGGTGACTGAACTCGGCTTCAACGAATACACCACCGACGTGCGCCTGTCCGGACTGAACATGTTTGCCTACACCATGAGTCTGATGATCGGCACTGCGGGCTTGCCGCACGTGATCATTCGTTTCTTCACTGTGCCCAGGGTGCGTGACGCGCGCTCCTCGGCGGGCTGGGCCCTGGTGTTTATCGCTATCCTCTACACCACTGCACCGGCGGTAGCCGGCATGGCGCGGCTTAACTTTATGCAAACCATCGAGCCCACGCCGGGCAACTACCTCGCCTACGACGAGCGCCCGCAGTGGTTCAAGAACTGGGAGAAGACCGGGTTGCTGGGCTTCGAGGACAAGAACGGCGACGGTCGTATCCAGTACACCTCGGATGCGTCGGTTAACGAGATGGTGAAGGTCGACCGTGACATCATGGTGCTCGCAAATCCGGAGATCGCAAGACTCCCCAACTGGGTTATAGCGTTGGTCGCCGCAGGCGGCCTGGCTGCGGCGTTGTCTACCGCTGCGGGA
The DNA here is from genome assembly GCA_036353375.1 of Halieaceae bacterium. Taxonomy (GTDB): domain Bacteria; phylum Pseudomonadota; class Gammaproteobacteria; order Pseudomonadales; family Halieaceae; genus JANQIO01. Next base: position 1,497 of record JAZBPS010000035.1, on the reverse strand, counting down.
CTGCTGCTGGCGATCGCCTCGGCGATTTCACATGACCTGTTGAAAGGCATGATTGCGCCAGGTATCAGTGAGAAGGCGGAGCTGCGCGCCAGCCGGGTGGCGATGGCCGTGGCGATTGCCGGTGCCGGCTATCTAGGCTTCAATCCGCCGGACTTCGCCGCGGGCACCGTGGCATTGGCGTTTGGCTTGGCCGCATCATCCATCTTCCCCGCCTTGATGATGGGCATCTTCTCCCAACGTGTGAACAAGGAAGGTGCAATCGCGGGCATGGTGGCCGGGATCGGTATCACGTTGTTCTACGTGTTCCAGCACAAGGGCATCATGTTTGTTGCCTCAACGGCGTTTCTCGGCGACCTGCCGGAAAACTGGTTTCTGGGCATCGAGCCCAACGCCTTTGGCGTGGTGGGTGCGATTGTGAATTTCTCCGTGGCCTTTGCTGTCTCGGCACTGACCAGCAAGCCGCCGGCAGAGATTCGCGAACTGGTTGAGAGCATCCGCATTCCCGCGGGGGCGGAAGCGGCACAAAGCCATTAGGTCCGCGGACGATGCCTGCGGGTAGTGTTCCGGTTTCTTACTGCGGAAGCGCTGGTCGCTTCCGCTTTTTTTTTTGCCAATGTGCCGCGAGCACTTTCTTGATCGAACGTCGCATCCCTGTGGACCGCCATTGGTTACCATCATTGCGAAATGGGCAGGAGAATCTTTTTGTTCACTAACAAGCATGTCGTGACAGCGCTGATCGTGGCGCCGATTCTCTCGGTGCTGGCCTGGTTTGCTGTCGGCAACCTGATCGGTGAAGCGCCAGCGCCAGCCCAGGCGGGTAATGCCTACCCCTTAGTCGAAAAGAGCAACTGCCGCTGGGCCAGCGGGCGCTGTGACCTGGAGAACGCGGACTTTCGTGTGACCTTGCGCTACTCGGGCAAGGGCGCGCTGGAGTTGCGTTCTGAATTCCCGTTGCAGGCCGCGACGTTTAGCGTGCACGACCCCGCCAGTGATATCGAGCTACCGCCAATGGCGCTGGAGGCCGAGGATGAATCGGGACTGCGCTGGCAATTGTTGGCTGCTGGCATGCCTTCCCCGGGGCAGCGCATACGACTGGTGGCCAGTGCCGACGGGAGCCGTTACTACGGCGAAGCTGGAACCGCCTTTGCCCAGCCTCCGGATAAGAACATTCCCGGGCAGACGCCGTGAGCAACGTTCTGCCTGTTGAGCTGTCTGAGGTTGCCGACTTCCTGGCGGCGGCGCCGCCCTTCAATGAGCTGGCCGGCGAAGAACTGGCAGAGTCAGCCGCAAGCTTGAAAGTGTTGTATCACCAACAAGGTGAAAGCTTTGATCGCGGCTCCCAGCCTGCGGGGTTGCGCATCCTTCGTTCCGGCGCTGTGGATATCCGCGATGCCGACGGGGCATTGCTGGATCGGCTGGGTGAGGGAGAGAGCTTTCACATCGGCGGACTCAACGCCGAAATGGGAGACGTCACTGCCAGTGTTAGTGAAGATGCGC
>JAZBPS010000438.1:0-2122 GCA_036353375.1 Halieaceae bacterium | reverse complement strand
TTTCCTTCTGCCGTCGGGCCGGGCAGGCCCATGGCGCTGTGCAGGCGCACGATCACCCGCAACTGCTCGGCCTGCAGGGCGAGGTGGTCGCGTTGTTGCTGTTGCAGGGTGCGCAGCGCGGCCAGTACCGGCAGGTAGTCGCTGACCCCGCGTTCATAGCGCCGGCGCGACGCCTCGAACAGTTCGGTGGCGACCCGGTTGCGTTGTTCGGACAGCGCCACCTGGGTGCGGACGGCCTGCAGCGTATGCAGCAGGTCTTCGGTCTCGCGCACCGCCTGCAACCAGGCCTGCAGGTACTCGATACCGCTGCGTTCGAGCTCCGCACGCCGTGCCGCCGCGCGGGCATCCAGCCGGCCGCTGTCGAACAGGCTGGCGCTGGCCTCGAGCGCAATATACAGCAGCCGGCTGGCATCGCCCGAGGCGAGTTGCAGGAGGGCGCCACTGTCCAGGTCGAGCGCAGGCAGTTTTTCCCGCAGCGCCGCCTCGTAGCGGCGATCGCTGGCGGCCAGCGCGGCCTGGCGTGCCAGCAGGTCGGGACGCCGTTGCAGCAGCTCGGCAGGTCGGCGCACGGGAAACACCGCCGCGATGCGCGGCAGTGCCGTGGGTGCATCGGTCCCCAGGTCCGGGGTCTGCGCCAGCAGCGCGGCCAGCCGGTTGCTGGCGATGCGCCGGCGCAGCTCTGTCTTGTTGGGTTCCAGGCGCAGCGCCGCAAGCTGTTCGCGCTGCTGCAGCACATCGACGCTGGATGCCAGGCCCTGCGCAAAGCGCAGTTCGGTCAGGCGCAACAGGGTGCCGGCCGATTCCAGCTGTTGCGCGAGCAGTGCCAGGCGCTGGCTGGCCTCGGCGGCGTCGATGTGGCTGAGCAGGTAGTCCTGCACCTGTTGCAGGCGCACCTGCTCGAGCTCCGCGAGGCGCTGTGCCAGTTCGAAGGCGGCCGCATCCCGGGTCTGCGCCAGGCGCCCGGAGAGGTCGAGCGGCAGGCGGGCATCCAGCCCCAGGCGCAGGGTATCGCTGCCGACATCATCGGTCCGCTGGCCGCGGCTGCTGGCCGAGGCCTCGACATCCAGCCAGCGCTGAGCCTCGGCCTCGTCCAGGCGTGCCTGTTGTGCCGCCACATCTTGCGCAGCGATGCGAATCGCCGGGTTGTCACGCAGCAGCGTGTCGATCGGCCCGGCCACGGCAGGCTGCAGCGCATCCTGCCACCAGGGGTTGGCGCTTTGCCGGGTGGCCACGCTGGTGGAAAAACCGTCCGGCGTGTGCAGCACCGGTGCCGCGGGTTTCTCCACGGGCGCGAGGCAGCCGCCGAGCAGGGCACTCAGCGCCACTGGCAGCAGCAAACCGGGGGATGGGTTAGGCGGGGGCATGGCCGGGAATATAGCGAATCGGACAGCCCTAGAAAAACAGCAACTTGATGATGAATACGATCAGCGCCGCGTTGAGCACGCGGCGTATCCAGACCTCGCCGTGGGTGACCGTGGTATGCGCCCCGAGCCAGCCGCCGACCGCGTTGCCCAGCGCCAGCCACAGGCCCACCCACCAGAGCAGCTGCAGCTGCGAGGCGAACACCAGCAGCGCCACGATGGTGAACACCAGGATGATGAACACCTTGTGCACGTTGGTCAGCACCAGGTTCAGCCCCATCACCCGGTGCAGGATGGGCATGAGCAGAAACCCGACCCCGATCTGGATGAACCCGCCCCAGAAACCCGCGCCCACCATCATCAGGTGACCCAGCCACAGGCGGCGCGGGCGCTCGCCCCCGTCCGGGTCGGGCCGGGTGTTCAGGTGGCCGGTCCACATCAGCAGCATGATGCCGATCATGATGAACGCCAGCACCCGGTTGAACCACTCACCCTCCAGGCGCACGCCGATCTGCGCACCGAACAGCGCCCCCAGCGACGCCGCCAGGGCCAGCGTGAACGAAAGCTTGAAATCGGACAGGCCGCGCCTGCGGAAGGTGGCCACCGCGGTGATGTTCTGGATCAGGATGGCGATGCGGTTGGTGCCGTTCGCCACCGGGCCCGGGATGCCCATGAACACCATGATAGGCACCGTCAGCAGCGACCCGCCGCCGGCCATCACGTTCAGCCATCCGGCAACCACGCCGGAGAGGGTCAGGAGC
>JAZBPS010000034.1:0-10622 GCA_036353375.1 Halieaceae bacterium | reverse complement strand
TCGGAATCACTGCAAACCCCATGGCTATGCCAACCACGATGGCGTTGCGCTGGTCGTAGGCCAGCCCCAGTTCCTCACTGAACCAGCGGCGGGCGTCGCCGTTGAAGAGCAGGACCTGCAGCGGATCGCCCAGGGCCAGAGCCAGCATCACCAGCCCCAGGATGACCGGCAGCAACACAATCGCGTGCCATCCGTCCGGCATCACGCTGCGCCAGCCCGAGGGCAGCAGCGCCCACAGCATGGAGAACAGCAGCACGCCGCCGGGAATCACCAGGATCAAACTGAGCAATTCGGCCAGATGGTCTTCTACCATCGGTGCCAGCCAGAGTCCCGCCAGGAAGCCCAGGATGACCGTGGGCAGCGCCTCCATCAATTCGACCAGTGGCTTGACGCGCCGGCGCAGCACCGGCGCCATGAAAAAGGCGGTGTAGATTGCCGCGCAGATCGCCAGTGGCGTTGCGAACAACATCGCGTAAAACGCCGCTTTCAGGGTCCCGAACGCCAGGGGTGTCAGGCTGAACTTTGGCTCGTAATCGTTGCTGGAGGCAGAGGACTGGTAAACCAGCGCCGGCTGGTCGTAGCCCTCGTACCAGATCTCGCGCCACAGGGAGGCCAGGGACACCTCGGGGTGCGGGTTGTCCAGATGCCAGGCCTCAAGGCCGCCGCGCGGGTCCAGCGCCAGAAGCAGGTGGGCCCGCGGCGAGATCGCCAGGGTTGTGGCGTCGGTCGCCGCGAAGGGAGCACGCAAGCCGCGCTCTCCGGATGTGGCGTTGTACCAGTGCACCTCGCCGTCACCGAAGGCCAGAAAACCCCGGCGGCGGTGCTCTGCCAACAGGCGCCGCGGCACCATACCCGACGTATCGAAACGGTGCACCGGCGCCAGTGTGCCCGCCCGCAACAGGTAGTATCGATTCAGCGCGCCCCGGTCCGACGCCGCGACCAGGGACAGGCTTCCCTGCAGAACGATCGCACTGCGCAGGGACTCGCCCGGCGGAAACAGACGACCGGCCTGCGGTGTGCCTGCACCAGCCTCCGACAGCGGCCAGGCCTGATAGTCACCGCCGGCGGTTAACAGCAAAAGCCAGCGCCCTGCATCCATCAGCAGCAGCGAGGCAGCCTTTGGCTGCCTGCCGAGGTTCTGCCACGCCAGGTCAGTCGCCATGGCTTGCGGCGCAATCCGGGCGACCTCCAGCTCGCCGGAATCGTACTGGCGGGCCAGAATCCCTGATCGCAGGTCCAGGGCCAGGCGGTGAACCGGCTGATTCCGGGATGCCGCAACCGGTACATCGCCCAGAGGCTGTGCGAGTACCGGTATGATGCGGCGCTGCTGTGCGGAAAGGTCGTAGCGATAGGCCACATCCACCACTCTCGCACTGCCGTCGCTGAAGCCCAGCACCAGCGCGTCCGAGCCAGTGCCCTCAGCCGCGACGCTGGTGAGGCGGGCACCCGGCGGCCGCAGGGATCGCCGACTCAGGACCGCCCCGTCGGCAAGACGCGTGAATCCCACACTGCCATCGGCGGCCACGCTGAACGCCACCGCCGCGTATTCATCCAGGGATAGCCAGGGATCGGCCTCCCCCTGCCAGACGACGGCGGGTGCAGGTTCCATCTTCGCATCCTGCAGCAGTGGCGCTACCTCGTAGACCAGGAACACAAACAACATCAGGATGGTAAGCAGTACGACACTGCCGCCAGTGGCAATGGCAAAGGTTGTGGCCTTGTCCTTGGCGCGCCGCCAGCGCGGCCACCAGCCCGGAATTGCGCCGCTGCTCACAGTCCCAGCGTCCGGCGCGTCTCGGCGACTACCGCCGCCGGCAGGCGGGTGTAGCCGTCCCTGGCCACCACCGCCTGCCCCTGGGCGGAGAGCACCATGCCAAGGAACTCCCGTTCCAGTACGGGCAGGGGCTCTCCCGGCACCTTGTTAACGTACACGTACATGTAGCGGGACAAGGGGTACGCCCCACTGATGGCAGACGCCTCGCTGGGCTGCACATAGGGACTGCGTTCATCCCGGGCAACGGCCAGGGCGCGAACGCGGGTGGTCCGATAGCCCAGCGGCGAATAGCCAATCCCGTTCACCGCCGTGGAGATGGCCTGCACCACGGAAGCGGAGCCCGGCTGTTCATTGACCTGGGGCTTGAAGTCGCCATTGCACAACGCGGCGGACTTGAAATACCCATAGGTACCGGAGACGGAGTTGCGACCAAACGTCTGGATATACTCGCTGCGCCATATGCCCCCAAGCCCAAGCTGTGACCACCGGGTAATCGGCCGCGCTGCGCCGCAGCGACGGGTCGCCGAGAACACCGCATCGACCTGGGGCAAGGTAATCCGCTGCAACGGGTTGTCCTTGTGAACATAGATAGCCACCGCATCCAGCGCCACCGGCACCGCAGTCGGCAGGTAGCCATAGCGCGCTTCAAAGGCCTCACGCTCGCGGTCCTTCATCGGCCGGCTCATCGGGCCCAGGCTGGCGGTGCCCTGGGTGAGCGCCGGCGGCGCGGTGGAAGAACCCGCGGCCTGCACCTGAACACGGACGTTGGGATAGTAGCGCTTGAATGCCTCGGCCCACAGCGTCATCAGGTTAGCCAGGGTGTCCGAGCCGGTGCTGGACAGACTGCCCGCAACCCCGGCCACACGCTGGTATTGGGGCAAGGCATAGTCCGGGGCGGCCAGCGCCCCGGCAGCACTCCACAGGGAGCAACCCAGCAGTACCAGCATTCGCAGGCAGTTCAAAACAGTCATCAAGGTGACACTATTATGACAATGGAAAAACGCAGCGGAAGGTGCTGCCAACACCGACCTCGCTGTCGATTTCCAGATGCGCATCGTGGCCCGCCAACACGTGCTTCACGATCGCCAGACCCAGCCCGGTGCCTCCCGTACTCTGGGAGCGGCTCTTGTCGACCCGGTAAAAGCGCTCCGTAAGCCTGGGCAAGTGCACCGCGTCGATGCCGGGGCCGGCGTCGGTGACTTCCAGCGCACAGGCACCGTCGCGATCACACCAGCGCACCTCAACGTCACCGTCGCTGTATTTGAGTGCGTTTATCACCAGATTGGAAAAGGCGCTGTAGAGGTGCTTGTAGTTCCCCTTGATCGTGCGCGTGCTGTCCATGAACACCTGCACGGTGCGGCCCGGAAACGCCCCGATCACTGACTCGCGCACCTCGGAGACCAGTTCACGAATATCCAGCGGGCTGTGTTCCTCCCGCCCCTCGGTGGCCTCGATCTGCGACAGCCACAGCAGGTCCCGCAGCAGCGTTTCCATGCGCTCCGCCTGCTGCTGCATCTGCAGCATGGGCTTTCGCAGCCGTTCCTGTTCGCCGAGGTCCGTGTCCAGCAAGGTCAGCACATAGCCACTGATCACGGTAAGCGGTGTGCGCAGCTCGTGGGAAACGTTAGCGACAAAATCCCTGCGCATCTTCTCCAGCTGCCTTTCCCGCGTGACATCGCGGGCAAACATCAGCCTGCTGCCGCGCCCGAAGGCAGTAATCTCAATCAGCAGTTGCAGGTCGGCGTCCAGCGGGCTCTCGATCAGCAGTGGCTGCTGGTAATCTGCACCGGTGAAGTAGGCACTGAAGTTGGGAACCCGCAACAGATGGACGATGGCCTGCCCGCGGTCCCGGGGATACTCCAGTCCCAGCAGCTCCTGCGCCGCCTCGTTGCACCACTCAATGTTGGCCGAGGGGTCTATCAGGACGGCGGCGTCTTTCAGTGCAGCCAGGGAGTTGCGCAGGTAACTCACGGCGGTCTGCAGCCGGTCGCGCTCCTCGCGGTCACTGCGCTGCAGCCTGTAGATACTGTCGTAGAACTCGCCCCAGATGCCACTGGCCTCCGGCGGCTCCACGTCGGGTCGCTGCATCCAGTTGGATACCCGGCGCAACTGGTACAGCCAGTAAACCACCAGCACCAGCGACGCCACGGTCAGCGATGTCAGCGGATACCCAAGGAGGGCCCCTACACCGACAATTCCCAGAAAATAGAGTGCAACCTTTCGCAGTTCACGCCACCAGTTGGCGGTGGCCACTACAAGCTGACTCCTCGCGCTGAAAACCGGTAACCGGTACCGCGAACGGTCTGGATCAGGCGACTGTAGTCATGCCCGGGGATCTGCAGGGATTTGCGCAAGCGGCGGATGTGCACATCCACCGTGCGTTCCTCCACATACACGTTGGCTCCCCAGACCTGGTCCAGCAGCTGGTTGCGCGTGTAGGCGCGCTCGGGGTGAGACATGAAAAACTGCAGCAGACGAAACTCGGTGGGACCCACGTCAATGAGATCGCCGCCGAGGAAGATGCGCTTGGAGTCGCTGTCCAGGGTCAGCTCCGCGACCTGCAGGGTGGATTCTTCCACCCCGCCGGCGCTGCGCCGCAGCAGTGCGCGGATACGGGCAATAAGCTCGCGCGGCGCAAACGGCTTGGTGATGTAGTCGTCAGCGCCAACATCCAGCCCCTGTATCACGTTGTCCTCGGTGGTTTTGGCAGTCAGCATGATCACCGGCAGGTCCTTGGTGGCATCGTTGCGCTTCAGGCGACGCAACAACTCCAGCCCACTCCCCCCGGGAAGCATCCAGTCCAGCAGGACGATGTCGGGCCTGTCGTCCACGATCACCTGGTACGCCGACTGTATGTTGTCTGCCTCCAGGCATTTGAATTCCGCGATTTCCAGCGCCATGCGCAGCATGTCGCGTATCGCGAACTCATCGTCGACGATGAGCACCGTGCGATCAGACATAGACCGTTTTCCCCAGGGAAGGTTAAAGACGGTATTAAAAGTCCAAAATATTACGGCATTATGACATGACGCCGGGGACCTGGAACAGGGCGGTCGGAGCGCGCTCAGTTATCCCGGGCAGTCGGGCCACCCGCCGCGCAGTAAATCAGAATATCCACCAGCCATCGTCCTTGAGCGAGGCCTCGCAGCCCTGCAACTGCCGCGTGTAACGCGTGGACTGTCGCGACACTTTCTTGGCCACGTCCTTCAGCCACTGCTTGTTGCTGAAGCTGCGCTTGTTAAAGCCGCCGTGGCCTTCGTGGTAGGCGAGGTACAGATGGTAGGGATCGTCTTTGCTGATACCGCTGCGGCGGTAACTCTGGTGGTTGTACCAGCCAATAAAGTCGATGGAGTCGCCGAAATTGTCCCGGTCGGCGCCGTAATTGCCGCCGTCGCGCTTGTACACCTCCCAGGTCTCCTCAAGCGCCTGGGTATACCCGTAGGAATTGGACGCCCTGGGGCCCGGGATAACCCAGAGAATCTTCTTGCGCGGCGGCTTGGCCTTGGCCCGGAAGCGGGACTCCTGGTGCATGATCGCCATCATTACCGGAATGGGGCTGCCCCAGCGCTCCCTGGCGTCGGCCGCATCGTCATACCAGCCGCGTTTTTCCTCGAAGATGCCGCAGATGTCGTTCACATCCGAGGGCGGTGACGTCGCGCAACCACCCAGCAACAGCAGCAGCCCCAGACAGGCTGTTGAGGCAAGCCGCGTCACGGCGGGCTTTCCCCGTTCTCAGCCAGCAGGGCCAGCAGGGCCTCCTCGTCAATAACCTTGATGCCCAGCGACTCGGCCTTCGCCAGCTTGGAGCCGGCGCCGGGACCCGCCACCACGCAGTCGGTATTTTTCGAGACACTTCCCGCCACCTTTGCGCCCAGGTTCTGCAGGCGGCCCTTGGCCTCGTCGCGGCTCATACTGTCGAGCGTCCCGGTCACCACCCAGGTCTCGCCCTCCAGAGGTTTCGCGCCAGCGGCTTCCGCTTCCACGGCGGGCCAGGTCACCCCGTGGTCGATGAGGGCATTAATGACCTCAATATTCTGCGGCGCATCCAGGAACTGCCGCACGTAGTCCGCGACCACCGGTCCTACATCATCCACCTCCAGCAGCGCTTCCTCGTCGGCGGCGATCAGGGCGTCCAGGTCGCCGAAATGCCGGGCGAGGTTCAGCGCTGTCGCCTCTCCCACCTCGCGTATTCCCAGACTGTAGATAAAGCGAGGCAGGGTGGTCTGTTTGCTGTCATCCAGTGCCCTGCGCAGGTTCGCCGCAGACTTCTCTGCCATGCGCTCCAGGCCGGCCAGTTGTTCCACTGTGAGGGTGTAGAGATCTGCGGCGCTGTGCACCAGGTCCTCGTCCACCAGCTGGTCAACAAGCTTGTCTCCCAGACCCTCAATATCCATGGCGCGGCGCGAGGCAAAATGCTTGATCGACTGCTTACGCTGGGCCGCGCACACCAGGCCGCCGGAACAGCGCACCACCACTTCACCCTCTATGAACTCCAGCGGTGAGTCACAGACCGGACAGTGCGTCGGAAAGCGTATCGGGCTGGCATCATCGGGGCGCTGTTCGAGAATCACCGAAACCACCTGCGGGATCACATCACCGGCCCGGCGCACGATCACGCTGTCGCCCTTCATGACACCCAGGCGCGCAATCTCGTCACGGTTGTGCAGGGTCGCATTACTGACGGTGACGCCGCCGACAAAAACGGGCTCCAGGCGCGCGACCGGTGTAACGGCACCCGTGCGACCCACCTGAAACTCCACATCCAGCAGTCGCGTGCTCTCCTCCTGGGCGGGAAACTTGCGAGCGATGGCCCAGCGCGGCGCCCGCGACACAAATCCCAAAGTGCGCTGCAGGGCGATCTCATTGACCTTGAAGACGATGCCGTCGATATCGTAGGGAAGCTGGTCGCGTCGACCCGCCAGCGATGTGTAGTAGGCATCGCAGCCGGCAGCGCCCAGGGCGACGTCTGACTCCGCATTGATGCGAAGCCCCCAGCCTTGCAGCGCCTGCAGGATCTCCGAGTGGCGCTCCGGCAGGCTGCCGCCCTCGACCAGCCCCACGCTGTAACAGCACATCTGCAGGGGCCTGGCTGCGGCGATACGCGGGTCCAGCTGGCGCAGGGTGCCCGCTGCCGCATTGCGCGGATTGACGAACACCTTGCCGCCCTCCGCGCGCGCCTTTTCATTAATTGCCTCGAAGGCCTCGTGCGGCAGATAGACCTCCCCCCGCACTTCCAGCAGCGCGGGGTAGCCTTCGCCCCGCAGTTTCAGGGGTACCGACTGCACCGTGCGAATATTGTGGGTGATGTCCTCTCCCGTGCGTCCATCGCCGCGGGTAGCCCCGCGCTCCAGCACACCGTCCCGGTACAGAAGACTCACGGCAATGCCATCCAGTTTCGGCTCGCAGGCGAACTCGATGGGGTCATCCCGCTTCAGTCGGTTCATGATGCGACGCTCGAAATCGAGCATCTCCTCGGCGGAAAACGCGTTATCCAGGGACAACATCGGCAGCTCGTGGGCGACCTGCTTGAATTCACTCAGCGGCGCGCCGCCCACCCGCTGGGTGGGCGAGTCGGGACTGCGTAAGGACGGGTTGGCATCTTCCAGCGCCTTGAGCTCCCGCATGAGCCGGTCGTAGCTGGCGTCAGGAATGCTGGGCTCGTCCAGCACGTAATAGCGGTAGTTATGGTCTTCCAGCTCGGTGCGCAGCCGGGCAATCTCGGCAGCCGCCGCGGACGAGCCTGTTGCGGACATCGGGCCTAGCGTCCCGCCCGGGCCAGTAGCTTGCGCTCCAGGTCGCGGATGCGCTGGCGCATGTGCTCCAGAGTCTGGCGAGTCGCCACGCTGCGGGACTCATCCAGCACATCGCCGCCCAGGTGTTCGGCAACCCCGCGGGCGGTCTCGAGCATGAGCTCGAATGCCCCCATCATGTCCCGTGGCCCCGGCAGGGTCATAAAGAAAATGAGGCCGGTGGTGGAGAAATCGCTCATATGGTCGATGTCGAAAACACCGGGCTTCAGCATATTGGCCACACTGAACTGCACCTTGCCGCGCCCGGCGGCCTCATCGTGGCGATGGAAAAAATCCATCTCGCCGAAGCGCAGGTTATAGGCCAGCAATACCTGCAGGATGTCGTCCCCGGGAAACCCGCGCTCGTCCCGTGACACCACGTGCAGCATCAGCACTTCCTGGGGCTCGCCGCCACTGCCGCCGTGATCGTCGCCGGCGGCCTCAATCCCGGCCAACAGGTCAAGGTTCTCGCCTCGCTGGGCGCGCATGACCGGCGCTTTGGCGAACAACGGGTCATTGGCATCCTCGCTGCTATCCGCTTCAGGGCCGGAATCAGGCGCAGGTTCCGGCTTGACCCCGGCGCGGCGTGAGCTGCGTCCTGCGGGCTCTGTCAGTAGCGGGGGGTCGGGCTCACGACTGCCCGCGGCCGACACACTCGCCTCCTCCGCAGCGTCGGCAGCCTGCTCTGCGGCACTGCGTGGCTTGACCCTGGCGCCGCCGTTGGGCAGTTCGCGGGAAACAGAGACATCGTCGTCACCACTGTCGGGCACGTCGGTGAGGGAGACACGGATACGGTTGGGGTCGCGCATGCGGCGGTAGCCGTCCAGTAGAACCGCCACGATCAGCAGGACGCCGATGATGATCATCCAGTCGCGTACGCTAATGTCCATAGGTGTTCAGGTTATCCCGATGAATTCCATTAACACAGTACCAATGAATACCCCTGCAAGGACAGGGCGCCCGCCGCCTGCACACCACTGCGGCGACAACCTGATCTACACCGCAGCCAGTTCGGCCGCTTCATCCACATCCACTGTGACCAGTCGCGATACACCGGGTTCCTGCATGGTTACACCCATGAGGTGATCGGCCATTTCCATGGTGATCTTGTTGTGGGTGATGAAGATGAACTGCACGTGCTCCGACATCTCCTTCACCATGCGCGCGTAGCGGCCGGTGTTCGCGTCATCCAGCGGCGCATCGACCTCATCCAGCATACAGAAGGGCGCGGGGTTGAGGCGGAAAATGGAGAATACCAGGGCTATGGCGGTCAGCGCCTTTTCTCCCCCGGACAGCAGGTGGATGGTGGCATTCTTCTTCCCGGGTGGGCGCGCCATGATGGTGATACCCGTATCCAGCAGGTCGTCACCGGTCATCTCCAGGTAGGCGGAGCCACCGCCGAACACCCTTGGGAACAGTTCCTGCAGGCTGTTGTTGACCTGCTCAAAGGTGTCCCGGAAGCGATTGCGCGTCTCCTTGTCGATCTTGCGGATGGCGGCCTCCAGGGTTTGCAGGGCTTCTTCCAGGTCGGCGTTCTGGGCATCCAGGTAGTTCTTGCGCTCGGATTGCTGGCTGTACTCATCAATGGCCGCCAGGTTGATCGGCCCCAGGCGGGCGATCCGATTGCCCACCTGCTCCAGCCGACGCTGCCATTCAGCCTCCTCCGCCTCCTCGGGCAGGCCCTGCAACACCGCCTGCAATTCGTGCCCCGCTTCTACCAGCGCTTTCTCCAGCGTCTCCCGCTGCACGGTCAGCGTCTGGTTCTCCAACCGCTTCTGTTCCAGCTCGGCCCTGGCATTGGCCGCACGCTGCTCTATCGCGGCGCGTTCGGTCTCGCGATCGCGCAGGGCGCCATCAATGCTGGCGACGCGATCCCGGGCTTCGCTGAGTTCCGCTTCAACCACCAGCCGCTGCTGCAGCTTGCCCTCCAGTTCCTCGCGCAGTCCCTCCGCGGGCTCATCGTTACTGGCAATGCTGGCCTCCAGCCCCTCCTTGCGCTCCACCAGCTGCTTCACCTGCACGGTGGTGCGCTCAATAGACTGGGTCATGGATTCCAGCTGTGCCAGCAGCGACTGGTGCTGCATCGCTGTCTGGTGGGCGGCGTCCTTGTCGTGGCGCGCTGACTGGCGCGCCTGGTCCAGCCGGGCGCGAGTCTCGTCACGCGTCGTCAGCAGGGTTTCCCGCTGCCTCGCATCGCGTTCCATGCTTTCGATGGCCTCAGCCAACAGCTGCCTCGCCTCGCTGAGACTGGCCTGTTCACTGGCGTACTGGCTGCGGGATTCGTCGATTTCGCGGTTGATACCCTCGCGTCGCTTGCTGATCTGCTCGGTCTTTGCCTGCTCGGCGCTGAGGGCCGCAGACAGCTCGGCGTGCTCACGCGCGATTGCCTGCAGGCTGTTCTGGCCTTCATGGCGCCGCTGCTCCAGGGATTTCAGCGTCGCATCCAGCGTGTCCAGCTCCGCCTGCTGCGCTGACACCCGCTGCTCCCCCGCGACAATGGCGGTATTGAGCCGGTCCAGTTCTTCCTGGCGGGCAATGGCGCCCGCCACTTCGTCCTCGGGCGCGCTGACACGAATCCAGCCCGGCCCCAGCCACAAACCCTCGCGGGTCACCAGCGACTGGTGCGGCGCCAGGGTGCCGCGGCGCGAGAGCGCATCGGCAAGACTGTCTGCCGGCAGCACGCTGGCGAGCAAACCGCCGAGATCACCACCACCGCGCACCTTGTCCGCCAGGGTGCCGCTGGCCGTGAGCTCGCCCTTGCCCGCATCCAGCAGCATAAGGTCGCCACCAGGCGATTCGGCCAGGGTCTGGGCGTAATTGTCTATGCTGTCGACGCAGACGGCTCGCAGGCTCTCGCCCAGCACCGTCTCCACCGCCCGCTGCCATTCGGGGTCTACCTGTATTTGTTGCAGCAGACGGGGGCGATCAGACAGCTGCCGGGCATCCAGCCAGCTCTCCACCGCCTCACCCGCGCCCGCCGCAGCCTGCTGCAATGCCTCCAGCGAGGCCTGCCGGCCGCGCTGGGCCTGCAGCTCACTGCGGGCGGCGTCCAGCTCCAG
>JAZBPS010000033.1:0-3849 GCA_036353375.1 Halieaceae bacterium | reverse complement strand
TGCACCAGCCCCACATAACCGCTGCCGAATACGCTGATATCCATCGGGTTGTCCCGCTGCCTCGAAAAATCGCGAGTTTATGTCAGCCATGTTACAGCAATGCTAAATTTCAAGGCGGTAACCCGCGGCCCGTCAATCCCGCGCCGGTCCCCGCCATCCCCGCTCCGCCCCGTCGTTCCCGCTCCGCCCCGTCGTTCCCGCTCCGCACCGTCATTCCCGCTCCGCACCGTCATTCCCGCGCAGGCGGGAATCCAGCCACTCTGACCGCCCGAACACACTGGCCCCCCTACGCGGGCCGCCGCCTTCGCGGGGGTGACAGGTTAAGAGCCCGCCTCCGCGGGGATGACGGTGACAAGGGCCTGCTCTCACACCCCCCAGAGTTGGTACAAAATCCCCGCAAACGGTACACTCCGCTTCTTTACGCACACCGCAATATCGGGCGCCCGCAAGTAGCCCGGAAGGGGAAAAACATGTTTGACGACAGCCAGACGATCGCCGGCTACGACGACGAACTGTGGAACGCCATCCAGGCGGAAAATCGCCGCCAGGAAGAGCACATCGAGCTGATCGCCTCCGAGAATTACGCCAGCCCGCGGGTGATGGAAGCCCAGGGCAGCAGCATGACCAACAAGTATGCCGAGGGTTACCCGGGCAAGCGCTATTACGGCGGCTGTGAGTACGTCGACCTGGCGGAAGAGCTGGCCGTGGAACGCATCAAGCAGCTGTACGGCGCCGCCTATGCCAACGTGCAGCCCCACTCCGGCTCCCAGGCCAACAGCGCCGTGTTCCAGGCCCTGATCAAGCCCGGCGACACCATCCTCGGCATGAGCCTGGCCGACGGCGGCCACCTGACCCACGGTGCGGCCCCCAACTTTTCCGGCAAGCACTACAACGCAGTGCAGTACGGCATCAACCACGACACCGGCCTGATCGATTACGACGAGGTACAGCGGCTGGCCGAAGAGCACAAGCCCGCCATGGTGATCGCCGGTTTCTCGGCTTACTCCCGGGTGATGGACTGGGCGAAGTTCCGCGAGATTGCCGATTCGGTGGGTGCCTACCTGCTGGTGGACATGGCCCACATTTCCGGGCTGGCGGCCTGCGGCGAATACCCCAACCCGGTGCCCCATGCCCACGTGGTGACGTCCACCACCCACAAGACCCTGCGCGGTCCGCGTGGCGGCATCATCCTCAGCAATGAGGGCGAGGAGATCCAGAAGAAACTGCAGTCCGCTGTGTTCCCCGGCGGGCAGGGCGGCCCGCTGATGCACGTGATCGCCGCCAAGGCGGTGGCTTTCAAGGAAGCGCTGGAGCCCGGCTTCAAGGTGTACCAGCAGCAGGTCAAGGCCAACGCCAAAGCCATGGCCGAGACCTTTATGGCCCGTGGCATCGATATCGTCAGCGGTGGCACCGACAACCACCTGATGCTGGTGAACCTGATCGGCAAGGAATACACCGGCAAGGACGCCGATGCCGCTCTGGGGGCTGCCAACATCACCGTGAACAAGAATGCCGTCCCCAACGACCCGCGCTCGCCGTTTGTGACCTCGGGCCTGCGCGTGGGTACCCCGGCCATTACCACCCGCGGCTTCCGCGAGGCGGAAACCGTCGAGCTCACCCACTGGATGTGCGACGTGCTGGAAAGCCTGGAGAACGACACCAGCGAGCAGGTGATCGCCGAGGTGAAGCAAAAGGTGCTGGAAATCTGCGCCCGCTTCCCGGTTTACGGCCACGCCACCGCAGCACCCGCGGCCATGGCGGCGCAAGGCTAGCGGCCGTATGCGCTAGAGGGGGCGCATGGCGCCCTCTTTTTTCGCCCCAAATTTAAAAAATGAACATAAATGTATAATTTTTAATATAAGAATTAAACTTATATATATAAAATATGCAGGGCATCCATTGCACAACCTCCGAAGATGAAAAAGCTCGTCCAAAAGCAGTATCAACAACAGGTGTCGGCAACCGCATCGTTGCGCACCCTGGCCCAGCCGGCAGAAGGCTGGGTTCGCACTGTGCGCAAGTCGCTGGGTATGTCGCTGCGGCAGTTGGCTGGGCGCATGGGCGTGAGCACGTCAGCGGTCGCCCGCATGGAGCGGCAGGAGCCCGAGGGCCGCATTACGCTGGCTCAGTTGGAGAAGGCCGCAAGCGCACTTAATTGCAGGGTCGTCTATGCCCTGGTGCCGGAACAGCCCGTTGAGGAAATGCTGGCAGAGCAAGCGCGACGCAAGGCCCGTATGCGTGTAGAGAAGGTCAACGACAGCATGGCCTTGGAACGGCAACAGCTTACCGACCAGCAGCTGGCAGACCAGATTGCCGAGCGCACCCGGCGTTACTTGGATAAACCACCAAAAGACCTGTGGGACGAAGAGCCGGGGCGATGAGTTCCCGGTGGAATGATCCCGGCGATGAAATCGACGGCGCAACCCCGCTAGACCTTGATGAGCGTGAGGGGCTGCTGTTGCCCCACGTACAAACCCGTGCAGAGCTGAATGTGCTGGAACAGGAAAATATTCAGCAGGCGGAGGAATGGCTGGTAGGCCAGCGGAAGTATCAGGACCTCTTCACTCGGGATTTTCTGCACGAATTACATCGGCGAATGTTCGGTGCGGTCTGGGCCTGGGCCGGTACGCCTCGGCTGACAGAAAAGAACATTGGCGTTGATCCCCTGATGATTGGAGTGGAGACCCGAAACCTGCTCGATGATGCGCGTATGTGGGCTCAGACGGGTGTGTTCCCGGTGGTGGAGTTTGCGGCCCGCTTCCATCACCGGCTGGTTAAGATTCATGTATTCCCCAACGGCAACGGACGTCACGCCAGGCTGATGACAGAGGTGCTGGTGCAGCGAGCCCTGGGTGCGACACCGCCTCAGTGGCGCGGCGACCGCAACGCATATTTAGCGGCGTTGCGTGCGGCAGACGGCGGTGATTTGGCGCCATTGATCGGTTGGATGGAAAATGACCCGTCAGCGGGCGCGGCCGGTGATTCCCCCGAATCGTGATAAGCTTCGCGCGCATTACTACAACCTGTTCAACCACGAGAAGCACGACGTTATGCACTGCCCCTTCTGCTCCGCTGATGACACCAAAGTCATCGATTCGCGCCTCGTCGCTGCGGGTGACCAGGTGCGGCGTCGGCGCGAGTGCCTGAGCTGCGCCGAGCGCTTCACCACCTACGAGGTGGCCGAGCTGATGATGCCGAAGATCATCAAGCACAACGGCAACCGCGAGCCCTTCGATGAGGATAAGCTGCGCAGCGGTATCCAGCGCGCGCTGGAGAAGCGCCCGGTGAGCGTGGAGGAAATTGAGGCAGCTCTCGCCCAGATCAAGCATACCCTGCAGGCCACCGGCGAACGGGAGGTGAAATCCCGGGTGGTGGGCGAACTGGTCATGGACGCGTTGCGCGGGCTGGACGATGTTGCCTACGTGCGCTTCGCCAGTGTTTACCGCAGCTTCCAGGACCTGGCCGAGTTTCAGGCCGAGATCGAGCGCATGCAGGAATCCAATCCCGCCGCCGTTATGGCGGCAGCCAAGTCCAAGACCTGATTCCCCCGGTCATTCCCGCTCCATCCCGCCATCCCCGCGCAGGCGGGAATACAGGGACTACACCCCAGCCATTCCCGCGCAGGCGGCGGCCTGCGCAGGGGAATCCAGCCAGGCCAACCCTTCGAGCACACTGGACCCCCGCCTTCGCGGGGGTGACACGACCAAGGTTCGCCATTGACACCCTGCCACCCCGTCATCCCCGCGCAGGCGGGGATCCAGTGCCTGTCTCGAGTCGCACAGGCTGGATTCCCGCTTGCGCGGGAATGACAGGAGTCAGCATCGCTATGTACTGTCATCCCCACGTTGC
>JAZBPS010000007.1:0-3826 GCA_036353375.1 Halieaceae bacterium | reverse complement strand
GTTCGATACTAAACCGCTGCGAACCCGCGCGTCCAGAAAGATCTGTTGATTATGGTGACAGTTTACTTGCCTTATTAAGACAGCAAGCCACGCGAACTATCTGAACAGTGCTTGTAATGGATTCAAGACGACGTTTCCATGGAAACGTTCCAGTGAGATTTCGAAGGCAGGGGGTTTGCCAATCAAACTGAGGTGCCAGAGATCATCTCTGACAGAGGGGTCAGCACGGCAGGCGCGATAAGAAGCCATAGCACCAGGCACATGAACGCCTCACGCAGCCAGTTGCTCCAGTAGGCCCAGCGATCCGCTTCTTTATCCAGGATGCGAGCGCCAGTGATGACCAGCGTAGATTCGTTTTCAGTGCTGTTCAGGAAGTTGAATCTGCGTGTCATGCAACCGACACGTTGTGCAATGACAAGCCGTGATAGCCAGAAGTTTGGAAGGAACAGTAGCGCCGCGTGTCCGGCTGCCCGGCCGAGCGACAATGCTGAAGCGAGCAGGACAGCAAACGCGGCGGATAGCAGCAGCGCGAGCAACCAGGTTTTAACCAGTCCAGTGGATTTGGGTGTCTCTGTATTCATACAACCCGATCAAAGGTTTGGTGCTCCTGCAGTCTATTAAGAACAGAACGCCTGAGTTCCCTTAAAGCAGCGCCCCAAGAATTGAGTTTCCGAAATCGAATCGTCGGCGCCTTCGGGGGAGCAATTACAGCCCGTGATCATCATGGCCCTCTTTATGTTGTGTTGATCGTTCCTGGAACCACATCAAATACTGCGCCATCAGTAGTGAGCCAAGGAGGAAGCCGCCCGGCACTGCAAAAAGCAATGAGAAAAACCAGCCATATTCGTAATTTTCCCCACCTCTGGGGTGACGGTCCCAGAGCTGCATCGCACCACTGCGGAATAACCAGGTGATGCCTGCAACGCAGCAGCTTATGACAATCACATAGAGCAAATCATAGTACGGCGGTTTGGCGGGCGTGGTGGGCTCTTCATCTGAGGCTTGCTTCGAACGGTTATCTGCATCGCCTTCATCACTATGCTCATTCATGATTGCCCCTGTTGCTTGAGTATTCGGGAAAAGGCTCTGATCCTTTTATCACTCAAGTGCTCTAAGTCGGCTTCTCCAACTCACAGATCGAATCCGACAGCTCTTCAACCTTGCTCGCGAACAGAGCCTGTGCATCTTGTAACCCGCGGTTATAAAAGTGCGCTCCAATCTCCCCGGCAAAGAAATCGATAAGGAATTCGGCCTCGAAGCTACCGATGTCTTGGTCCAGCGTTTCAATGAAATAGCGCTTGATCTTCTCGACGATGGCTTCCTTCTCGGCAGCACTGAACTGAATCAGATTCACGCAGTTCCTCCTGCGGTTAGATGAAACCGCAAACCCTGTGGACGAGGTAACGTTTCAGCCAGCGCCTCGCATTGATTTGATAGGTAATCAGGGTAACCGTTATCGTGGCGAATCGCGTAACGGAAAGCGTCTCCAACCCCGATCTCTATCTCAGGCATTCAGCCAGACAACGGCGTCCGCTTCGCTCTCGAAGTATTTGATCTCGCCCGAGATAAACCAGCTACCCACCTTCGACAGGCGCTCCTGCCATTTCCTGTTGCCGACGATCGCGATCTTTTTGAACTCGCTGCCGTGCTTCAATCCCAGCTTGAGGTCGTCCCAGGCGGCGCGGGCTTCCCAGCCTTCCAGTTCGGTGCCGTCTATAAGCGCGTTGACGCTGGGTGAGGTCACTTCGGCCAGGGCGGATTCCAGCATCGGGGTGATGGTCTTGTAGTCTTCGTGTGTCAGTTTGCCCTGCGCTTTCAGTGCAAGAAAAATGTCTTCTCCGATCCTTTCAATACCGATGGAAAGGCCGTGCTTTACGACTTTCATGGCGGCTCCTCCGTCTTTACGATGCCTTTAGCAGGCGTGACGTTTCTAACCTGAGCTTAGCCGAAGTTATCCGGCTATCAACCAAACACCTGTCTCCCGGCCATCCAGGTTTGGGAGACCGAGATGTCAGCGATCTTGCCGGGTTCCACCTCGCGGGGGTCGTCTTCCAGAATCACCAGGTCGGCCTGCAGGCCGGGTTTGAGTTGGCCGATCTCGTGCTCGGAATGGCAGGCGGCCGCCGCGTTGGCGGTCACCGCACGAATGGCGGCTTCCACGCTCACGCGCTCGTCGGGGGCCAGCACGGTGTCGGGCTCTTTCCACAGGTCCCGGGCGACGGCGGTGCGGATTTTCTGCAGGCTGCCGAGAGGGGAAACCGGCGCGTCCGTGTGCATCACCCACTTGAGTCCCGCGTCTTCAACAGCCGCGCAGCGGTCCAGCAGTTTTACCTTGTCCGGGCCGAACACGCGGTCGCGCATCACATGACCCCAATAGTGCACGTGGTTGATCAGGAAGCTGGGCACCATGTTGAGGTCGGCCATACGTGCAATCTGCTCGTCGTGCAGGATAGAGCAGTGCTCGATGCGGCAGCGCAGGGCGTTCACATCAATGCCATCGGCTTTCGCGGATTCCATGGCATCCAGAATGCTGTCGATGGCGGCGTCGCCGTTGCCGTGAATGGCCATGGGCCAGCCCTGGGATGTGCGCGTGGCCACCTTGGCTTTCAGTTCGTCGGGTTGCACGTAGTAGATGCCGCGGTTATCCGTGCCGATATACGGCTCGCGCTGGCGGCCGGTGTAGCCCTGGTTGGAACCGTCCGAGACGATCTTCCAGCCTGCCACGCGCATCAGCGCATCGCCCTCAAACGGCTGCGTCTCTGACCTGTCCCACAGGTCGGCGGCGCTGTCGAACAGGTACGCCCGAATGCGGGCTTTCATCTGCCCGCCTTCATACATCTGGCGGTAGCGCGCAAGCTCTGCCGGCCCGGCGGCGCCGCCTGTTGCCATATCGCAGAGGGTGGTAATGCCAAGAGTGGCGGCAAGGTCGCCCACCTCCCTGCCGGCCTCAATGAAGCCGCTGCTCATGCGCTGCATCAGCGCCGCGTTTTTCTGCATCACTACTCCGTGGGCGGCAGTGCCATACAGCACGCCGTTGGGGGTGCCATCCTCGTAGCGGCCAATGGCGGCACCGGGCGGGTCCGGCGTGTCCTTGGTGATCCCCGCCAGCTTCAGGGTGGTGCTGTTGACGTAGCCGATATGGCCGGAAGCGTTCAGGACAAAAATAGGTTGCTCCGGCGCGATGGGATCCAGCTCCTTTATGGTGAGGTCTCTGGGCGGGTCCAGCAGCACCGGGTCGAACTGGCGTGCCATGATCCACTGGTCGCGCGGCGTGCCGGCGGCCGCCTCTCGCAGGGCGGCCAGCGCACCCTCGAAGGTGGGGTAGTTGAAGGCGCCGATGTCGGGGTAGCCGCCAAAGCCCGCCAGCAGCGAAAAGTGCATATGCGGTTCTATAAAGCCCGGCAGCACAGTGCGCCCCTGCAAGTCGATGGTGCGCGCGCCGTTACCCGCGGCCGCCATTACTTCGTCCACGCTTCCAACAGCAAGGATGCGGTTACCGTTGATGGCCAGCGCCGCGTGCTGGGAAAATGCGGGGTCAACGGGCAGCACTGTGCCGCCGTGAAACACTGTGATATCAGCGCTGGTGGTGGGGCCCGTGGGCGCAGCCTTTTGCCGCTGACAGCCGGGCAGCGAAAGGGCCGCCAACGCGGCGGCACTGGCGTGTATAAAGCGGCGACGATTCAGCGACATGGACTCCCTCCGGTGTTTCTTTTGAGTCTATGTGCAGTGTGTCTTGCCTGCCAGCCACTGTCGCCAGAGCTGCTCGTGGGCATGACTTGCGTCATGTGCAGGACAATTGTGTGGGCACCGGCCGGTCAGCGAATCT
>JAZBPS010000032.1:0-2590 GCA_036353375.1 Halieaceae bacterium | reverse complement strand
GAACGGCCAAGCAAAGGCGGTGACGTTGGTGACGCTGCGGATGTACTGCGCATCCACCGACTGGCCCTCACGGTGCGCCTTGGCGAAGGCTGGGAACATTACCCCACGTATTGCCCCCATGATGTCGCGATGGAACAGATTCATCAGGCCCTGTGCGCGGCTGATCATGGCGACAGGGGCGAAGCCAAGGATGCGACCGAGGGCGAGGTCGTTGATGTCCGTGGAGATCGTGGTCACCACGCTGGCCGCCGAACTCTGGGAACCGAATTTCAGGATCACCCGCCACTCAGACAGGCTGGGCAGCAGGAGTTTGCGGTCGGTGCGCACCAGCCAAGCCAGGGTGCCGGTGACGATGTTGGATGCCACTGCACCCAGCGCCATGCTGTTGGGACCATACCCGGCGTAGGCCAGGCTCACACCGACAGAGAAGCCGGTGAGCGCGGCCGCCACGCCCACCGCCGCCAGCCGCTTGAACAGCATGTTGCGCCGCAGCAATGATAGCGAGATGGAACAGAACGGCAGCACCAGGAAATTGAGCGCGCTGATGCGCATGGTCTCGACCAGACGCTGGTCGTCGTAGAACTGGCCGGCCAGCGGGGCAGCGAAAAACACGATCACGAACAGCGTGGTGCCGATCAGCAGCGAGAACCCGAAGGCCGTGCGGATATGCGCCTCGGTGAGCTGCTTTTCCTGGATCAAGAAACTACCAATACCGAAGTCTCGCACCACCTGGGCAATGCCGATCACGGCCAGGCTGACCGAGTAGATGCCGATCTCTTCCGGCGTCAACAGCCGCGCCAGCAGCATGGAGCCGGCCAGGCTGATGGCGATCAACAGGTAACGCTCGCTTAGCGAGAAAAACAGGCCTTTACGAACAGCGCTCATCGCGATGGATCGCGATCACCAAGATCGCTGTGGCGGGGTGTCGTTGGGCGGACAGCCAGCGCAGTGAGGCTGCGCAGTGATCTGGTGCTGGGCAGCACAAGAAAGGAACGCGCATATGAAAGAGCGGCCTGTGCAGGACTATGTTTACCCCTGAAGTACCAGCCATTCTCTATGTGAAATTGTGCAATCCGCCCCTTTAGAAGGAGGCGAAACGGGGTGAACAATGGATCCTTGAGTAGCTGCTCAAACGCCCTGATTGTCCATAGTCGTGGTGGAATATCCGTGGCCATCGTGTTGCTGCCATGCTGGCGGTAAAGCAACACGGTGTGGGGCAGGAAGGCAAAATCAGCGATCCGTGCGAGCCGAATCCACAGCTGATAATCCTCAGCCTGCCACAGATGCTCCCTAAACCCCCCGACGCGCTCTAGCAGATCACGCCGGACCAAACTCGCACCGATCCCACTAACGCAAACCTCAATGAACATTTCGACCGGTCGCCGGTAGATCACAGTCTCCTCGCGAACCCAGGCCTGCTGTAGCGCTTCGCGCGGTCGCGGCCTGGACCGGAAGAAGGACTCGGCTTCTGGCTCCCCTTCAGCGTTGATTAAGGTGATGTCCCCCCCAATCCAGCCGATGTCAGGGTGGCTGTCCAGCACCGCAATGCGTTGCTGGATGCTACCTGGTGTGAGCAGGTCGTCACCGTCAAGGAAGATGATCCAGTCCGCCTTTGTCGCCCGGAGACCCGTGTTGCGTGCAGCCGCGGCACCTTTGGGGCCTTGGTTCTCGATGACTCTTATGCGACCGTCCTCAGACAGCCGTGCCAGGAGTTCAATCGTTGGCATGTCACTGGAGCGATCATTGACGATGACGATCTCGGCGACCTCGAAGTCACCGTGTTGTCCGTCTATGGACGCGAGCGTCTGTTCGAGGAACCCTCCACAGTTGTGGCAGGGGATGATCACATCGACGCGGGGTGACATGTTCAGTGGCCGTTTCTGTCCGGTTGACGCCGGCAGGTTTTTTGGAGCGCATGGCCCAAGCCAGCCACCCCCAATAAGCGGGGGACCAACAACGCGAGTTGCATCACCTCGGGAAAGCAGCGGTCACGAATTTCGCGGCGACATTGATGGTAGGCGCCCTTGGCCAGCGCCAATCTAATGGCCAGACCCTTGCGTGTTCTGCATGCATCGCGAACCTGCGAAGCCAAATCGGGGTGTTTCAGTAGCTTCTGCAAGGCGGCAGGGTTCGTTGCCGCAAATACCTTGCACCCTAGCGCTATCTGCTCAGTAGTTAGCCTGTTACCCGGTGTTGCCGCTGCCTCTCGGATATCGAGCACCATAAGGTCAGGCATTCCCTTGCGTGCAACGATAGCTGTACGTCTGAGTAGCGCGCTTGTTCGATCTTCTGGACTGAGCTCGTCGTCGTTGCAAGAGCTGCCAACATACGTCGCCAATGGTAACTCGGTATAGTAGCGGCGCATAAACAGCTGGTCGTACTCGACCCACTTTTTGCGCTGTTCCGTCTGGCGATGCCGGTCCTTAGCAGGGCCACGTTCTCCAGTATGGGTTCGCCTGATAAATGTCGGCTCGGTTAGCACCACACCATCGCAACGATGGGCGAGGCGGAGGAGCATTTCATAATCTTGCGACCGCAACTGCTTTTCATCGAACGGCCCAACCTGTTCATAGCAGGTTCTGCGGACCAT
>JAZBPS010000031.1:0-3624 GCA_036353375.1 Halieaceae bacterium | reverse complement strand
GATGGTGTTGTAGCCCCAGTAGTTGGCCAGGCCGCGACCTTGCAGGTGTGGCTCATCGATAAAGGCCTGTACCGGCATCAATTCCAGTGCGTTGATGCCCAGCGCTTTGAGGTAGTCGATGATGCGCTGGTCGGACAGACCGGCAAAGGTCCCGCGCACGTCTATCGGCAGGCCTTCATGGCGCATGGTCATGCCGCGGGCGTGGGCCTCGTAAATGATGGTGTCGGACTGCGGCCTGTTGAGCTGCGGCACCGCTGCAGGATCGGCCATGACCACACAGCGCGGCATCACTGGCGCGCTGTCGCGCTCATCCGGCAACGGTGCTGCGCCGTCCTCCGCCAGGGAGTAGGCGTAGTGGGCCGGCTCGAGGCGGACGGGGCCGCTGATCCAGCGCGCGTACGGGTCGAGCAACAGCTTGTGCGGGTTGAAACGATGCCCGGCCTCGGGTGCCCACGGGCCGTGCACCCGGTAACCGTAGTGCACGCCCTCACCGAGCCCGGTGAGATGCTCGCGCCAGATACCGTCTCTGGTACGGGACAGGTCAACGCGCCGGGTCTCTGCGCCGCTGGCCGGATCGAACAGGCACAGCTCGACGCGCTCGGCATGCTCCGAGTACAGGCCGAAGCCGACGCCGTCCTCGTCGACGTGCGCACCGAGCGGGAAACCCGGTTCAGTCGCCAACCTTTCCGGACGATTCATGCGGGCAGCCGCTCGTAAATGATGGTGGCGAGCGGCGGCAGGCTCAGCTGCACGCTGTGGTCGCGGCCATGGGCGGCGACCTTCTCCGTCGACAGCTCGGTATGCACCGGGTAGTCGCTGCCGCCGTAGCTGCCCTGGTCGGTGTTGAGCCGCAGTCGATAGACGCCCGGGCCGGGAACACCCAGCCGGTATTGCTGGTGGGGATTGGGCGTGAAGTTGCATACCACCATGGCCTCACTGCCGGTATCGTCCCGGCGCTGGTAGGCAAGCACCGAATTGCCGGTATCGCCGCCCTCCAGCCACTCGAAGCCCTTTTCTTCACAGTCCAGGCGGTGCAGCGCCGGCAGCTCGCGGTAGAGCCGGTTGAGGTCTCGCACCAGCGACTGGATGCCGGCGTGGGAGGCCTCTTTGAGGAGGTGCCAGTCCAGCGGGCTGTCGTGGTCCCACTCGCGGCGCTGGGCAAATTCACCGCCCATGAACAGCAGCTTCTTGCCCGGGTGGGTCCACATAAAGCCGTAGTAGCTGCGCAGGTTGGCGAAGCGCTGCCATTCATCACCCGGCATGCGGCCCAGCAGGCTGCCCTTGCCGTGCACTACCTCGTCATGGCTCAGCGGCAGCACGTAGTTCTCGCTGAAGGCGTAGCTGATGCCAAAGGTCAGGTCGTTGTGATGGTGGCGGCGGTGCACCGGATCCCGCGACATGTAGCGCAGGGTGTCGTGCATCCAGCCCATGTTCCACTTGTAGCCAAAGCCCAGCCCGCCGCTGTCGGTCGGCCGCGACACGCCCGGCCAGGCGGTGGACTCCTCGGCGATGGTGGCGATGCCGGGGAAGTTGGCGTAAACGCGCTCATTGAGGCGCTTGAGGAAGGCGATTGCCTCGAGGTTTTCGTTGCCACCGTGCTCATTGGGAATCCACTCGCCGTGCTTGCGGCTGTAGTCCAGGTAAAGCATGGAGGCCACTGCGTCGACCCGCAGGCCATCGATGTGGAAACTGTCCAGCCAGTAGTGGGCATTGCTCAGCAGGAAGCTCAGCACTTCCTTGCGACCCAGGTTGTAGATCAGCGTATTCCAGTCCTGGTGAAAACCTTTGCGCGGGTCTTCATGTTCGTACAGGGCACTGCCGTCGAAGCGTCCCAGCCCGTGGGGGTCGGTGGGAAAGTGCGCCGGCACCCAGTCCTGCAACACACCCAGCCCGGCCCGGTGGCAGCGGTCGACAAAGTAGCGGAAATCGTCGGGGCTGCCGAAGCGGCTGGTGGGGGCAAACATGCCCACCGGCTGGTAACCCCAGGAGCCGTCGAAGGGATACTCGCTCATGGGCATCAGCTGCAGATGGGTGAAGCCCAGATCGCTGGCGTAGTCCACCAGCTCATCCGCCAGCTCGCGGTAACTGAGATAGTGCCGGTTGGCACCGCGGCGGCGCCAGGAGCCCAGGTGTACCTCGTAAATGGAAACCGGGGCCTGTCGATTGATACGGGCGGCCCGAGCAGCCATCCAGTCACTATCGCTCCAGGCGTGGGCGGGCTCGGCGCAGACGATAGATGCGGTGTCCGCGGGCTTCTGCATCTGCAGCGCGTAGGGGTCTGCCTTGAGGGGCAACAGGCGACCGCTGCGGTCGGTGATCTCGAACTTGTACAGGGCGCCGGCGGCAGCACCTGCCACCTCGCCACTCCACAGGCCACTCTCACCCAGGCAATCGAGTGGGTCGGCACTGCCGTCCCAGTCATTGAAGTCGCCCACCACCGCCACCCGGCTGGCGTTCGGGGCCCATACCGTGAAACGGGTGCCGCCGTCGGTGGGATGCGCGCCCAGCCACTGCCAGGCGCGCTCCTGGGTGCCCTCACCAAACAGGTAAAGGTTATCCCCAGATACGACACTCTGTTTCTCAACTGCAGCCATCGGCGGCTATTACCCTGAAAAATCTATGGAAAACACAGTAGGCACGGGGCCTTTCGCTGGCAATGGCTTGCATACGTATTCACGTACCGGTCGGGATTGGCACAAAAAGCTGTCCCGGCAGGGAATTTGGCGAACGTTGCGTAACCCCCCGGAAATACAGACAATCGAGGGCCATAAGCTCGATGTGTTGCTGTCATGGCGGAAAGAAAGGCCACGTCTTTCGATATCGCGGCCAAGGCCGGTGTATCCCAGTCTACTGTTTCCCGCGCGCTGCGTGACAGCCCGCTGGTCAACCCGGAAACCCGCGCCCGGGTGCAGGCCATCGCTCGCGAACTCAACTACCAGGTGGACCGCACCGCCAGCAGCCTGCGCACCGGCCACACCCGCACCCTGGCCCTGCTGCTGTTCGAAGACGCGCCTGAGGACGCCTCCCCCATCAATCCGTTCTTCCTGTCCATGCTGGGCAGCATCACCAAGGCCTGTTCCGCCCACGACTACGACCTGCTGGTGTCCTTCCAGCACCCGGAGGAAGACTGGTATGCCCGCTATGAGGAGGCCCACCGCGCCGACGGCCTGATCCTGCTCGGCTACGGCGACTACGTGAGCGCACACCCGACCCTGCAGCGGCTGGCAGATTCCGGCGCCCACTGGGTGATCTGGGGCCCGCGGCTGAGTTTCGAGCACGGCATTTGCGTGGGCTCGGATAACGCCCTCGGCGGTTACCAGGCCACGCGCCATCTCCTGCAAAAAGGCCGGCGCAACATAGCCTTCCTGGGTTGCAACTCGGAACAGGCGCCGGAGTTCGCCGACCGCTTCAGCGGCTACCAGAAAGCTCTCGAGGAGGCACAGCTCAGTGCCGACGACAACCTCCAGGTCTACGCCGAGAGCTTCGAAGCCAGCGGCGCCAGCGCCGTCGCCAGCCTGCTGGATGCCGGCCTGGAGTTTGACGCCCTGGTCTGCGCCAGCGACCTGATTGCCATCGGCGCCATGCGCTTCCTGCAGGACCAGGGCATCGCGGTGCCCGATGACG
>JAZBPS010000444.1:0-1497 GCA_036353375.1 Halieaceae bacterium | reverse complement strand
TTCACTGAAGAAATTGGTCAGGGTGATGTTGCCCCCGCGCCCACTCTGCGATCGCGCAATGATGTCACTGTCATCAAACGCAATCACTGCTGCGCCCAGGAGGGTAATGTTGCCCCCATCGCCAAAGCTCTCGGTGGTGATGTCGCTGTCGCCCAGCAACACCACCAGTCCTTGCTCAGCGACTTCAGAGGTGTTGACCGCAATGTCACCGCCAGACGCCTGAGCCGCCACTGTCGAAATATCACTGTCGATCAGGAGCAGCAGGTCAGAGGCATTGAGAATGATTGGCCCTGCCGCCCCATTTCCCTGGCTCTGGCTGGAGATAACCGAACCATCCAGGGTTATCGAACGGGCATTGGCAACGATGCCGCCACCGTTGCCCGTAGACCCTTCTAGGGTATTGGCAAACAAGCCACCAGACAGTAGTTGGATGCGATCGACTTCCAATATCTGCTGCCCAGCATTGCCTATTCCGGCGGTGCCGCTGGAAATGAGGGCTCCATCGCGTAGGATGAGCCCAGCCGCCCGAATTTGGATATTGCCGCTATCGCCAGCCGCAACAGTGCTACTTTCAATCCCGCTCACAGAACCTTGATTAAGTGGACTGATGCTTTCCAGAATGATGGTTTCGGTAACGTTGAGAACAATGTCGCCGCCTTCGCCAGAGCCAAAATTTGCCGTACTGATAGTGGCCCCATCCAGCAAGTTCAAGCGAGTGGCGCTGAGGTTGATGCTACCCCCATCACTGTCATCAAAGGTGCGGCTAAACACACCACTGGGATTTATCACTCCACCAGGATTGAGGCTACTAGATGCGCCTCCTACAAATGTGGCCGGGCCGCTAATCTCAAGGGTGATGTTGCCAGCCGCGCTACTGCCGGAAGCGTTGGAGGAAATATTGCCGCCATTCCGGAGCTGTAGTTCATTCGCGACAATTTGAATCTCGCCCGCTTGTCCCAAGCCATCGGCACTGGCCCCAATTCCCGCAAAGTCATCCAGCACCAAGCGATTAGCGGTGATTTGAATTTTGCCAGCTTCCCCGCGATCGCCCTCAGCCGTCGCGAAAATAGCACTTGGTTGTGCGTCGATCACGTCAGACAGGATTGGTGAACGACCAAACCCATTCATGGATACTGTGTCGGCGGCAACGGTGATATCACCAGCATTGCCATTAATGGTACTAGCTTGCAGGGTTGCCCCATTCCGCAATTGCAAGTTAGGAGTCGAAATCCGAATGTTTCCTGCAACGCCAGTAGTAGCCACAGTTGAGAGGGAATTGCCCTCTAGTCGGATAGTATCTGCCACATCCAGAATAATGTTGCCGCCGTTGCCGTCGTTGAAGGCAGTGGCCAAAAGATTGAAGTTGTTGAAGTTGGTTTCGCTGCTGATATCGACAATGTTTAAGTTGGCGGCGGTGAGCACTATATTGCCTGCTTGCCCCATATCGTCAATTAGGCTGGTAAGGCCAAAACTCTGATCTTGGGTAGCGACTAAATC
>JAZBPS010000030.1:0-14201 GCA_036353375.1 Halieaceae bacterium | reverse complement strand
TTCTTTGGCAATGCGGTCGATGTTGGGGGTTTTGTAGCCGACCAGGCCGAAGGTATAGGCGCTGATATTACTGACACCGATATCGTCGCCCCAGATCACCAGGATGTTGGGCTTGTCTGCAGCGTGCACGTGTAGCGACAGGGCAGCGAGGCAGACGCTGGACAGCAGCGCCGCGCAGCGCCCCAGGGACGCCAGCGTTTTTTGGATTGCTTGCATGGGAAAGACCTTTCTTGTTCTGTGGTTTGTGGAGTGGCGACCGGTATCGCGCCACCTTCGGCAGCGCCTGCCCTGACAGTCGTCACCAACGCCAGTCCAGTATAGACCGATAGCATCGCATCGCCGCTACAAAAACCTTCGCTTTGCTTGTTTCCTGAGGCATAGCCCCAGCGTGTATAATTTGCGGCTTTTTTCAGGCTATGCCGTCTGTATGACGGTTTAGACAGAAGGATATGACATGTTAAAAACAGTCATCGCCCGCACCGTGGCCAGCGTTTTCGGTTTTTGCCTCTTGCTCGGCCTTGCCGCCTGCTCCGAGCGCGACCAGGCACCCATGGAAGGAGAACAACCGGCGAAATCACGCCCGGCCGGGCAGTACCTGGACTATGACACCGCTGTAGCGCGCAAACGCGCGGTGAGCGAGCCCGCTTACAGCCTGGATATCGACCTTGGCTTCGCCGAGGATCGGTACGCAGGCACCGTGGTGGCGAGCTTCAAGTACGGGGGCGACGGTGCCCCGCTAACCATTGATTTTGCCAATGGCGATGTGAAGCAGGTGCTGCTCAACGGCGCGGCTGTGGATTATAGCTACAATGGTTTTTTCATCACCTTGCCGTCGGGCAGTCTGGCGCCTGGTGCCCAGGAACTGCGCATCGACTACGAGCACCCGTATAGCCAGGACGGCTCGGGGCTCTATCGCTATGTGGACCAGGAAGACGGTCGCGTGTACCTGTATACCGACTTTGAGCCCTATGATGCCAACCGCCTGTTTCCGCATTTTGACCAGCCGGACCTGAAGGCATCTTATACCCTGTCGGTGCGCGCACCTGCCGGCTGGCAGGTGGTAAGCACCATGCGCGAGACCGACGTGCAGGAAGACGGCGACGTCCGTGTGTGGACGTTTCCGCCCACGGAGCCCCTGAGCTCCTACGTGTTCTCCCTGCATGCCGGTGAGTACGCGCTGATCGAGCCGCAGGACGCGTTCCGGTATCCCCTGCGCCTGTTTGTTCGCCACAGCCTCAAGCCCCATGTAGAGGCAGGCTTCTGGTTCGAGACCACGCGCCAGGGCTTTGACTTTTTCGATGCGTACTTCGGGCTGCCTTACCCCTTCAAAAAGTACGACCAGCTGATCGTGCCCGACTACAACAGCGGCGCAATGGAAAACGTGGCGGCGGTGACCTTCAATGAAAGCTACCTTCGGCGTCGCCCCCTCACCCAGGCGGAGCGTTTCACCCTCGCCGACACCATCATGCACGAGATGGCCCATATGTGGTTTGGCGATATCACCACCATGGCCTGGTGGAACGGGCTGTGGCTGAACGAGAGCTTTGCGACCTATATGGCGAGCCTGGCCATGGAAGGCGTGCCCGGTTTCGATGAGGTATGGCATCGCTTCTTTTTGCGCAGCAAGCAATCGGCGTATTTCGCCGACCAGCTGGTGACAACCCATCCCATTGAGCTGCCGGTGCGAAATACCGCCGAGGCGACGTCCAACTTTGACTCCATCACCTACGGTAAGGGTGCCTCTTCACTGAAACAGCTGGACTTCCTGCTGGGTGGCGATGTTTTCCGCCAGGGCGTGCGGGACTATATCGCGGCCAACGCCTGGTCCAATACCGAACTTGAGGACTTCATCGGTGCAATGGCCGCCGCCGCGGACCGCGACCTGGATGCGTGGACCCAACAGTGGTTGTACCAGGCCGGCGTGAATACGCTGAAGGTAGACGTGCAATGTGAGGGCGGTCAATTGCAGGGGCTGACGCTGCTGCAAAGTGCGCCGGAAGAGCTTCCCATACTGCGGGAGCAGCGCACGCGGGTGGCGCTGTTCAACCTGGAGGGCGGTCAGTTCGTGCAGCGGCACAGCGTGGACGTCACCTTCGCGGGCGCCAGCACACCTGTTGAAGTAGCGGCCGAGCTGCCCTGTCCGGACCTGGTGTACCCGAACGCCGACGATTACGCCTATATAAAAGTCACACTGGATCCGCGCTCTGTTGCCAGTCTCGGCGACTACATCATGACGCTGCGGGACCCGCTGACGCGCTCCATGGTCTGGGATGACCTTTACAATATGGTGCAACACGCCGAGCTCCCGGTCACCACCTATCTGGATACCCTGGCCGCAAACCTGCCGCTGGAAACGGACCTGACCGCGACCCTGGATCTGCTGGGATCACTGCGCGGCGGTTTTGCCTACCTGCACCAGGCGCCTGGAGGCGCTGCCCTGGTACAGGATTACGCAGCGCGATTTGAACCATTGCTGTGGGAACAGGTTACCGGGACGGAGGGCGATGCCCGACAGGTCTGGCTGGCCGCTTATATCGATACGGCCAACAATGCCGCGGCCTGGGAACGCATAGCGGCGCTGCTGGCAGGAGATATTTCGTTGCCGGGATACACCCTGGATCAGGATACGCGCTGGCAGATCGTGCTGAAGCTCAACGAGTTCCGCCAGCCCGGCTACGCTGAACTGGCAGCGGCGGAGGCCCGGCGCGATGGCAGTGCCATCGGTGAGGAGAACGCCGTGCGCGCCCAGGTACTGGCGGCCCGTGGCGACGAGAAAATGGCCTGGTTCGACCGCGCTATGGCCGCCGACGAGAACTTCGTCCTGCGCCGCAGCCGCACGATACTGTCGGCGCTGTTCCCCTACAGCAGCCAGCGCAGCCTGGCCGCCCCGTTCGCCCAGCGCATGATCGACGCAATGCCTGCGATCAACGAGGCGCACGACAGCAACTTCCACTTCAGGGTCACCCAGTACGCGCTGCCACGCCTGTGTACGCTGGAGAATGCTCGACGCCTCAAGACGGCGCTGCAGGTTGCCGAGAAGGAAGGGAAAGACCTGGATTCCGCGATCGTGAAGGGCATGAAGCGCACCGCGCAACTGGACGAACGCTGCGCCGCGGCGGTTGCACTGTTGCCGCAGGCGCCAGATACCTCGCAGTAGCCGGTGAATACGCCCCCGGGCGTGCGGGCAAGCCTGCGGCTGACGGCCGCTGCCTAGCTCGCTTTCTTTATCGAGTCGTAGGCATCCAGCGCTGCCTGCCGCGCCGCTTTGTGGTCCACCAGCGGGTGTGGGTAGTCCTGCCCCAGGGTGACACCCGCTTCCCTGAGCACGGCTTCTGGGGCGGCCGCAGGTTCGTGCAGGTGCTTGTCCGGCAGGGCCGCCAGCTCAGGGACCCAGCGCCGGACGTATTCCCCCTGCTTGTCAAACTTCTCGCCCTGGGTGGTGGGATTGAAAATGCGGAAGTAGGGTGCGGCATCGGCACCACTGCCTGCCACCCACTGCCAGCTGCAGCCATTGCTGGCGAGGTCTGCGTCCACCAGGCAGTCCCAGAACCATTCTTCACCGGCCTGCCAGGGCAGCAGCAAGTGCTTGGTCAGAAACGAAGCCACCACCATGCGCACCCGGTTATGCATATAGCCTGTCTGCCAGAGCTCGCGCATGCCGGCATCCACAATGGGATAGCCGGTTTGCCCCCGTTGCCAGGCCTTGAGGTGCGCCCGGTTACCCACCCAGGGAAAATCAGCAAACTGCTCCTTGAAGGCCTTTTCCGGAATATCGGGGAAGTGATGCAGCAGGTGGTAGGAGAACTCGCGCCAGCCCAGTTCGGAGAGGAACTTGTTGACCTGCTCCTGCGGCCGGCGACCGTCGCAGACGCGGTGCCAGATTTGCCGTGGGGAGATTTCCCCGTGGTGGATGTGGGGAGACAGGCGACTGGTCACATCCATGGCGGGATGGTTGCGACCGTCGGCGTAGTCACCCAGGCCTTCGGTCAGGAAAGTCTCCAGCCGCTGCGCCGCGCCCGCTTCCCCGGGCTGCCACAGCGATTCCCAGCCGGCTGCCCAGTTGGGGCTGACCGGCAGCAACTCCAGGCCGTCCAGACTGCGTGCATCGGCGGCGGGCGGTCGCGGTGCGGGGATATCTGCGAATACACCGCCAGAGGGCGCGGCCACTGGCGAGCGGGGGTCTTCCTTGCGCAGGCAGGCTTTCCAGAAGGGTGTGAACACCTTGAAAGGCTGGCCCGACTGGTTGGCGATCTGCTCCGGCTCGAATAACAGGCTGCCGGCGAAACGGCGCAGCTCCACGCCTTCCGGCAGTGTGTCGTGCAAGCTGCGTTCCAGCTGGGCAGCCCAGGGTTCGTAGGCGCGGCTGCAGAAGATGCTGCTGGCTCCGGTGCTCTCTGCCAGGTACTCGAGTATCGCTCGTGTGTCGCCGCGGTAGAGCAGCAACCCGCCGCCATGTTCGGCAATCGCTGCCTGCAGTGCTGCCAGGCTGTGGTGCAGCCACCAGCGGGAGGCCCCGCCGGGTGCCCAGCGCCCCGCGCTCTCCGGGTCCAGGATATAGCAGGGAATCACCGGTCGCCCGGTGGCTGCGGCAGCGGACAGTCCCGGCAGGTCGCTGAGCCTGAGGTCCTGCCGAAACCAGTAGATGATGGGGTCGTTGCTGTTTGCCATGCGCTTGTTACGAAGCGCGAGCGGGCCCGGTTCGCTTAACCTTATTTGCGGGCGGAGTCTGCCACCATGTCATGGCTCGCCTGCACCAGCGCCTCCATATCAGCGCGGGACATGGGATCCTTGCGGCAGGTCTGGTCACAGAAGGTGACGATCAGCCTGGCCAGGTACTTTCGCAGTGCCTTGCCCTGTCCCCGGGTGCGGCGGTCCATGAATTCGCGGCCCGATGCGGTATCCCTGGGCGAGGTGAAGGTGTAGTGGCTGGCGTCCTTGACCAGCACCAGGTGGCGATCGCCGCGTCGGCCCTTGATGCCCTCTGCGAAGGTTTGCTCCACTGCCCAGGTCTCCGGGCGCTCGCCCGTGCCGGGCAGCTCACTGGCCAAAACACCGTCTTCAGTGCCAGCTAGTAGTAGCAGCGGCATGTCCCGCGGCAGCGGCATCACGTCGCCGCGCTCCCAGCCGTGCCCTGGCTCGGCGAGGGTATGCGATGCATAGGCGAATGCGCCACAGATGTCCGGGAACCAGTCGCGATTGGCATTCAACAGCGCGGCGGTACCACCGGTCGCATGGCCCCCCACGACGGTGCAGGACAAATTCAGGCAGCCCGACAAGGGGCCTCGCTTGTTGAGACGCTTCAATTCCGCCATCACCGCGGGCAGCGCTGGACAGGAGGGCTTTTTGCCGAGGCGCTTGCGCCCCAGTCGCTTGGGCAAGAGACCGGGCCCGGGCCGTATCACACCGTCGGCGTGCTCGTGCACCCAGCAGTAGCTGGCCACGGCCATGCCCGCCTGGGCCAGTGCATCGGCCAGCCAGGCGTAACATTCCTGGGGCGTGTCCTCGTCGGGGATCAGGATGACGACGGGCAGCGGCGTGCGCGTGGTATCCACCGGGATTATGCCGCTATCGCGCTCATCCGCGGAGTCGCCAAAGCGACAGGGGTAATAGAGTCGCAGGGTCAGCGTGTCGTGGGGCGCCTGTGCGCCGGCCACTTTAACGGCTCTGTAAATGGCTCTGACTTTAATGTTGCGTTCCCCAGACGGCCGGTCACCGGCCTGTTCTTATTCGTCGCGTATGGCGGGCCGCATAGGGTAGGCCAACTTGTAAAGCAGGTCCAGCCGGGCGCTACCGGCAGCGCTCAGGCCCGCTCCGGGGTTTCCCGCGCCTGCAGGATGTCGCGCTCGCCGCGCACCACTATGGTGTGGCCGCTGACCTCGACGATCCCTTCTTTTTCCAGCTTTTTTAGCATGCGCCCTGCCACTTCCCGGGAGCAGCCGGCGATGCGTGCCAGCTCCTGCCGGGACACCTTCAGCTGCATGCCGTCGGGATGGGTCATGGCCGCTGGCTCACGGCACAGGTCCAGCAGGGCATTGGTGATACGTCCGCGGGCATCGACAAAAGCCAGGTCGTGCAGTTTGCGGGTTGTCTGGGTGAGTCGCTCGGCCATTTGCGAACCGATGTAGTAAAGAAGGTCGGGGAAGCTGTCTTTCAGCTGGTGAAAGGCGTCATAACGGATTTCTGCGATTTCGCACTGGGTTTTGGCCTGGACGGTGGCGTAACGCACCTTGGCAACCCGTTTGTACAGCCCCATCTCGCCGAAGAAATCGCCGGCATTCACGTAGTTCAGGATAAGATCCTGGTCGTCCTCGCTCTTGATGCTGACGGACAAGGTGCCGTCGAGGACAAAGAACATGGTTTCGCTGGGCTCGCCCGCGTGCACAATCACACTGCGTGCTTTGTAACGCTGCCGCTCGCAGTGTTCCAGAAAGCTCTCCAGGTTCGGTAGTGCCTCGCGCACCTGCATCGTGATCAAGAATCGTGCTTCCACTGGCTGCTCTTCGCGCTAGTGTAAAGCGCCAGCGGGGCACTCACCAGTGCTATGATTATCGCGCCCGTGCAGTGTTTGCGCAGATTCCCGGAGTTCCCATGCCGATACACGGCGGTCAAGCCGCTTTCCCAAACTGCAATCATGCAGGCGCTGCCTTGTGAATCTTGAGCGGCGCAGTCTGTCCATGGGTGAGCGTCCGGCGCTGGTGCTGGTCGACATGATTAACGGTTTTACCGACCCCCAGTGCCCGCTGGGCAGTGATTGCCCTTCCGTGGTTGCTGCCAACGCGCAGCTGTTGGCACGATTTCGCGCGAGCAAGCTCCCGGTATTCTTTACCACCGTGGTTTATCGAGACGCTGGCCAGGCGCGGGTGTTCCGCGACCGGCTGCCCGCACTGGATCTGCTGACCCCGGACTCACACTGGGTGAAAGTAGATGCCGCGCTGACGCCACTGGCGGAAGAGCCGGTGGTGGAAAAACAATGGGCCAGCGCGTTTTTCGCCACGGACCTTGCCGCGCAGCTTGCCGCCGCGGCGGTGGATTCGTTAGTCGTCACAGGGCTCACTACCAGCGGCTGCGTACGCGCCACGGTGCTGGACGGCCTGCAGCACGATTACCGGGTGTTCGTGCCACGTGAGGCGGTAGGCGACCGCAATCCACAGGCCCACGCAGCCAACCTGTTCGACATGCACGCCAAGTACGCGGAGGTGCAGTCCCTCGACGAGGTATTGGCCAGTCTGCCAACGCCTGTGGTCTGAACCTCTCCAACGGGCGTATTGTTCAACGCCTGTTCACCTTCAGGGGATAACAATACCAATGGAAAAACGACTCATTGCCCGCGCAATCGCTCTGGCAACACTAAGCAGCGCCTCACTGATTTTGCCGCAGGCTGTAGCGGCCCAGGACGCGTTATTGGAAGAAATTGTGGTTACTGCACGTAAGCGGGAGGAAAGCCTGCAGGACGTGCCCATATCGGTCACCGCCTTCACCGCGGCCCAGATCGAGGATGCCGGGATTGAGCGGCCCCAGGATTTCATCCGCCTCACGCCCAACGTGACTATCGTCGATACGGCCAACGTCGGCGATACCCAGGTCACGATCCGCGGCCAGTACTCAACCCGTGATGCCGAAAGCTCGTTTGCCTACGTGCTCGACGGTGTGTTGATCACCAACCCCAACGCCTTTAACGGCGAGCTGTTCGATATCGAGCAGATCGAGGTTTTGAAAGGTCCGCAGGGTGCACTTTACGGGCGTAATGCCTCGTCCGGTGCGATCATCGTCAACAGCAAGCGGCCTACCAACGAGTTTGAGGCGCGCCTGCGCGGCGGCTTCGGCGACGACAACCTGGTCAAGGGACAGGCCATGGTCAGCGGCCCGCTGATTGAGGACAAGCTGTTTGCGCGGGCGACCATCAGCTACCGGGACACCGATGGCCAGTTCGAGAACGAGTTTACCGGCGAAAACGATGCCATCAATTTCATGGAAGATACCAGCGCACGCGCGCGCATTATCTGGGAGCCCAATGATCGACTGACGGTGGACAGCCAACTGAGCTACCGCGACGTCGAGGGCGGCGCGATTAACTTCAACGCGACCTTCGCCCTGCCCGGCGCTGCGGCTTTCCTGGGCAACCCGGACCTGAACAAGGACGTCAACAACACGGACTTCAAGTTCATTTTCAATGTGCCTGGTCAGAACCAGCAGGAAAACACCTTCTTTGCGGTCAAGGCGGATTACGAGTTTGATGCCGGCACCCTCACGGTGATCGGGTCCTACGATGACCTGGAAGAATCCCTGCTGTCCGACGGCACCAGCGCCGCGTTCGGCGGATACTCCCTGGGCGCTCCCGAGTCCGCCGCGGCCTGTCTGGACAGCTACAACGCCCTGGACACGTCGCTGCTGGTGAGCCCGTTCTTCGCGGTACAGGACGGCAACCCGCCCGGTAGCTTCGTGCCCGAGTTCGGCGGCCTGAACGCGCTGCTGCCGGCGTACTCGCCCACTACCTGTGATGGCTATCAGTACCAGGAGCGCAACCAGACCACCAACTCCATCGAGGTGAAATTCACCTCCGATGAATCCCAGTCTTTGCGCTGGGTGGTGGGTGGTTTCTACGCGAATCTGGAGCGCGAGGTGGTCGTTGCCTATGGCGCCGACCTGGGACAGGGCTTTGTACAGGCACCCTATGTGCCGCCTTCAGGTCCGAATCCCACCGATCAGCTGTTCTGGGATGACTTCGACACGGAAGTGTTTGCCGCCTTCGGCCAGCTGGAGATGGACATCGGCGAGCGCGGTGAGCTGGCCCTGGCGGTGCGCTACGACGAGGAGCGCCGCGAGGTCTCCAACAAGGTGCCCAACGTGTTGAATGCCCAGATCTTCGGCCTGTTCGGTCCGGCACCCATTAACCCGGCCTTCGACGGCTCCGGCACCGATACGATCCCTGATCGCGACGAGACCTTCGACCAGTGGCAGCCCAAGGTGAGCTATACGCACACGTTCACCGACGCCTTCACCGGTTATGCGTCCTACGGCGTGGGCTTCCGCTCCGGTGGCTTCAACAGCATCGGCAGCCAGGCCACGGTCAACGGCACTTTCGGCACGTATCCGACGGCACCGCAGAACGTGCGCGACGAGTTCGACAAGGAAGTGACAGACACCTACGAACTGGGCTTCAAGTCGCAGTGGCTGAACAATCGGCTGCGGGTGAACGGCGCCATCTTCTATACCGAGATCGAGGATTACCAGTTCTTCAACTTCTTCGCCGGTCCTTTCGGCCTGCTGCGGGTTGTGACCAACATCGACGAAGCTGAGATCTGGGGCGCCGAGTTTGACTTTGCCTACGCACTGAACGAGTACTTCACCTTCAGCGGTGGTTACGGCATGGTCGACACGGAAATCGTGGAGAACAACAACCGGCCCTACACGGAAGGCAACGACCTGCCCTACGCACCGGAATCCAACGGTAACCTGAGCATCGACTTCCGCACGCCGATCTTCGGCGAGGTGGAATTGATGCTGCGGGCGGATTACCAGTACACCGGCAGCACCTGGTTCCACACGGTGCAGGCCAATGAGACGGTCAACTTCTTTACCGACCTCTCGGATGTGTACGGCGTGCCGGGCTTCGGTTTCGGGACCAGCGAGTACTCCAATACGGAGCGTGACGACTTCTTCAGCCTGAACCTGCGGGCCGGCCTGTACGGCGCCAACTGGTCTGTGGTGGCCTGGAGCCAGAACGTCACCGACGAGGACTTCCTGGAGGAGGTCATACCGGCACCGGAGTTCGGCGGTTCCTTCAACCACCCCAACCCCGGCCGTATTTCCGGCGTGGACTTCACCTGGAACTTCTAGGCGAGCGTCCCTGGACACGACAAGGCCCCATCCGGGGCCTTTTTTTTGCCCGGAACCTGACAACATCGTCCCGGGGCTTGCTCTGGCAGCGGGCGCGGGATGTCTGCGCGGCGCTTACTCCTGGGGATAGCGGCAAGGTTGTGCGCCGCGGGTTCAACCGGGCGCCCATTGCGCTGGCTCAAGGTAATTTGCCCCAACCGGGTTCAAAGTAGTTGCTCTCTCGAATTTTCCCGGTCGGTCACGCAGTCCTGCCGGAGCGCGGGGCAGCGGTTATGGCGACACAGCAGACGGTCATGCTGGATGGGAACGAGGCGGTTGCCCGTATCGCCCATCTTCTCAACGAGGTTATCGCGATCTATCCGATCACGCCGGCGTCCCCCATGGGAGAGCACGCTGACGACTGGAGCGCGACAGGGCAGACCAATCTATGGGGTGCCGTGCCGGACGTGATCGAGATGCAGAGCGAGGCCGGTGCCGCCGGTGCGATTCACGGTGCCCTGCAGGCGGGCAGTCTGGCGACAACGTTTACCGCGTCCCAGGGGCTGCTGCTGATGCTGCCCAATATGTTCAAGATTGCCGGGGAGCTCTCGCCCACGGTTATTCATGTCGCCGCCCGTACCGTGGCCACCCATGCCCTGTCGATTTTTGGTGATCACAGCGATGTGATGGCGGCGCGCAGCACCGGTTTTGGCATGCTGTGCTCGAACTCCGTGCAGGAAGCCCTGGACTTTGCGTTTATCGCCCAGGAGGCGAGTCACCGCGGGCGTATACCCATGCTGCATTTCTTCGACGGTTTTCGAACCTCCCACGAGGTGGCCAAGGTGCAGTTGCCCGACCGCGACATGATTCGCAGCCTGATGCAGCACGATGCCGTGGAAGCGCATCTCGCCCGCGGCCTGGCACCGGAGCACCCGGTGCTGCGGGGCAGCTCGCAGAATCCCGATGTGTTTTTCCAGGCCCGTGAGGCGGTCAATCCGCTCTACGCCGGTTTCCCCGGCATCGTGCAGCAGGTGATGGACGCATACGCCGAGGCCACGGGTCGGCAGTATCGCTTGTTCGAGTACAGCGGGGCAGCGGATGCCGAGCGGGTAATCGTGATGATGGGCTCCGGTGCCGATACCGCCCGTGAGACGGTGGATGCCCTGACCGCCAACGGTGAAAAGGTCGGCGTGCTGGCGGTGCGGTTGTTCCGCCCGCTGGACGGCGCCGCACTGGCGGCCGCGCTGCCCGACACCGTGCAGGCGGTGGCAGTGCTGGACCGCACCAAGGAGCCAGGCGCCGACGGCGAGCCGCTCTACAAAGACGTTGTCACTGCGCTGGCGGAAAGTCGGCCGGGGGCGATGCCGCGGGTTTGTGGCGGGCGCTACGGCCTGTCGTCCAAGGAATTTACGCCGGGAATGGTAGCCGCGGTCTTCGAGGCGCTGGCCAGTGAAGCACCACCGCGGCAATTCACTGTCGGCATCCGGGATGATGTCAGCCATCTCAGCCTCGACTGGGACGAAAGCTTTCGCAGCGGCGCGCACAACGACAGCGTTCAAGCCCTGTTCTACGGGCTCGGGTCGGACGGCACAGTCAGCGCCAACAAGAACACCATCCGCATCATTGGCGAGCAGACGGACCTGTATGCCCAGGGGTATTTTGTATACGACTCGAAAAAGTCCGGGGCGGTAACCATCTCGCACCTGCGCTTTGGTCCGCGGCCGATCCGCTCGGCCTATCTGGTGGAAGACGGCGACGCCAATTTTATCGCCTGTCACCAGCCGGTGTTCCTGGAGCGTTTTGACATGCTGGAGAAGGCAGCCCCCGGGGCCACCTTCCTGCTGAATACCGAGGTGCCAGCCGATCAGGTCTGGGACAGCCTGCCCCGCAACTATCAGCAGCACATCCTGGACAAGAAGATTCGCGTCTACGCTATCGATGCTTACCAGGTGGCACACCAGACCGGCCTGGGCAAACGCATCAATACCATCATGCAAACCTGTTTTTTTGCGATTGCCGGCGTGCTCGAGCGCGAGGCAGCGATTCAGGCGATCAAGGATGCTGTGGAAAAATCCTACGGCAGGAAGTCACAGCGTATCGCGGCCATGAATCGCGATGCGATAGACGCCACACTCGCGCAACTGCACGACGTGACCGTTGACGGCGACCTGGGCGACAACGCCCCAAGCGGGACGGTAATGCCGGCATCGGCACCGGATTTTGTACAGCGCGTAACCGCGGAGATTATCGCCGGGCGCGGCGACGCGATTCCGGTCAGCGAAATGCCGCTGGATGGCACCTGGCCCCTGGGCACAGCCGCTTACGAGAAACGCAATCTGGCGCTGGAAATTCCCGTCTGGGAGACCGATCTCTGCACCCACTGCGGCAAATGCGTGTTTGTCTGCCCCCACTCGGCCATCCGCTCCAAGGCGTTTGACGCGGCTGAACTCAATGGCGCGCCGGAGACGTTCAAGAGCATCCAGATCAAGGGCAAGGATTTTCCCGAGGGCGTACATATCAGTTATCAGGTCGCGCCCGAGGACTGCACCGGTTGCACCCTGTGTGTGGATATCTGCCCGATTCGGGACAAGAGCAACGCCAGCCGCAAGGCGATCAATATGGCGCCCCAGCCCCCGCTTCGCGAGGCGGAAGCCGCCAACTGGGAATTCTTTGAATCCCTGCCCGAGTACGACCACGCGGCGTTGAAGCTGAACACCATGAAAGGTTCCATGCTGCTGGAGCCGCATTTCGAGTTCTCCGGCGCCTGTGTCGGCTGCGGCGAGACGCCCTATGTGCGCGCCGTGAGCCAGTTGTTCGGCGACCGTATGATCGTGGCCAATGCCACCGGCTGCTCCTCGATCTACGGCGGCAACCTGCCCACCACGCCCTGGCGCACCAATGCCGAGGGCCGCGGTCCGGCCTGGAACAACAGCCTGTTCGAGGACAACGCCGAGTTCGGCCTGGGCATTCGCGTTGCGCTGGACGTCCAGCGAAAGCGCGCCCGGGAGATGCTGGCAGGCATGGGCGCTGAACTGCCCAGCGGGCTGGCCGAAGCGATCCTCGCCTGCGAAGAAACCAACGAGGCGGAAATCCATGAGCAGCGCGAGCGCGTGGCCCGCCTCAAGCTGGCCCTGGGCGACGGGGACAGTGGCGACGCCCGGGCGCTGTTGTCACTGGCAGACAGCCTGTGCCACCGCAGCGTGTGGATTATCGGGGGTGACGGCTGGGCCTACGATATTGGCTTCGGCGGCCTCGATCATGTGCTGGCGTCGGGGCGCAACGTCAACCTGCTGGTGCTGGATACCGAAGTGTATTCCAACACCGGCGGCCAGACCT
This sequence comes from Halieaceae bacterium, assembly GCA_036353375.1. Lineage (GTDB taxonomy): Bacteria > Pseudomonadota > Gammaproteobacteria > Pseudomonadales > Halieaceae > JANQIO01. The sequence goes on along the minus strand of JAZBPS010000030.1, from coordinate 1,049 downwards.
CCAAGGCGACCCCCAGGGGGGCGGTGGCGAAATTCTCGGCAGCGGGCAAGGTGACCGGCAAGAAGGACCTGGCGCGCATCGCCATGGACTACGAGAACGTGTACGTAGCGCACGTGGCTTACGGCGCCAAGGATACCCAGACGCTTAACGCCCTGCTGGAGGCGGAGAGCTATCCCGGCACCTCGCTGATCATCGCCTATTCCCCCTGCATAGCCCACGGTGTGGACATGTCCAACAACCATCGCCAGCAGAACCTGGCCGTGGACAGCGGGCACTGGCCCTTGTTCCGGTTTGATCCACGGCGGGAGCACAATCCGCTCAAGCTGGATTCCAAACCACCGTCCATACCCTACCGCCAGTTTGTGGAGTCGGAGACCCGTTTTGGCATGCTCTGGTATGCGCAGCCCGATCGGGCGGAGGCATTGCTGTCCCAGGCAGAGGTGGAGGTACGCGAGCGCTACCACCGCTACCAGCAGCTCGCCGGGCTGGACTGGTCTGCCGATAACGGGGACAAGGAGGACTGACATGGCCGATCTGCGCACAGAGTATCTCGGACTCCCGCTGAAGAATCCGCTGCTGGCTTCTGCGTCCCCCCTGACCAAGGAGCTGGACCGCGCGCGGCACCTGGAAGACGCCGGCATCGCCGGTGTGGTGATGTATTCGCTGTTCGAGGAAGACCTGCTGGCGGAGGAGCGCCGCTTCGAGCGGTTTATGCAGCACCAGGACCTGGGCCACGGCGAGGCCTCTTCCTTCCTGCCGCCGCAACCGGGGTTCCAGTCCAGCCTGGATCAGTACCTGGAACAGCTGCAGGCGCTGAAGCACCACCTGTCCATACCGGTGATCGCCAGCCTGAACGGCGTCAGCGAGACCGGCTGGACCAGCTACGGTCGGGAGTTGCAGCAAGCCGGCGCCGATGCGCTGGAAATCAATGTCTACTACGTGGCGGCCGATCCCGCCGAGAGCGCCGAGTCGGTAGAAAAACGCTACATCGACGCGGTCAGCCACCTGCGCCAGGCCGTGTCTATTCCGGTATCGGTCAAGCTTTCGCC
>JAZBPS010000029.1:0-18982 GCA_036353375.1 Halieaceae bacterium | reverse complement strand
GCGGCGGCCGAGCACCAGGCGGCCATCCGTCGCGATCCGATGGCCATGTTGCCCTTCTGCGGCTACAACGTGTCTTCCTACTGGCAGCACTGGCTCTCCATGAAAGACAAGATCGCCCGGCCGCCGCGCATTTATCGCGTCAACTGGTTCCGCAAGGACGATGACGGCAAGTTCATGTGGCCGGGCTTTGGACAGAACATGCGTGTGCTGCAGTGGATCGCAGACCGGGCCCAGGGCCATGCACACGCCCAGGAGACCCCGCTGGGTCTTTCTCCCACTTATGACGACCTGAACTGGGAAGGGCTGGACTACACGCGCGAGCAGTTCGATGCGCTCATGGCGGTGGATCCCGAGAAACTGCTGGCCGAATGTGAGGAGCAGCGCGACTATTACGCCTCCATCGGCAATGTGCCGGGTGAGCTGGAAAACCAGCTTCAGTACACGGAAGAGAAGGTTCGGGACGCCGCCTGAGGCAGCCTGCGTCCGGCCCGTACACACGGGCGGTGGCATCGAACCTGGTCCAGATCAATTTGCGGGGCACCGGCTCCCCGACGGCCGCGCCTGCTTGACCCTGGTCAAGCAGGCTTTTGTCACCCTGTTGTAATGTTTCGCCTGCGATTGGGCACCAAAACAACAGGAGTGACACATGTTTATTCGCACAACCATGCTGGCCGCCGTGGCCGGACTTTCCCTGGCATGCCTGCCGGTGCAGGCCTACGAAAAGGGTGACTGGGTTATCCGCCTGGGCGCCGCCAATGTGGACCCTGACAGCTCCAGCGACCGTATTGACGTGGCGGGCCTGGCGGAGCTGGAGGGCGTCGAGGTTGACGACAATACCCAGTTCGGCATAACGGGCTCGTACTTCCTGACCAATAGCTGGTCGGTGGAGCTGCTGGCGGCAACCCCCTTTGAGCATGACATCAACGTCAGTGGCACAGGCCTGCAGGCGGGTTCTACCAAGCACCTGCCACCGACACTGACACTGAACTGGTACCCGCTTAGCGAGAAAGGCGGCGCCTTCCAGCCCTATATTGGCGCAGGCATCAATTACACCTACTTCTTCGACGAGGAAGTGGATGGTGACCTGGAGGGTGCCCTTGGCGTGATTACCGAGCCGGTCACTGGCGTCACCGATCCTGTGCCCGCTGACCTCGACCTGGATGATTCCTGGGGTGTCGCCCTGCGAGCCGGATTTGACTACCAGCTGAGCGATAACTGGGCCGTGAACGCCGGGGTCTGGTGGATAAATATCGAAACCGAGGCAACGGTCAGCACACCATTAGCCGATGTGAAGTTCGATGTGGAGATTGATCCCTGGGTGTACATGCTGGGCGTCGCCTACAAGTTCTGACCCTGCCAGGAGGCCGATGACAGCATCGGTCTCCGGCTTTTCCCGCTTTCTGCAACCCCTGTCTGCGTCCGTCTACCGCGAGCGCTCATGCGGTCACGTAATTGTCATATTGCAGCGGTAACGTGCATGGGCACCAGGGAGGACCTACCATGCGCACACTTATTTCCTTGGCTGCTATCGCAGCCTTCACACTTGTTCCCGCCGCCCAGGCGGTAGAGAAGGGCGACTGGATTGTCCGCGTCGGCCCGACCAACGTGTATCCGGACGCCAGTTCTGACGCGTTTGATATTGCCGGACTCGCCAGCCCGACAGTGGACGTTGACGACGCCTGGGCGCTGGGTGGAACCGTCACCTACATGTTCAGCAACGCGTTTGGAGTGGAATTGCTCGCTGCGACTCCGTTCCAGCACGATATCACGGTGGACGGGGCCAATGTTGACGCCGGCACCACGGAGCACCTGCCGCCCACCCTGACGTTCATGTGGTATCCGCGGGGCGGCAAGCAAGGCTGGCAGCCCTACCTGGGTGTGGGGGTGAACTACACGACCTTCTTCAGCGAAGATGTGGACAATGAACTGGAAGAGGCCCTGGGCCTGATCACCCAGCCCATTACCGGTCGTACGGACCCGGTGCGCTCCAATCTGCGCCTGGATGACTCCTGGGGCGTGGCGGCGCGCGTGGGTGTTGACATCCCCTTCAGTGAGCGCTGGTCTGCCAGCGCGTCAATGTGGTGGATGGACATCGGCACGGAGGCAGAAATTACCAACGCCCTGGGTACCTTCAAGGCTGACGTGGACATCGACCCCTTCGTTTATATGATAGGCCTGTCCTACAGCTTCTAGCGGTGCGCCAGCTTGCGGGCCGTCGGCAATCTGCCGCGGGTCCGTGCTTGCCTAGTGCTGGTGCTGGTGCATAGTCTCGGTCGGTACATCTGCCGGCCCGCCTGACGGACTCTCTGGAGTGTGTGCCGCGTGGCTGCCGTGGGCGATAGCGATGTAGCCGGTCCACAAGCCCGCCAGGATCAGCAACAGGCCGGCAACCTGGCGCAGGTTTTTCTGTTTCAGCAGGGCGGCGATTCGATTGGCCGCCAGGCCTGTCGCCAGCATCGCCGGCGTCGTGCCGAGGCCGAACAGGCCCATCAGGCCAGCGGCCTGCAGCGGGGTGCCGGCCGTGGCCGACCACGCCAGCGCGGTATAGATCAGGCCACAGGGCAGGAATCCCCAGTAGAGACCCAGCAGTACGGCGTCCCGCGCCGAGCTGACGGGCATGTGGCGCCGGGCCAGGGGTTGTATGCGCTGCCAAAGCCGCTGCCCGGCGCGCTCCAGCCAGGCCAGACCGGGCCAGACGTTGGCGATGGTCAGACCCATACTGACCAGTAGCGCTGCAGATACCAGACGCAGCACCGGCAGTGCCATGCCGTGCAGTCCTGCGACGCCGGCAAGCAGCGCGCCCAGGCCTGCACCCAGCGCCATATAAGTGAGCACCCGCCCGACCTGGAACAGCAGTATGAGGCGCCCGCGATGCTCTGGCGCGGCGCCCATGCCCAGCGCCGCGGAGATGCCGCCACACATGACCAGGCAGTGACTGCTGCCGAGAAAGCCGAGCAGCAACGCCGCCAGCGGTGTGGGATCAGTCCCTGTCGTCATGTTCCCCGGCGTCCTTGTCGTCCATGAGGATCCGCCAGGCTTCCTTGTCCAGGTCGTCGTACTGCCCGTTGTCGATCGCCCACAGCAACAGCTTGATGGCGACCACGCAGAACACCAGTGCAATCGGAATCAGTATGAAGAGGCTGTCCATGGTTTATTGTAGTCGCAGGCTGTTCAGGACCACCAGCAGCGAGCTTGCGCTCATACCGACGGCGGCGGCCCAGGGAGGCACCCAGCCTGCCGCTGCCAGCGGCACCGCGCAGCCATTGTAGGCCAGCGCCCAAACCATGTTTTGCCAGATGATGCGACGACAGCGATGCGCTGCCGTGAATGAGCGCGCCAGCGGGCGCAGGCTGTTGGCTAACAGGATGCCGTCGGCGCTTGACTTGGCCAGATCCGTGGCCTGGTTGACGGCGAAGGCACAGTCGGCGGCGGCCAGCACCGGGGCGTCGTTGAGCCCGTCGCCTACCATCATCACCCGGGCGCCGCTCTGCTGGAGTTCACGAATCCAGGCGACTTTTTCCTCGGGGCTTGCCCCATAGCGTCCGCTATCCATACCAAGCTGCCGTGCCAGCGCGGGGCCCGCCGGCGACGCGTCGCCCGTCAGCAATGCGATGTGCAGGCCGCGGGCTTTCAGTGTGGCGACCACCGATGCGGCATCGCTGCGCAGTGTATCTTCCAGCGCAAACCATGCGAGCTGCTCGCCCGTGGTCGCCAGCGCAATCCAGTGCGCAGTGTTATCGGGTGCAGGACCCAGCTTTGGGTGGATTTCCCGCACAAATTCCGGTGTGCCCACCGCCACCCGCGTGCCCTGGTAGTGCCCGCGAATACCGCGGCCCGGAATCTCCTCTGCTTGTGTCAGTCCCCGCGCCGGGGTCACTGCCGAGAACGCCCGGGCGATGGGGTGACGACCAAACTGCTCCAGTGCTGCAGCCAGGGCGAGCGCCTGCTCCGGCTGCGCTGAACGTGTCTCGGCAATACGGAACTGGCCCTGGGTCAGGGTGCCCGTTTTGTCGAACACCACGTGAGTAATACTGTTGAGGATTTCCAGGGTGTTTTCGCCCGTGAGCAGCATGCCCTGGCGTCGCAGCCAGGCGGTGGCAGCGGTGAGGGCCGTCGGGGTTGCCAGGGCCAGCGCGCAGGGACAGCTCACCACCAGTACAGACAGCGTGATCCAGAAGGCGCGTTCCGGTGCCACCTGGCTCCAGTATGCAGCGACCAGCGCGGCGACCAGCAATAGTGTACCGACAAAGCGCGCTGCCACACGGTCGGCCAGCCTGGCCAGGGTTGGCCTGGCTTCACCGGCGCGCCCCAGTAGTTCCAGCATGACCGAGAGGCGACTACTCTCCGGCCCTGCCGTTGCGCGCAGTTCCAGCGTTCCCTCACTGAGCAGTGTGCCGGCGGAAACACTGTCCCCGGGGCCGACGCTGCGCGGCATCTGCTCGCCGGTAAACGCAGCTTCATCGACGGCACCGCTACCTGACGCCACGCCGGCATCCGCGGGAATGACATCACCGCTGCGGATCAGCAGCAAATCACCTGCCGCGATCTGGCGCGTCGCGACAGATACCCAGTCGTCGCCCTCGCGACGCAGGCAGGACGCCGGCAGCAGGCTTTGCAGGTCGGTTTGCCGCAGATACTCCCGGCGCCGGACCTGGCGCTCAAGGAAGCGGCCCAGCAGCAGGAAAAACGTGAACATGGCAATGGAGTCGAAGTACACCTCACCGGTATTGCGCAGTGTTGCCCAGGCGCTGGCCAGGTAGGCCAGTCCGATCGCCAGCGCCACCGGCAGGTCCATGACGAGGCGACCGTGCACCAGGTTAACCCAGGCGTTGCGGAAAAAGCTGCGCGCGCTGTAGATCACGACGATGCTGGCGATGGCGAGACTGACCCAGCGCATCAGGCTGCGGTATTCGGGCGCCATGCCCTGCAGGTCTCCCGCGTGCAATGCTATGCCGAACATCCCCACCTGCATCATCGCGAGGCCCGCCACAGCGAGTTGTCGCAGGGCGGAGCGCTGTTCCTGGTCCAGTAATTGCGCTGCCTGGCGGGCGTGCCAGGGATGTGGGTCGTAGCCCAGGGCTAGCAGGCGATGAAACAATGCGCTGGGCCGGGTCTGCGCGGGATCAAAATCCACCGACAGGGTCTGGCGCGCCAGGCTGACATTCGGCGCGCGCAGGCCGGGCTGTCGGCCCAGGTCCTGTTCAATAAGCCAGGTGCAGGCGGCGCAGCTTACGCCACCCAGTAACAGGGTGGCCCGGCGCCAGCCGTCATCGAGGTCGGCTATGAACCCGTTCTGTGCGTCGACGTTGTCATAGGCCTCGTACAGGGTTGCAGGCGCCGGCGGGGCGGGTGTGTCGTTAACGGTGGTGCGCAGTCGATAGAAGGCATCCAGCCCGGTGCCCGCGATCAGGCTGGCAACGGCCTCGCAGCCGGGGCAGCACATGGGGCGTGGCGCACCCTGAATCACTGCACTGAAATGACTGCCGGGGGGAACAGGCTCGCCGCAGTGGTAACAACGGGTCTCAGTGTTATCGCTGGACATCGTCAGCGTGCAGCTGAAGCACACCGTCCAGGCGCCAGTCCGGGTCTCGCGCAGCACCGTATTCGGGTTCGATCTGCCACAGCCAGCGCAGGGAACCGTTCAGCGACACGGGGGTTCGGTACTGGCCCGGATTGATCTGGGCAAGCTGCAGGGACTGGTCATAGTTGGCATCCATGGGATGCGACAACATCAGGCTAAGGGCGATGGGCCTGGCGTCGCCGGTGAGCGTGACCTCCAGCGCCTGGTCCTGGTACAGCAGGCTGGCGTGCAAATTGAGGTCGTCTGCGCGTCGCTCCTTGTCCAGTTCCTCATTGATGGCCAGCCCTTCCTTGTAGTAATCGTCGGCGACGACGGAGTCAGCGTTGTTCGCGGCAATCCATACCGTCACCAGGCCCGCGACGACCACGGAAGCGGGCAGGCCGAATACAAACCAGGGCCAGAATTGCTTGTACCAGGGCGTGACGTCCATCAGCGCTCGACGGGCACAAGGAAACGGGATTCTGCGGTGGCCGACAGCTCACTGCCATCGTCCGTCTCAATGGTGAAGGTAAATAGCGTGCTGGGTACATCGAACTGCTCGCCGGGAGCGGCCACCCGCAACGGCAGTGAGAGCACCTCTCCACTGGACAGAATGACGTCGGTGTCGCCCTCAATGCGGGCACCGGGAAGGCCGTCCAGCCGAACTGTGTAGCTGTGCATCTCCTCGTCCATATTGACGATTTGCAGCGTGTATACGTTTTCAATTTCACCCGCGGCATTTTCCTGGTAGAGCTGCGTTCGCTCCCGAATGACGGTGAGCTCCAGGGGCACGCGCACCGCGACCCGCCAGGAAAATGCAGTCACCATCACCAGCAGGGCGACAACGTAGCCAATCAGGCGCGGCCGCAGCCAGTGGGTTTTGCCGCCCTCCAGCTCCCGTTCGCTGGCATACCGGATCAGGCCCGGGTCATAGCCCATCTTGTCCATGACGGAATCGCAGGCATCGATGCACAGGGCGCAGCCGATGCACTGGTATTGCAGGCCGTCGCGAATGTCGATGCCGGTAGGGCACACCTGTACGCACAGCTGGCAACTGATGCAGTCGCCCAGCCCGGTTTCGCTGCGGTCTGCATCGCGGCGGCGGGCGCCACGGGGTTCGCCGCGCTCGCGGTCATAGGCGACAATTAGCGTGTCCTTGTCGAACATCACGGACTGGAAGCGCGCATAGGGGCATACGTAGATGCATACCTGCTCACGCATCCAGCCGGCGTTAATGTAGGTCGCAAGGGTAAAGAACAGGGTCCAGGCGGCGCCCCAGGCACCTGCCTGTACGGTAGCCAGGTCGTATACCAGGTCATTGATACCGTAGAAGTAACCCACAAACGTCAGGCCGGTAAGAAAGCCTACCCCCAGCCACATGCCGTGCTTGAGCAGTTTCTTGCCCACCTTGCCCGCGCCCCAGGGGGCCTGGTCGAGCTTCATGCGCTGGTTGCGGCTGCCCTCGACGCGTTGTTCTATCCACATGAAAATACTGGTCCAGACGGTTTGCGGGCAGGTATAGCCGCACCACACCCGGCCGAAGAAGACGGTCACCGTGAACAGGCTGAACGCGGAGATGATCAGCAACCAGGCCAGTAGGGGAAAGTCCTGGGGCCAGAAGGTCATGAAGAAAATGTGGAACTTCCGTGCGGGCAGGTCAAACAGGACCGCCTGTCGACCGTCCCATTGCAGCCAGGGCAGCAGGAAATAACCAATCAGCAGGGGCCAGCCGGTAAACAGCCTGAGGCGCTGGAAGAAGCCCTCGATTTTGCGTGTATAGATTTTCTCCCGCTTCTGGTAAAGGTCCAGTTCGGACACTTCCGCAGGAGCAAGCTCTTCAACGTCGATAAGTTCCGGGTCGCTCACGCTATCCATCCATAAAAAGGGTGGGCGCGGCGAGCCTTATGCTGCCGCGCGGATCGCCAGGGCGTTGAGCCTAGTTGCTAAGGCTGTAGACGTAGGCGGTGATCAGGTGAATTTTGTCTTCGCCGAGCTGGTCGCCAAAGGCGGGCATCTGGCCGTTGCGACCGACGCGCAGCGTATGCTGGATTTCGCTCTCCGAGCCACCGTAAAGCCAAATGCCGTTGGTCAGGTTTGGTGCACCCATGACCGGGTTGCCTTTGCCTTCCGGACCATGGCAAGCAACGCACAATACGTCGTATTGCTGCTTGCCGGCAGCGGCCATCTGCTCGTCGACGTCGCGGGCGCTCAGTTGCATGACGTATGCTGCGACGTTGCGAATGCCTTCATCGCCCAGCACGGCTTCCCAGGCGGGCATGGCGGCCTGGCGGCCGTTAATCAGTGCGTGCTTGATGTTATCGGGACCTGCACCCCACAGCCAGTCGTCGTCTGCCAGATTCGGGAACCCGTAGGCGCCCTTGGCATCGGCTCCGTGGCACACTGAGCAGTTCACGTTATAGAGCCGTTGTCCCATCTTCACTGCCTGGGAATCCTCAATAACTTCCTCAATCGGCATGGCAAGATAACGATAGCGGACGGCGCTGAAGCGCTCCTCAGCCCGGGCGACTTCCTGCTCCCACTGTTCCGTTTGTGACCACCCCAGCAGACCGGGAAAATTGCCCATCCCGGGGTAGGCCAGCAGGTAGCCGATGCCGAACACCAGGGTGATCAGAAACATCAGGAACCACCAGTAGGGCAGCGGGTTGTCGTACTCCTCAATGCCGTCGGCGACGTGCCCCGTGGTCTTCTCTGTTTCCACTGGCGAGCGGCTGCGATTGGCGAAGAGGATCCAGAAGGTGCCAACGATGGTGACGACCGTCAGGATGATGACCCACCAGCTCCAGAAAGTGCTCATGTTATGCCTCGCTCTTGTGTTGGTTTTTCGCCGGGCCCACTTCTTCCTTCAGGGTTTTTGAGTGAGCCTCTTCATCGGCGAAGGGCAGGTTCGCTGCCTTGTCATACGATTCCTTGCGCCGTCCGCTGTACACCCAGAACACCAGCCCGATAAAGGCGACCAGCAACAGCAGGGTGGACAGTCCTCGCAATGTGTTGATGTCCATGTCCGGCTAGCGCCTGCGCTGGATCAGTGTTCCCAGCTGCTGCAGGTAGGCCACCAGTGCATCAATTTCTTTCTTGCCTTCAACCTGGGCCGCCGCACCGCTGATGTCAGCCTCGGTATAGGGCACGCCGACGGTGCGCAGGGCCGCCATCTTCACCGGCGTGCGACTGCTGTCGATTTCCGCCTCAAACAGCCACGGGAAGGAGGGCATATTGGACTCCGGCACAAGGTCGCGCGGGTTGTACAGGTGTGCGCGGTGCCAGTCATCGCTGTAGCGCTTGCCAACACGAGCCAGGTCTGGGCCGGTGCGTTTTGAGCCCCACAGGAAGGGGTGATCGTAGACAAACTCACCGGCCACCGAGTAGTGGCCGTAGCGCTCCGTCTCGGCGCGCAGCGGGCGCACCATCTGCGAATGGCAGACATTACAGCCCTCGCGAATGTAAATGTCCCTGCCTTCCAGCTCCAGCGCGCTCAGCGGCTTCAGGCCGTCGATGGGCTGATTGACTTCCTTGCCAAAAATGAGGGGCACAAGCTCGACGAGGGCACCGAAGCTGATGGCAACCACGATCAGCACCATCATCAGGCCAACGTTCTTCTCGACTACTTCATGTTGCATTGTGTGCTCCTTACGCGGCGCCCGGCAGGGGTTGCGCGCCGGTCACCTCATTGTCCTCGGCAACACCCTCGCGGGTGACAGTCATGTACAGGTTGTACGCCATGATCAGCATGCCAAGGAAGAAGATCAGTCCGCCAATCAGGCGCACAGCGTAGCCGGGGTAACTGGCCTGCAGCGCTTCGACAAAGGTGTAGGTCAGGGTGCCGTCCTGGTTGTAGGCGCGCCACATCAGCCCTTGCAGGATACCGTTTACCCACATGGAGGCGATGTACAGTACCGTGCCGATGGTCGCCTTCCAGAAGTGCACGTTAATCAGGTCAACGCTGTACATGCGGGCGCGGCCAAACAGCAGCGGCAGCAGGTGGTACATGGCGCCGATGGACACCATGGCGACCCAGCCCAGTGCGCCGGAATGCACATGGCCAATGGTCCAGTCGGTGTAGTGCGACATGGCGTTCACCGTCTTGATGGACATCATGGGCCCTTCGAAGGTGGACATGCCGTAGAAAGACAGGGATACCACCAGGAATCGCAGGATGGGATCGGTGCGCAACTTATGCCAGGCGCCTGACAGCGTCATCATGCCGTTGATCATGCCGCCCCAGGAAGGCGCTAGCAGAATCAACGACATCACCATACCCAGGCTCTGGGCCCAGTCGGGCAACGCCGTATAGTGAAGGTGGTGGGGACCCGCCCAGATATAAATCGCGATCAGTGCCCAGAAGTGCACAATGGACAGTCGATAGGAATAAACCGGCCGCTCCGCCTGCTTGGGCACGAAGTAATACATGATCCCCAGGAAGCCCGCGGTCAGGAAGAAGCCCACAGCGTTGTGGCCATACCACCACTGCACCATGGCGTCGGCCGTGCCCGCATACACGGAATAGGATTTGAAAGGACCGGCCGGTATTGCCAGGCTGTTGACGATGTGCAGAACCGCGACGGTAATAATGAAGGCACCGAAGAACCAGTTCGCCACGTAGATGTGCTGCACCTTGCGCTTCATGATCGTCCCGAAGAACAGCACTGCGTACAGCACCCAAACGACGGCAATCAGCAGGTCTATGGGCCACTCCAGCTCGGCGTATTCCTTGGAACTGGTGAAGCCCAGCGGCAGGGTGATTGCCGCAGCGAGAATGACCAGTTGCCAGCCCCAGAAGACCACGGAGGCCAGGGTGTCAGAGAGCAACCTCACCTGGCAGGTGCGTTGCACCACGAATAGCGAAGAGGCGAACAGGGCGCAGCCGCCGAAGGCAAAAATAACCGCGTTGGTATGCAGCGGGCGCAGGCGGCCGAAGCTGAACCAGGGCAGGTCCAGGTTGAGTGCCGGCCAGACCAGCTGGGCGGCAATCCAGACGCCCACCAGCATGCCCACGATGCCCCAGACCACTGTCATCACAGCAAACTGGCGCACGACTTTGTAGTTGTAAACAGGGTGGTCCAGCGCGCTGCTGAGTGTATCAGCTCCCGTGGATGTCGCGCCGCCGGCGGCTGCTGTTGCCGTCCCGCTCATGGCTGTTGCCTCGCTCATGTAAAAACCGTCGTATTAAAAGTGTTTGTTGTGGCCACTGCCTTGACGTAGCTCACGCATCGGTAAAGGCTGGGCCGGCGCCAAAGTCCCAGAGGATCACGCTGCCCACCAGGATGCACACCAGGATGACCAGGCAGATTGCCAGCACTGCGCTGGCGAACAGGAAGCCTCGCTCCTCGGGAATCTTCATGACAATCGGGATTCCCAGGTACATCAGGTACACGGCCCAGCATACGGCTACCACCCCTATAAGCATATCGAGCCACAGCACCGGGTAAAAACCGACTGCCCCAGTTATGAACAGGGGGGTTGCAGTAAATCCTGCGATCGCCAGCCCCTTGGCGAGGCTTGAGTTGGCGCCGTAAGTTCTGGACATCCAGTGGATGGCGTAGCCGATAATGGCGACCGAGCTGATCATGGTGAAGTAAAACAGCAGGATCAGCATCAGGGCACTGTCCTCGGTAAGCCGTATCGGCGCCCCGTCTCCCACGCTCCAGCCCACGCGGGTGGTGCCGTAATACCAGGCCACTGCCGGCAGGATAGCCATGACACAAGGGAACAAAGCCATGTTTCTCATGGATGCCGGGGGCAACTCAGCGATACGTGCCCACTGGGCACCCGGTTGCATCAACAAACCAAAGGCGTGGTTAAACATTCAATAACCCCTTGAAGACAGAGTGCGTGTTAGCTGTGGCGGGGGTGCTGCGCAGGCACCCCGATTCCGGTTCAGTCGTCGTCTTTCCGAACGGTCACATTGGCAATTCCCAGCAAGGCATCGAGGTCGAGAACCTCGATCTCCTTGTTGCTGACCTTGAGGATATCCAGCTTTTGCAGGCGGCTGAATACGCGACTGACCGTTTCCACAGTCAGCCCAAGGTAATTGCCGATGTCGATGCGCGACATGGGTAACCGAAACTTGGTGGCACTGAGCTTGCGACGTGCGTTTCGCTCGGAGATGCTCAGCATCAGCGCAGCGATTCGCTCTTCCGCGGTGTTCTTGCTCAGTAGCGTGATCAGTTGCTGGTCTACGGTGATTTCGCGGCTCATCAGCTGGAAGAAATGCCGCTGCAATTCGGGCATCTGGCTGCTGAGCTCCTGTAGCGAGCCAAAGGGAATCTCGCACACCGCGGATGTTTCCAGGGCCCGGGCGGAGCAGGCATGGGCATTTTTGCTGATGCCATCCATACCCAGGATCTCTCCCGGGAAATAAAAGCCGGTAACCTGTTCGCGACCATCGTCGGTCACACGGTAGGCTTTCACCGCGCCTGAGCGCACAGCGAACACGGACTGGAAGTTGGCGCCTTCCTGGTAAAGGTGTTCGCCCTTCTGAAGCGGCCTGCCCCGTTGCACGATGCTGTCGAGACGTTCGACATCATCAGACTTCAATGCCAGCGGCAAGCACAGCGTGCTGAGCCGGCAGTTACCGCAATTCACCCGAAAATCATGTGCACATTTCCTGGGTGATTGCTCTGCATTCACCTCTTTTGCCGGGATGTTCATAAGCCCCCCTCCCTGCACTGTGTCTATCGACGTAGACATCACAAACAGTATAGCGCGTTATACGACCGCCGAATAGCGTGGCGTATCGGCGGCATCGCTTCGGGGTACGAGATACTGGTCAAAAACCATACAGATATTCCGCAGGAAAGGGCGGCCCAGTTCGGTGACCCGGATTTCGCCTGCATCCAGCTCCAGCAGCCCGTCTCGCGCCATGTCTTCAAGCGCCGTGTGCTCCTCACTGAAGTGGCTGCGGAAGGTGGCGTCTTCAGGAACAGGCAGTTGCCGGGTATCCAGCTGCAGGTTGCAGATTAATGCCATGATGACCTGGCGGCGCAGCCGGTCTTCCGCACTGGTGTGATAACCCCGGTGAACCGGGAGCTTGCCGGCCTGTATGTCCCGGTAGTAGTGGTCCAGCTCCCTCGCGTTCTGCACGTAGTAGTCGCCGACCTGGCTGATTGATGAGACGCCCATGCCGAGTATGTCGTCGGCAAGCTGTAACGAATAACCCTGGAAGTTGCGCTGCAGGGTGCCTTCGGTCTGTGCGCGAGCGAGGTCGTCACCGGGCAGGACGTAATGGTCGAGGCCGATGTGATGGTAACCCTCGGCCTGCAGCATGCCTGAGATCTGGGCCTGCAGGGCAAGTTTTTCAGTGGCACTGGGCAGCGTCAGTCGATCAATGGCGCGCTGGGACTTGAAGCGCTCCGGCAGGTGCGCGTAGTTGAAGCAGGCAATTCGGTCGGGTCGCAGGGAAACAACCTGTTTCAGGGTGGTTTCCATGGTTGCCGCGCTCTGGTGGGGCAAGCCATAAATCAGGTCGAAGCTGAGTGAGCGGAAATCGTAAAGCCGCACCTCATCGACGAGTTTCTGCACCATCTCCAGCGGCTGTACACGGTTTATCGATGCCTGCACCTGAGGGTCAAAGTCCTGAATCCCCAGGCTCACCCGATTGAAACCCAGTCCCTTGAACAGCGGTATCGCATCGTCGTTCGTCGTGCGCGGGTCCAGCTCGATGGAGTACTCCCGATCACCGTCGCCCAGCAGCTTGAAGTTGACGGCGAGGTCGTGCATCAACTGGGTAACTTCTGCATTCTCCAGATAGGTCGGGGATCCACCGCCCCAGTGCATCTGGCTGATGGGACGCTTGCGGCCGTGCAGGTCCGCCTGCATCTGCATTTCCTCACGCAGCGCGGACAGGTAGCGGTTGGCCGTACCGGGTTCCCGGGTCACGATCTTGTTGCAGGCACAGTAGTAGCAAATGTCCTGGCAGAAGGGGATGTGCAGGTACAGGGATAGCGGCTCGGTGCTGTCCGGGTTCATCGCCGCGCGGTAGCTGGCGATGTCGAAATCCTCGCGAAACTGCGGCGCCGTGGGGTAGGAGGTATAGCGCGGACCCGTGCCGGCGTATTTGTTGACCAGCTCGGCGTCTGGCTTTGTATAGGCGCTCAAGTTCTCTTCCAGTCAGTCGTCGTATGGGCGGAGAGCATAGCAACGCCTCCCCTCGCGGTAGTTGACACACATCAAGCAGGTGTATTCAGTCCCCGCCTGCACACGGTTTGTAGGCCTGAACTACGGGATAAGCGTTTCAAGCCGCGCGTTGACCGGTTTGTGCCCGGCCGGACAGAATGGTCGTTTCCCCACAGAGAGGATGCTCCGACCATGTCAATTCGCAGCCTGGGCTATGTGCTCATAGAATCCACTGACATAGAACAGTGGCGGAGTTTCGGAACGGAAGTGCTGGGCCTGATGATTGCTCCCGGCATGCCCGAAAACGACTATCTTTACCTGAAGGCGGATGAGCGTCCCTTCCGGTTTGCCATCGTGCCGGGAGAGGCCGATCGGCTATTGCTGTCCGGCTGGGAGATGATGGACGCCGCCGCATTCGCCGCTGCCCGCGCGGCGCTGGATGACGCCGGAGTACCCTACGAGTCCGGCAGCGAGGAGGACTGCCGGGCGCGGGCCGTGCGGGAGCTGGTGCGACTTAAGGATCCCGCTGGCAACACGCTGGAGCTCTACTGGGGCGGCATGCTGGATTACGCGCGCTTCAATTCGCCTGCAGGGGTGCCCGGATTTATCACAGGATTCAACGGCGATATGGGCTTTGGCCACGCGGTATTGCCGGCGCCCAATCTCGCCGAGACCCATGCGTTTTACAAGGACGTGCTCGGGTTTGGCGACACGGACTACATGCATTTCCACTTCAGCGATGATCCGGCGGACCCGGGCCAGGGCCTGCATTTCATGCATGTGGACAACCCCCGCCACCACAGCCTCGCGCTCTATCAGGCGCCCATGCCCTCCGGGTGTGTGCACCTGATGCTGGAAGTGCCGAATGTGGACGAGGTGGGCTACTGCCTGGATCGCGTGCTGGCGCGGAAGATACCGGTGACCTCCACGCTGGGCCGGCATACCAACGACCGCATGTTGTCCTTTTACATGGCAACGCCCGCAGGGTTTGCGATGGAGTATGGCTGTGAGGGCCTGCAAATGGACTGGGATAACTACACGCCCACGGTTACGGCGCTCCCCAGCATCTGGGGCCACGAATTCCAGGCCCCTGAATAAGGGCTGTCTCGCTGTCAGGCCAGGCTGGCGACGCTTTTAAGGACAAGGCGTACCAGCTCGGCCTGTCGTGCTACCCCGGTCTTGGAGAAAATAGACTTCAACTGGGCGCGGGCGGTGTGCTGGGAGATGTTCTGCTGCTCCGATACTTCCGCAAGGCTGAGACCGCGGGCCAGATTCAGCGCCAGGCCGGCCTCGGCCGGCGTCAACTGAAACAGGTCCTGTAGCAGGGCCCGGGACTGCTCCGGCGACATGGGCTCGCGGTGGTCCGGGTCGCTGACGAATACGGCCACGCAGGGGCTGGACTGTCCCTCCGCCCACTCGGAACTGGGAACAGGCCTGAGCACCAGACCGTAATCGGGTCTGCCGCTGCGTCGGGTTATCCGCAGCGCCCGCGCCATTTCTGCAGTGCCGGCACGCTGGGCAGCGATGGCGTTCTGAATCATTTCCTGTAACTGGGTATCGGCGCGGCGGTCATCGATATGCAGGCGATGGTCCTGAATGCTGAGGCCGTCGCGGGTCGCCAGAAGCTCGGCGGCCATGGCGTTTGTGTTCAGCACGCGGCCGCGCTCGTCCAGTATCATCGTGGCGACCGAGAGGTGATCGACCGCGTCGGCGTACAGGTCGCGCTCTGACTCCGTGCGGCTCAAACGTGCGTGTATCTGAATGGCACGGCGAAGGTGGGGCAGCAGTTTTTCGAACAGTGCCTTGTGGCTGCTGTCGAAAGGCGGTTCATCGGGACGTCGCGCTGCGCGCAGCCGCGCCAGCATGCCGTCAGGTTCCACGGTGTCGACACCGAGAATATGGAGCAGGCCGATTGGCTTCAGATAGTTGCGATAGTATTCCGACGCCAGCAGTTCCTCATCCGGCACGAGTTCCTGCTGGGTGACAACGCGGCCGGGCGGCAGATTGGTGAAGGGGTCTATCGCAAAGAACTGCTCCTGGTAATGGGTGGCTTCCCAGTCTGAGGGGTCAGCCATTTCGTCGCCTTCCCCCGTGGTGCTGCGCTGGCAATTCAGGATTACACCGCGATCGCCCTCTGCGGGCGGACGCAATACCAGCGACACTACCTGCGCGTCCAGGGCGC
Organism: Halieaceae bacterium; assembly: GCA_036353375.1. Taxonomy (GTDB): domain Bacteria; phylum Pseudomonadota; class Gammaproteobacteria; order Pseudomonadales; family Halieaceae; genus JANQIO01. Next base: position 3,110 of record JAZBPS010000029.1, on the reverse strand, counting down.
GCCGCAGCGCTGGCAGCAGGCTGCACCAGGGTCTGCTTTCCAGCGGCCCCTCGTAGACGAGGGTTAACAGTTCCTCGAACGCCTCAGGGGCCAGCTTCAGCTTGCGACCCATATGTTACTTTTCCAGCATCTCCAGCTTTTCCGCGAGCTCCACCAGAGGCTCCGGTTTGCCAACCCCCCAACCCTGTATGTAGTCAACCCCGATCTCCTGCAGTTTTGCAATAACGGGTTCGCTCTCTGCGAACTCGGCGATGGTTTCCTGACCCAGGAAATGGGCGAGGTCGTTAATGGACTTGGCCATGGCGAAGTCCTTGTTGTTGGTGTCTATGTGCTTGATAAAGGTGCCATCAATCTTCACGTAGTCCACCGGCAGGTCCCGTAAATAGGAATGGGAAGCGAGCCCGGTGCCAAAATCATCAATTGAGAACTTGCAGCCGATGTTCTTGAACTCGTTTACGAAATCCGTGGCCTTCACCATGTTGTTGATCGTGCCCGTCTCGGTGATCTCAAAGCAGATTTTGCTGGTACCCACGCCGTACTCGGATATGGCTTCGAACAGAAACTCCATGAACTCATCGTCAGTAACACTGTTACCAGACAGGTTGATGGCGAGGTTGGGTACGCGCTTTTGCTCGTCCATCATCTGGCTGATCCAGGTGAACACCTGTCGTACAACCCACTGGTCTACCTGGGTCATAAAGCCGAAGCGCTCCGCGCTGGCGATGAAATCAACCGGTGATTTCAACGCACCGTCGTCGGCTCTTATCGCCAGCAGAATCTCGTAGTGTTCAATTTCGTAGGCGCCGTCCACCCGGTGCGTTTTGGCAATGGGCTGGGCCTGGAGGACGAAATTCTTCGTGTCCAGTGTCTCTTCAATCTGTTTGATAGCCGCAGCTTCTTCGGCCTTGTAGGCATCGGCGCGCGAGCGGTCTTCGTTATACTGGGCAACGCGGTTGCCGCCTTTTTCCTTGGCCTCTGCGGCGGCCCGTTGTCCGTTCTCCAGAATTTCTTCAACGCTGCTGCAATGGTCAACCACTGAGGTGACGCCTATGCTGACTGTGAAGCTGACATTCTCTCCCTCCACGCTGACCGGGCTGTTTTCAATATCGGTGCGAATGGATTCTGCATGGGCGATGGCTTGTTCCAGGCTGCGTTCCAGCAGCAGCACGCCAAAGCAGTCGCCGTCGATGCGTGCAGAGGAGATGCGCCCATCGTGTTGCTGGGCCAGCAGGCGGCCAAACTCCACGAGAATCTGGTCGCCGACCTCTTTGTTGTAGACATCGTTGACGATGCCGAAGCGGTCGATGTCGATGTAGAGCAGGGCGTGCACCGAGTGCTTGCTTTTCGCATGATCCAGGGCCTGGTCGAGCTGCTCGATAAATGTCTCGCGGTTGATAAGACGGGTGAGGCTGTCGTGGTTCAGCTCGAAGCTCAGCGACTTCTGCACGTGCTCAAGGGTCTTGTACATGGACTGGTCCACCAGCGGCAGCTCTTCAGCCGGGCTGGGCGGTCTCACGCCGCGCGAGAGTTTCCTCGCCAGTTCCACACCACTGACATCGGCGACCTTCTGGCCGCGTTCATTCACAAAAATAAAGCGATCGCGCTCGTCATTCACCCAGGCAAGTTGCATACGGCGCCGGGCACCCTCCGGGTCCCGGTAGGTCAACCAGGTCCCGCGTTCCAGATCCTCCACCCGACGCACCCAGCGACGCAGCCGGGGCAGTTTCTCGACTTTCTTGCGCAGTTCCGCTGCCGCAGGTTTGTCATCGGTAGGCGGGGGCTCCACTTCCACATACTCGAGCTCGGCGCGCCCGGCCAGCACTTCCTTGAGGTTTTCCAGCACTGCCTCGTGCTCGACATGTGTTGGCAGCGCCTCGGAAATTTGCTGCCGCACCATGTCCAGCAGGGGCTCTGCTTCCAGGGCGCGCTCTACCTGCACCTGTTCATCATCGCTGCCGGTCTGCTTTTGCATCAACCACAGCGACAGCAGGTCAAGGGTCTTCACGTAGTCTTTCCAGGCGCGGCTGTTAGGCCCCTGCTTGACGAAAGTCAGCTTCAGCAGATCGCGCCAGCCACTGTTGACCAGGTCGACAATGGGCTTGGGTGCGCGGGGCGGGCGCACTCGCGTCTTGAGTACCTTTTCAACGGCCTTTTCTGCCTTGCGGAGCTTCTCCTGCCCGTCCTGGGTCTTTACGATCCGCTCGACGTTGCGCTCCAGTGCTTTCTGCTGCTGATCCACCAGTTGCTGCAGCTGGTCCAGTGCTGACTGGAAAACGGTGCTGTCGTTCTTGTAGTTACCGACAATGCTGTCAATGATGCTGGTGACCTTCATCTCCAGCGCCTTGTTGGGGTAGTTGCTGGAGGAGGCGAGCTGCGTGACCTTGTCGATCACACCCCGCGCGGGGTGCTCCTTGTCGGCAAAAAACTGGGGCTCCAGCAGGGCCAGCTTCGCCAGCGGAACCTGCAGATCGCCGACAATCGGTCGCAGGTCCGGCGTGACATCCACCTCGGTGGAGATGTCCGTGAATAGGTTATCCACCAGGTCCAGCTGGTTCATGCTGTTGGGCTCGAAGCCCTGGGTGCCTTCCAGTCCCGCAAGGTCAGCCTGGTGTTGGCTCAGGTAATTACGGACAGAGCGCTGCTCCCGCAGTGCACTGCGGGCTTTTTCATCCCCCTGGATGGTTGACAGCGCAGATGCCAGTGCATCCGATGTTGCCGGTGCGCCCCCGGGCGTGCCGCCCATGGGCGTGGGTTCCGCGCCTTCCCCGGGCGCGCCGACAACCGGGTTGTTGCGGCGGTAGTTGAGCGCGTCGATGACCGAGCGATACAGCGTTGGCGTATCGAACCGACCCGCCGCCATGCCGCCCGCCGGCGGAGGTTCCGCAGCACCTGCACTGGCGCCAGGCCCGCCGGCTGCGGGAGCCGGTTGGGGAGCCCGCGCTGGACCGCCTGCCGCGGAACCTCCCGGCGAGGGCGTACCTGTTGCAGGCGTGCTCGCGGCGCCAGCGCCTGTCGCAGGTCCGCCTGTCGCAGGTCCGCCTGCCGCAGGTCCGCCTGCCGCAGGTCCTCCCGCTGCAGGTCCGCCCGCCGCAGGACCACCGGCAGCGGGC
>JAZBPS010000430.1:0-8975 GCA_036353375.1 Halieaceae bacterium | reverse complement strand
TGAGCGCCTGATTGGCAAGCAGGGCAACAGCATCCGCTTCAACGCTGACGTGACAGAGATCTGCCTGGAGGGTCGTCGCGCGACGGGCGTGCAACTGGCAGATGGCACCCGCATGGATGCCGATGTGGTTGTATGCAATAGCGACGTGGCCTGGACCTACAAGCACCTTATGCCCGGTCTCAAGCGACACCGCTGGACAGACCGGCGCCTGGCAAGAGCACACTATTCGAACGGGCTTTTTGTCTGGTATTTCGGCACCGACAAGCGTTATGAGGATGTCCCCCACCACAGCATTCTGCTGGGTCCTCGCTACAAGGGCCTGCTGGATGACATTTTCCACCGGAAACACCTGCCCGAGGATATGAGCCTGTACCTGCACCGGCCCACCGCCACAGATAACAGCCTGGCACCGGATGGCTGCGACTGCTTTTACGTGTTGGCACCGGTGCCCAACCTCGAGGGCAGCGTCGACTGGACGCAACAGGCAGAGAGCTTCCGGCGCAGGGTGGAACAGCGGCTGTCCTCGACAATGCTGCCCGGACTGGAGAGCCACGTCATCAGCTCCAGGGTCACCACACCCCTTGATTTCCAGAACGACCTGCTGTCTTTTCGCGGGGCCGGCTTCGGCATGGAACCGAGGCTGCTTCAAAGCGCCTGGTTCCGGCCGCACAACCGCAGCGAGGACGTGGAAGGACTCTATTTTGTCGGCGCCGGCACGCATCCGGGAGCGGGCCTTCCCGGGGTGATTTCGTCGGCCAAAGTGGTAGAGCAACTGGTCCCCCATGCCAATGCCCTCGCCTATTAACAGGCTGGACACCAGCCGCAGTGACCAGGCGGCCTGTCGCCAGTTGCTGCGTCACGGCTCCCGCTCCTTTTACGCGTCCTCGCTGTTGATGCCGCAACCCTATCGGGATGCAGCCGTCAGCCTGTACGCGTTTTGCAGAATCGCCGACGACGCGATCGATCTCAGCCCCGAACCACAACAGGCGCTGCTGCAGCTGCAGCGGCGCCTGGACGGCATCTATAGCAATCGACCACACGCCGACCCCGCCGACCGCACCCTTACCGGGGTCGTAAGGGAGTTCGGCATTCCACGCACCCTGCTCGACGCCTTGCTGGAAGGCTTCGCCTGGGACTGCGCCACGCGCCGCTACGAAACCCTGGAGGACGTCCGCGCCTATGGTGCGCGCGTCGCCGGCGTCGTCGGGGTGATGATGGCCTTGCTGATGGGCGAGCGCGATATGCAGGTGCTGGCCCGCGCCGCCGACCTCGGTGTTGCCATGCAGTTGACCAATATCGCCCGCGACGTTGGTGAGGACGCGCGCAACGGGCGCATCTACCTGCCGCTGGGCTGGCTGCGCGAGGCGGGCATTGACCCGGACCGATGGCTAGACGCCCCAGCACACAGTGAGGTGCTGGGCGACATCATCGAGCGGCTGCTGCAGGAAGCAGACCGGCTTTATGCGCGCTCGGAGGCGGGTATTGCCAGCCTCCCACGGGGCTGCCAACCCTGCGTGATGACGGCCAGGCTGTTATACGCGGAAATTGGCGAAGAGGTACGCAGACGGCACCACGATGCCATCGCCAGCAGGGCTGTGGTGAGTCCGGCGCGGAAGTGCCGCGTGGTGGCGGGCCTTGGAAGACTCGGAAAACTGCCACTGGACCAGCTCGACGCACCGGCACTGCCTGAGACCCGTTTTTTGCTGGACGCCGTGGCCGCGTCACCGCTTCCGGCCGTCAGCGGCGAGGAACCTGCGGGAAAAGTAGAGTGGATGATGGATATGTTTGCCGAGTTACAGAGGCGCGACCAGCTGGCCCGCACGCCGACGCGCAATGGCGTCTGCCCGCTGCTGATAGAAGAATAGTGCTACCGCTTGGCGAGTCGCGGCATCCGGAACGGGAGCAGAAACTGCACCCAGGGCTGGCGGAACCGATCCAGATCCAGACTCTCGTGCATTGCCCAGCAATCGCCCCCCTGCCCCTGGTACTGTAACAGCGACCGCGAATAGAACGGCGTATCCTCATAGGTGCGCTGCACCTTTACCGAGTCTCCCGCGGGCACCCTGGCATCCCGTCGCATGCGCCAGACGGGTGTCGCGCTGAGGCGCTGTGCCGCGCCATCCTCCCGCTCTGATACCCTGCCCTGGCCGTCAAAGCCCAGGCTCAACAGGGTGCGCTCACCCTCGCGCGGCCAGGCCTCGTAGCGCACAACCGTCTCACCCTGGGGTGTGGCGGCCCTGCACCAGTGCCAGTAAGAGAAACCCTGCTCCAGTGGCTCCTCCCCCCAATTGGCGTCCACATAGCCCTCGCCCGACCAACTCAGGCCAGGCTTCTCGAATACCGCTTCGACCCGGGCGCGGGGTGATACCGGCCACCAGTGATGCCGACCGGCAGGGTCCAGTGGGTACTGGCGGTCCTGGGGGGTTTGCAGCTGCACCCGCACCTGGCCGCGCAGGCGGCTGGGGAAAGGCACAGTCCACTCATCGATATCAATGATCAACATGTCCCCTTCATAGCGCAGGCTGCTGGGCCCCACCCGCATGCTATATGCGTCCCGCTGCAAGTCGTGCCGGCCGCGCTCGGTGAGCGCCCAGTGTTTGCGTTTCGGCGTATAGAGGATGGCATTCAGCGCACAGTGATGCTCAGGGTCCACGGCCGGACCCGAGCGGGCGCGAAAATAATAGGGCGAAAACACGCTGCCAATGAATGCGATCAGGGTGAGGCCCTGTTCGCCATCATCGCTCAGCGCATCGATGTACCACCAGCGGTAACCCCCGGCCACGACCGGCTCGTCAAAGCCGGGTCCGAGAGTACGGCGTCTGCCGCCAGCATTCCCGACAGCGTCACCATGGGCACGCCCGCCCCCGGGTGCACGCCCCCGCCCGCCAGGTACAGCCCCGGCAGCCTGCTCCGGGCGCCCGGTCTCTGGAAGGCCGACAGCCAGCCGTGTGTCGCCTGTCCGTAGATCGCCCCGCCGCTGCCCGGGAACCTCGCGGCAAAATCGCTGGGCGTCCGGACCAGAGGCGTCGACGTCGGGGTCACCTGCAGGCCGCAGTCCTGCAATTTCCTGAACATGCTTTGCTGACATTCTGCGACCTCCTCGTCGCTAAAGCGGTGGCTGTCACCGATAGCCGGTGCGTTCGCCAGGCAGAAAATGCGCTCGCTACCCGCAGGTCCCGAGCCCTGCTCGAGACGGTCCTGGGCGCAAACATAAATAGTGGGTTCCGCCGGGATCTGCTGGCGGCCGAACAGCGCATCGAATTCTGCCTTGTAGTCCGACGAAAAGAACACCGTGTGATAGGCCAACGGAAAGCCCTGCGTCTCTGCTGCCATGGACCATGTCACGGCGGACAGGGAGCGCTGCCGTTGCTTGCCGGGTACCGCGCCGCGCGCCGCTTCACCCAGCTTTCCAGCGCGCAGTGCGCCAAGGTCCGCCGTGCACACCACTGCGTCGCAGGCAATATAGCGACCAGCCACAGTACGCAGCCCGGCGACGCGACCCGCGCGCACGTCAATATCCGCAACCCAGTCGCTGTCATGAAACTCTGCGCCGCGCTTGCGCGCCACCCGTGCCAGGCCCTGCGCAAGGCTCTGCATACCGCCATCGAGCTGCCAGACACCCTCCTGCTCCAGGTGAGCGATCAGCATCAGCGTCGCCGGCGACTGCCACGGCGAGGAGCCGCAGTAGGTGGCATAGCGACCGAAGAGTTGTTGCAGCCTGGGGTCCCGGAAGTGTTCACCCAGCGCCTTCCACATGCTGGTGAAGGGGCGCAGTCCCAGCAGGCCGGTGATGCCGGCCCCGCGGGCTCGCCAGCTCAGGCTCAGTGGTGAGGGGCGCGGCGCGCGCAACATGGCGGGCTCCAGCAAATCAAATATCTGCCCGGCCTGTTTGCAGAACGCCAGATACCCTTTTGCTTCCCGGGCACCGGCGAATTCACCAATCGCCTGGGCAGAGGCATCGCGATCGGCGAAAAGATCCAGATGACCGGCCCCGTCCCAGGCGTGGCGGGCGAGAAGGTTGAGCGGTCGAGCCGTGACGACGTCCTCAAGACACAGGTCGAGGCCTGCGAGCAGCTCTTCAAATACACTGCGCATGGTAAACACGGTAGGACCGGAATCCACGGGGCCCGCCGGCGTGTCCACCTGCCGCATCTTGCCACCCGCGTAGTCCGCGCCTTCAATCAGCACTACCTCACGACCCGCAGCGAGCAGTCGCAAGGTGGCACTGAGTCCGGCCATGCCGGCGCCAATGACGGCCACCCGGCCTACCACTGCCGCCTCGCCTTCTGTTTTGTGAATGCGCCGCCAGAGAGCATGACCCGCATCAGCCTTGTACCGGTAAATGTGCTTGCATTGTAGCAATGTCTATATAAACTTACATTTTAAATGTACAGTTTATTTGACACTCGGCCTGGGCCGCAGTGACTGCAGGGGCCCACTGGGCCTCAAGACTGGAGTGAGCCATGGGCAAAGCAGAATCTGTAACCGAACTTGAACTGGTCCTCGCCAAGATCGTCCAGGCCGCCGCCAGTGACGACTGTCCCACCCTGCTTGCGCAGGCGCTTGAGCACGCGGTGTTCCCGGGCGGCGCCAGGGTGCGGCCCAAGCTGTGCCTGGCCGTAGCTCGCGCCAACCAGTGTGACACGCCTGAACTGGCCCTGCGCGCCGCTGCGGCGGTGGAGCTTCTGCACTGTGCCTCCCTGGTCCACGATGACTTGCCCTGTTTCGATGACGCCGCGATTCGCCGGGGCAAACCGACAGTGCACAAGGCCTTTGGCGAGCCCATCGCAATACTGACCGGCGATGCCCTTATCATTGCGGCGTTCGAGGCGCTGGGCACGCTGCCCCTGGACAACCGGACCGCCCTGCGGCTCCCCCGCGTGATGCATATTATTGCCAGGGGCACCGGCGCGCCCTATGGCATTTGTGCAGGCCAGGCATGGGAGAGTGAACCCAGTGTTGACCTGTCGCTCTACCACCAGGCCAAAACCGGCGCACTGTTCGTCGCGGCAACCACGGCGGGTGCGGCTGCTGCCGGTGTCGATACCGGCGACTGGGCCGGTCTGGGCACCAGCATCGGAGAAGCCTATCAGGTCGCCGACGACATTCAGGACGCAATTTCCACGCCCGAGGCTCTCGGCAAACCCTGTGCGCAGGATGCACACCTTGACCGACCCAGCGCTGTCGCTGAACTGGGCGTGCAGGGCGCGGCGCAGCGGCTGCGGGAGCTCATAGAGCGCGGACTTGATTCCGTCCCCCCATGCCACGGGCGCGACAAACTGCTGGACCTGGTTCGCGCCCAGGCCCAGGGCTTTGTTCCCAAAGGGCTTGGCAAGGTCGCTGCGTAATACACCCTTGACCTCCGGCAGCCTTGAGGCGGGACAGCAACCCGTTTCCAGCAACATGCGATGGCGCGACCGCTTGCTGGACTGGAAGCATCGCCTGATCGCAAGGCCTGGCTTCCAGCGCTGGGCAGCACGTTTTCCCCTTACGCGAAGACTTTCCAGTCGCCGCGCCAACGAACTTTTCAACATCGCCGCGGGCTTTGTGTATTCCCAGGTGCTCGCTGCCTGCGTGGAATTGCGGCTTCTGGAAATCCTGCGGGATGGTCCGCTGGCAGCCCGCGAGCTTGCAAGGCGCTGCGAACTTGACCCCGAGGCCATGCTCTGCCTGCTGCGCGCAGCGGCATCCCTGGAACTTCTGAGCGACAGGGGCGGACAGCGCTTTGGCCTCGGCGACCTGGGAGCCGCAATGCTGGGTAACCCGGGCGTCGCCGCCATGGTCCAGCACCACCGGCATCTGTACGCCGACCTGGCCGACCCGATAAAAGTGCTGCAACGGGAACAGCCCACCGCCCTTTCGCGCTTCTGGCCTTACGCCACCGCCAGCGAGGGGGATGTAACCCCCTACAGCGACCTGATGAGCGCCTCCCAGTCGCTGGTTGCCAACGACATTCTCGACCAGGTGCCCATGCAAGGCACCCGGCACCTCTGGGATATAGCCGGCGGCGACGGCACCTTCATTCGCAGCGCCCTGGCGCGCTGGCCATCGCTCAAGGCCACGGTGCTGGACCTTGAGGGCGTTGCCGGTCTGGCCCAACAACGACTGGCTGAAGCGCGGCTTGCAGGTCGCGCTCGCGCGCTGTCGGGAGATATGTTCCGCGCCCCGCTGCAGGGCCAGGCGCCCGCCCCGTCAGAAGCGACAACCCCTGTCACCCTTGCCGCGGATTTCGGGCCGCCTGACCTGGTAAGCCTGGTCCGGGTGGTTCACGACCACGACGACGCGGATGTCATGACACTGTTCGAGGCGCTCTATCAATCCATGCAGGATGGCGCGCAGCTGCTGATTGCCGAACCCATGGCGGGTACGCCGGGCGCCGAAGCCATGGGCCACGCCTACTTCGGGCTCTATTTGCGCGCCATGGGCAGCGGCAGGCCGCGAACCGCCAGCGAGATAGGCGCCATGCTCGCAGCGGCCGGGTTTAGCCATATCCGCGAGATCAACACGCCTCGCCCGCTGTTGGTGCGGATCATCATTGCGCAGCGTCAAGAATCCTGACAAGCATGTGTAATTCTTGTTTGACAAGGCAATATGTAAAGCTTACATTACACTCATACATGTGCAGATCGGTGCCCGCTAACAGGACCGATCCAGCCAAAGGGAGATGCTGTGGCAGCGATTAATAAAGCCTCGGCTGTGGTATTCGAGCAGCCCGGCAGCATGACACTGAGGGACGTCAACCTGGTTGCGCCCTCCGATGTTGACTGTGTTGTGGATATTGAGTGGAGTGGCATCAGTACAGGCACCGAACGCCTGCTCTGGCAAGGCCGGATGCCATCCTTCCCCGGCCTCTCCTATCCCCTGGTACCTGGTTACGAATCCGTAGGACGCATCCGCGACGCCGGCAAGCATTCCCCGCTGAAACCGGGCGAACGAGTGTTCGTGCCCGGCTCCCGCGGTTTTGCGGATGTCGCGGGCCTGTTTGGCGGCGCGTGTTCGTCGCTGGTGGTCCCGGCGGAGCGCCTGGTGAGCCTGGGCGACCAACTTGGTGAAGAGGCAACCCTGCTGGCGCTGGCGGGTACAGCCCATCACGCGATCCAGAGAGCTGACGGCGTCTTGCCCCAGTTGGTGATCGGTCACGGCGTTCTTGGCCGGCTGATCGCCCGCATTGTGAAGGCGCTGGGCGGCGAGGACCTTACCGTATGGGAGTCCAACCCCGACCGGCGCAGCGGCGCAGAAGATTACCCGGTAATCGACCCCCGGGATGACGACCGCCGCGACTACCGCGTCATCTGTGACGTCAGCGGTGCCAGCGACCTGCTCGATGAGCTGGTAACGCGGATGGCGCCGGGTGGCCACATCGTGCTGGCGGGGTTCTATGACAACCCGCTCTCCTTCACGTTTCCACAGGCATTCATTCGGGAGATACGAATGAGCGTTGCCGCAGAGTGGAAGCCCGAGGACCTGACCACCGTCCTCAGTCTGATACATGAAGGCCGCCTGTCACTGGCAGGCCTTATCACCCACCGCGCGACACCGCGTGAAGCGGAGGCCGCCTACGAGCAGGCCTTTGGCTCCGCGGAATGTCTAAAAATGATACTCGACTGGAGAAACGCCTGATGGGAACGTCCAACGTAAGTGAATTTGTACCTGGTAGCATCGTCGAGGATCCCAGCCAGGCGCCTGACGACACCATAGCCAGCTCCAGCGGGCCCGCGCCGAAGACACAGATTATTGCTATCTACGGCAAAGGCGGAATCGGCAAGAGTTTCACCCTGGCCAACCTCTCCTACATGATGGCCCAGCAGGGCAAAAAAGTTCTGCTGATCGGCTGCGACCCCAAGAGTGACACCACCTCGTTGCTGTTTGGCGGCAAGGCCTGCCCAACCATCATCCAGACCGCATCCGCCAAGAAAGAGGCGGGAGACCAGGTCAGCATCGGCGATGTCTGTTTCAAGCGGGACGGCGTCTATGCCATGGAACTGGGCGGCCCGGAGGTCGGCAGGGGATGCGGCGGCCGCGGCATTATCCACGGTTTCGAGACCCTGGAAAAACTCGGCTTCCACGACTGGGACTTCGACTACGTCCTGCTCGACTTCCTCGGCGACGTGGTCTGCGGCGGTTTCGGCCTGCCCATCGCCAGGGACATGTGCCAGAAGGTGATCGTGGTGGCCTCTAACGACCTGCAGTCACTGTATGTCGCCAACAATGTTTGCTCGGCAGTCGAATACTTCCGTCGCCTCGGTGGCAACGTCGGCGTTGCCGGCATGGTCACCAACAAGGACGACGGCACTGGTGAGGCACAGGCTTTCTGCAAAGCCGTGGGCATTCCAGAGCTTGCCTCGATACCGGCCAACGACCAGATTCGGCGCAAAAGCGCCAACTACGAGATTATCGGCTTGCCGGACGGTGAATGGGGTCCGCTGTTTGCAAGCCTCGCCAGCAATGTCGCCGAGGCACCGCCGCACCATCCCACGCCACTATCCCAGGACGGTCTGCTGGACCTGTTCAACGGCGAAACTGTCGGGCGCAATGTGGTTCTGGAGCCCGCCACGATCGCGGACCTGTGCGGTCCGAATTCACAGCCGAAAGCATCACTGGAGGTGGTCTATGACGCCGTCTGATACGGTCGAAGTGGACAGGATTCCTGTTGTAGACGCAGCGGCCGGCGAAGGCGGCTGTCACAACGGCAAAGAGAAACTTGCAGCGGAAGCGTCAGCATCCGGCAAGCAGGAGGTGCTCGAGAAGTACGCCCGGGACTACCCGGTAGGCCCTCACGACCAGCCCCAGAGCATGTGCCCCGCTTTTGGCTCCCTGAGGGTAGGCTTGCGTATGCGCCGCACCGCCACCGTACTCAGCGGCTCCGCCTGTTGCGTCTACGGTCTCACCTTTACCTCGCACTTCTACGGTGCGCGCCGGACCGTGGGCTATGTGCCCTTTGACTCAGAGACCCTGGTCACCGGCAAGCTGTTTGA
>JAZBPS010000429.1:0-70857 GCA_036353375.1 Halieaceae bacterium | reverse complement strand
GCCAGCGCCAGTGCCGGCGTCAGCGGCCGGGGCGCGGAATTCAGCTGCATGGACAGGGCGTAAGCATGGCGTCAATGGTACCCCCTCAGGCCATGCAGTACACTCGACACCTTATCCCGTGCATTCAAAAACTGTTTTTTGCGCTATGTCCAAAGCTCTATGTCTCGCCGCACTTCTGTTCGTACACGCGGTCGGTGCAGCTGGCGCCGGCAGCCCGGTCCCGGTGCGGGATGGTGGCCTGGTAATGAAGCCCCTGACCGCATTACAAGCGCCCTGGGGTATGGACTTCATCAACGAAACCGAGCTGCTTGTCACCGAGAAAGCCGGGCGGCTGCTGCGCTTCGAACTGGGCAGCGGTGCGCGCTCGGAGATTGCGGGCTTGCCCGACTCCACCGCCGTTGGACAGGGCGGATTGATGGATGTGCTGGCATACCGGGATGGGAAAGGACTCTGGGTCTACCTGAGCTATACCCACAGCAGTAACGGCAAACACACCACCCGTGTCGCGCGAGGGCGTTTGGTCGATGACGCCCTGCGCGATGTTGAGGTGCTTTTCACGGCACAGCCATATTACAAGGCAGGTCGGCATTTCGGCAGTCGCCTGGTGATTGCCGACGGTTACCTGTTCATCACAGTGGGTGATCGTGGCAACCGGGACTACGCCCAGGATCTGTCACGCCACAATGGCAAGGTGATACGTTTGTATCCGGACGGGCGCGTGCCCAGGGACAATCCGTTCTACGGCCGCGACGGCGTCATGGCGGAAATCTGGAGCTACGGGCACCGCAACCCGCAGGGCCTTGCCCAGCACCCCGACGGCAGTCTGTGGGTCAGTGAACACGGCCCACAGGGGGGTGATGAGCTGAATCGGTTGGGCGCAGGCGTAAACTTTGGCTGGCCGGTTATCACCTATGGCGAGGAGTATGGCGGTGGGGAAATCGGGGAAGGGACTGCCAAGGCGGGCATGGCGCAGCCGGAAAAATACTACGTACCGTCGATTGCCACCGCGGGAATCGCTTTCAACACAGGCGCGCGCTACCCCGGCTGGGGTCCCTCGCTGTTTGTATCAGCGCTCAAATTCACCCATTTGAATCGGGTTGCGCTGACGGCTGAGGGCCTCGGGACAGAATCGCGCCATTTCGGGGACGCCGGGTTGCGATTCCGGGATGTGCAGACAGGCCCCGACGGCTTTCTCTACGTTCTGGCCGGTGAGGGCCTGTACCGGGTCGAGCCCGACAGCGCCCGGGCAGCGCAGAACGGCCAATAGCCGTGCCGCAAAACCGCAGGGCGTTGCTGCTGGGGCTCACGGCTGTGTTGCTGTGGTCCACGGTGGCGACCGCCTTCAAGCTGGCGCTGCGGTATCTGGATGTCTTCCAGCTGTTGTTTTATGCCACGCTCAGCTCGGCGGCTGTGCTGCTGCTGGTGTTGAGTCTTCGTCGCAGCTTGCCCGAGCTTCTGTTGAACCTGCGCGAAGCGCCTGGCTACTTCCTGGGGATGGCGCTGCTCAACCCCTGCTGTTATTACCTGGTGCTGCTGTCGGCGTATGACCGACTGCCGGCACAGCAGGCGCAAGCGATAAACTACACGTGGGCGATAACGCTGTCGCTGCTGGCGATACCTGTCCTGAAGCAGCCGCTCAAAGGACGGGATCTGGTGGCCGCCGGGGGCGGGTATCTCGGCGTGTTGGTCATTGCCACCCGGGGCGATATTGCCAGCCTGGACTTCGACAGTCCCGCAGGGGTTGCCCTGGCCCTGTTCAGCACCTTGCTGTGGGCGCTGTACTGGCTTGCCAGTGCGCGCAATCACCGCGACGCGGCCGTGTCCCTGTGCCTGATGTTTATGCTGGCGGTACCGGTGACGGGGCTGCTCTGCGTGGTTTTTTCCAGCCTGTCTGCGCCCGGCTGGCAGGGGCTCGCGGCAGCGGTTTACGTGGGGTTTTTCGAGATGGGCATCACCTTCATGCTGTGGGCGGCCGCCCTGCGCACCGCGAGCCGGGTAGCCCTGGTCGGTAACCTGATCTTTCTGTCGCCCTTCCTGTCGTTGGTATTTATACAGTGGGTGCTGGGGGAGCAGGTGCATCCGGCCACGCTGGTGGGCCTGGTGCTGATTGTGCCGGCGGCGCTCTGGCAACAGATGGAGCAGCCGGCCGCCGCATGAATGGACCGATACAGCCGCCAGAACTGCCGCCGCGCTATTACCTCAGCAATTTCACGCGCCTGCTGGATACCGTTGCATCCCAGTATGGCGATCTTCTGGCGCCGCGGGAGCATGCCTTCCTGCAGATGTTTGCGCAGGCCAGCGAAGCGCTGCGCTGCCTGTACGTGCGACTTGTTTCACGGCGCGGGCCGTTGTTTCGGACGGGTCAGCTGGATTACCCGGAGCTCGGCGACCTGGCTGCTGCACTGCAGGAGGGCGTTGCCTGCGGCCTGCTGCAGCGGGAAGACTCTCCTGACTTTGCCGCGCTGGCAACGCTGCTGCGAAAAGCGGAGCTTGCAGCCATATATGGCGATGCACTGGTGGACGCGCGCCGCCTGCGCAAGCCCGAGCTGGTCGCCGCAGTCACTGCTGCGTTCGATGAAGCGGCACTGGTCGCAGGCTGGCGACGCTGGCGCGACGACGATGACTGGCTGGTGGCGCCCGCCTCCACAGAGGTGGTAGCGCTGCTGCAGCTGCTGTTTTTTGGCAATGGGTACCAGGACCTCACGGAATTTGTGCTGAGCGACCTGGGTTACGCCAACTACGCGCGCTACTCCCTGAACCCCGACTACCGCCTTTTTTCCACTCGCGCTGAGATCGATGAATATCTGGAGTTGCTGCAGCTGAAGCAAATATTCCGCAACACCACCGCTGTCGGGGATCGCGGCACCCTGGTCGCCCTCGGTCGCCGGCTGCGCGGGCCGGCGGCCGGCCCCGCCGTGGTGGAACTGCGCAACCGTTTGCGCCTGCGGCTGGCTCGCCAGTGTGAGCGCGAGGGCTTCCTGGGAGAGGCGCGCGCGCTGTACCAGACCTGTAACCTGCATCCCGCGCGGCAGCGCCTGGCCCGCCTGCTGGCGCCGACCGATCCGGCAAGCGCCTACGCGCTTTGTGAAGCGATAGAAAGCGATCCATGGTGTGAGGCTGAGCGGGATTTTGCGCGACGCAGTTTGCCGCCGCTGGCGAAACGGCTGGGGCGCCCGTCGGCATCGCCACCGCGGGACGCTTTCACCCAGGACAGACTGTGTTTGCCACGGCAGTCCCACGTCGAGCAGGCCGCCCTGCGTCACTACCTGCAAAGCTGGCCAGAGGCCTATCATCTGGAAAACCTGCTGTTTAATGCGAGCTTTGGACTGGCTTTCTGGGAGCAGATTTTCGCCCCGGTGCCCGGTGCCTTTGTAAATCCGTTCCAGGCGGCCCCGCTTGATATGCACAGTCCGCGGTTTTTGCGCGCCCGCCGAACCGCCCTTGAGCAGCGCCTGGAGGAATTGGCGCAGGTCGACCTTGCGGTATGTCTGCTGACGGCCTACCAGCGCCATCAGGGCATTACCAACGTCTGGGTGGCCTGGCGGGCAGGTCTTAAGGAGGTACTCGAGAAAGCCCTCAGGACCATCCCCCGTGCACACTGGTTGGCGATATGGCGCCGCATGCTGTTCGACCCCGACGCCAATCGGAACGGATTCCCGGACCTTTTGTTGCTGTACCCCGGCGAGGCCTACCAACTGGTTGAGGTGAAAGGCCCCGGTGACCAGCTGCAGGCCAACCAGCGTCGCTGGATGCGCTTTTTCAAGACCCAGGGGATTCCCGCTTCGCTTTGCCGCGTGAGCTGGCGCGATGACTGAACTGCATCTGTCGGTGCGGGAGTTGGCGGAATTCTGCCATCGCAGCGGTGACATCGATTACCGGTTCACGCCGTCCCCCAGCGCCGCGGAGGGCATCGCGGGTCACCAGCGTGTGCAGCGAAGTCGCGGTAAGGATTACATCCCCGAGCATCCCATGGAGGCCCGGATCCAGTGCGGAGAATTCAGCTTGCGCGTCGCCGGTCGGGCCGACGGATACCAGGCGACGCCGGCCTTGCTGGAGGAAATCAAGACATGCCGGGTGGAGCGGGAAATGATTCCCGCGTCGGTAGAGGCTGTGCACTGGTCACAGTTGATGCTCTACGGAGGGCTGCTGTGCCACAACCAGGACGTCGACAGCGTCACGCTGGTGCTGACCTATTTTCACGTGGATTCCGGCACTGAGTGGCAGCGGCGGGAACCGGTGAGCCGTTTGGCGCTGTTGGAATTCCTGTCAGAAACCGTTGCCAGCATGCACACGTGGCTTCTGTTGCAACGCGACTGGCAGCAGCGTCGCAACGCCAGCCTGAGCGCGTTGCGCTGGCCGTTTTCGTCGTTCCGCGACAGTCAGCGCAGCATGGCGGAGACGGTTTACAAGTGCATTGCAACCTCCGGTAGCGCGCTACTGGAGGCCCCGACCGGTACCGGTAAAACTGCCGCGGCACTATTTCCGGCGCTGAAGGCAATGGGCGCCGGCAAACATGAGCGCATCGTCTTCGCGACCGCGCGGACTGTGGGCAGGCGGTCAGCAGAGCAGGCGCTGCGTCAAATGGAACAGGCCGGCGCCGCCCTGCGCCGGTTGAGCCTGTCGGCAAAGGAGAGCGTTTGCTTTTCGCCGGGCAAGGCCTGTCAGGGAGACGACTGTGCCTACGCCGCGGGCTACTACGACCGCTTGCCGCAGGCACTGTATGCAGCCATGGAGCAGCCCGACCTGGACCGCCCAGCGGTGGAAGCGCTGGCCCGGGAACACATGGTGTGCCCTTACCAGCTGGCCATGGACCTGTTGCCCTGGGTGGATGTGTGCATCGGCGATGTGCACTACGTCTATAGCCTGCAGCCCGCCGTGGCTGCTCGCTACCAGGCTGGCGCGCTGCGCTGGAGCCTGTTGCTGGATGAGGCGCATAACCTGCCTGACCGGGCGCGTAAAATGTTCAGCGCCACGCTCGCTAAGTCGGCGCTGATGCAGGCGCGACGCGAGGCCAGCGGCAGTACCAGGACCGCGCTGAACAACCTCAACCGGGTGCTGCTTGCCCTGGACAAACTGCCCTGGCAGGAAGCGGCGTTCGACAGCCGCGAAACGGTTCCACCGGACCTGTCTCTCGCATTGAGTCGCGTGGTCTCGTCCGTGAGCGAGGCTCTGGGCGAGGATGCTTCAAGGCTGCAGGCCAGTCCGGCATTACTGCAGTTCTTTTTTGACTGCCTGCAGTTTCAGCGTGTGCTGGAGCAATGGGGCGACGACTACCGCTTCGAGAGACAGCGCGATGGCAGCAAGCAGGGCCTTTCGTTATGCCTGCGCTGCCTGGATCCGGCCCGCCTGCTGCGGCAGCGACATGGGATGCCGGGATCGATAGCAGCGTTCAGCGCCACGGCATCACCGGCAAGCTGGATGCTGTCTGAACTGGGAATGGAGCGGGCGGTATACCAGTCGCTGCCCTCGCCCTTCGCGGCATCCCAGCTGAAAGTGACGCTCTGTACGGGCCTGGACACCCGTTACAGGGCGCGTGAAAAAACGCTGCAGGCGGTGGCTGCGCGCATTGCCGACTGGCTGGCGGATAACCCCGGCAACTGTCTCGTATATTTCAGCGCCTACAGTTATATGGAGGCGGTGTCGTCAGCGGCCCAGCCCATGATTCATGGCCGGGATCTGCGGGTACAGCAGCGCCATTGGGATGATGCGGCCCGGCAGGCGCTGCTGGACGACCTGTCCCGGCAGCGGGATATCGTTGCGTTCTGCATTCTCGGTGGCGTATTCGGTGAGGGGGTGGATCTGCCGGGCGAAGCGCTTAACAGCGTTGTGATTGTCGGCGCCGGCCTGCCCCAGTTCAATCGCGAGCGCGAGGTGTTGCGGCACTATTTCCAGTCCCGCCATGGGCACGGCTTCGAATTTGCCTATATGTACCCGGGCCTGCAAAAAGTGGCCCAGGCGCTGGGTAGAGTGGTGCGGTCGGAGCAGGACAGAGGCAGCGCGCTGCTGATAGACCCGCGCTTTGCCGACCCTTCCTACCGCGCGCTGCTGCCGCCCTGGTGGTCCTATGAGCTTACCTAGGGATTGCCGGTTGGCGTGTCAGTCTGATCGGGGTATCTGTAGGTAATATCGACTTTCTGGGTGCGGCCTTCGGCCGTTCTCAGGTTGCTGATTCCCCTGAAGCGCAGCAGCCGCTGGGAGTCCTTGTCGTACACCAGGCGAATGGGATCAAGGAAGCTGCCCAGTAACCAGGAATCGAGCCGAATCTGCAGACACAGCTTGTCCTGTTCACATTCATCGCTGCGACTGGCGCGCATGCTGATAGGCTCATCCCGCCCTACCATGCGAAACGGAAAACGCACTTGCTCGCCGTCCGTCAGGTCCTCCCATTGCAAGCGCACAAAGTTGTCGAAGCCCGCGTCCACCACGGCCTCAGGGTCGGGCTTTTCAATGGTGATTTGACGATCCAGTCGGAAGTCTTCGAAGGTCAGGTTGGGGGCTTTGGGGCTGGGCTGATAGTCAAGTTGCTTGCGTGCTATGACTTTCGCGTCAGGGCGCACGTAGAAAACGCTGCACTGCTTGTCGTTCTCACTGCAATAATACTGCTCCAGATACAGGGTCTCGCCCGTGTCGAGATCGCGCGCCTCGCCAACCACGTCGGGTTTCGGTTTGGGAAGCGAGAGGGCTGACATATCCGGCAAGTCATCCGTCGTGCTCGCCGCAGCGACGGCGTGTACGATTGGCAGGCAAAGCAGGAACGAGCATGTCGCTATCCGCGACAGGCGACTAGGCCGGTTGGGGTTCACCCTTGTCGTCACTGTTTTCATCCTGCTGACTTCCATTTCCTCTTGATACGTCGGAAAACCAGTAACGGGCTGCTAACGCCAGTGCAGGGAACAGCAGCACCCAGATCGCGCCGACAATAAAAGGCCCCAGGGCTGGGTCAGCGAATGTCACGGCCGACAGTTTGGTGCCGGCCAGATAGCTGCCATAGCCACCTATGCCGCCGAGTACACCGGCAAGCAGCAAGTGCTGCTGCAGCCCGGCGAAGGCGTGCTGCAATGTTGTCGCCAACACCGGCCACAGGCAGGTCAGCCACAATGGCGCCAGGGCTGCCTTACCGTCCAGCGTAAACAGGCCAAGTGCAAACAGCAGCTGATCCAGCGCTAACCCGAATAGACTGACTGCGGCAATGAACAGAAGTTCACGACGACCGTGTCCAAGCCAGAATTGGTGAACGATCAGGTGCAGTGTCACGACGGCGGCTGCAATGGTTACCGAGCCGGTGGTCACAATGGCCAGCCAGCTCAGGTTAAAAAGCGTGCCGTTGCCGACTTTTTGCAGCAGTGTGTCAGCCAAAACGGTAGCCAGGTTTGGCGAAGGCAAGCTGCACTGTGCTGATGGAGCGCTCGCGGAAGCCGCCCTCGCAGTAACACAGGTAGAACTCCCACATACGAATAAAGGTTTCGTCAAAGCCCTGTCTTCGCACTTCTTCGATGCGCTCGAAAAAGCGCCGGCGCCAGTCGGCGAGGGTGTCCGCGTAGTGTTCAGTGATGTCTCGCAGGTGCACCATCTGCATGTCGGTATCCTGCCGCAGGTGCCGTGTGATGACCTCCAGTGACGGCAGGCATCCACCCGGGAAAATGTAGCGCTTGATGAAGTCCACCGCGTCCCGGGATGCCTCGTAGCGCTGATCCACCATGGTGATGGCCTGAATTGCCATCAACCCGTGCGGCTTCAGTAACTCGCTGCATTTGGCGAAGTAGTTGCTGTAGAACTGGTGGCCCACCGCCTCGATCATCTCCACCGAGACCAGTTTGTCGTAGCGGCCCTCCAGTTCGCGATAGTCCTTCAAAAGCAGGGTGATGCGATCCTCCAGTCCCGCTTCCTTGACCCGGCGACAGGCGCGCTCGTACTGCTCCCGGGAAATGGTGGTGGTCGTCACGCGGCAGCCGTAATGGCTCGCGGCGTGCACTGCCAGGCCGCCCCAGCCGGTGCCGATCTCCAGCAGGTGGTCGTCCGGGCCGAGCTCCAACTGTTGGCAAAGCAGGTCCAGCTTATGCGCCGCGGCCTCTTCCAGGTCCGCGTCCGGCCGCGGATACACCGCCGATGAGTACATCATGCTGCGATCAAGGAACAGCTCAAAAAAGTCATTGCCCAGGTCGTAGTGGGCCGAGATATTGCGTTTTGAGCCCTTCAGGGTGTTGTTGTTCAGGGCGTGGGCCAGGGCCAGGCCTGTTTTACGCAACCAGGACTTCTTCGCGTTCATGTCGTGCAATACCGCAAGATTGGCGGTAAACAGGCGAATCACCTCGGTGAGATCGGTGGCCGACCAGTCACCCTGCATGTAGGCCTCACCCGAGCCCAGGGCACCGCCGGTGAGGACTTTCTGGTATACATCGGCGCTGTGAACGAACACCTCCGCCTGGGGTTCACCGGGTTTGCCTGGCTCCCCAAACGTCAGCGTGTCCTGGCCTTCGTGCACAATCATTGCGCCGATTTGCAGGCTGTTCAGCAGCCGGTGCATGGCCTTGCGGGCCATGGCGTTGCCGATTCCGCTGCCCTTGACTTGCGGCAGCCGTATTGCGCGTACGCTGGCGTCATTCATTGATTACTCTCGCTGTACTTGCCGTGGTTGATGGAGGATGTGGATGATAGGGATTGCCCTTCAGCCAGATCTTCAACGCCTCCCAGTAGATGGCAGCAATCACCTTGCAGGTCATCACCGGGTAGCGCCACAGGAACCGGCGCAGGACGGCCGGGCTGATCTCGCGTCGCTGCAGAGACAGGGTGGCATCAAACACCCGCTCTCCTTCCCGGTGATTGGCAAGGTGCAGGCAGATTTTCTCCCCGGGCGCATTGCTGTGCCAGTGATACTGCATGTCCATTGGGTGGAAGGGCGATACATGAAACGACTTGTCGAATTCCGTGCGCAACCAACCACCGTCCGCCGGTGTACGCAGTATATAGCTATGGCGTTCGTTCCACGGTGTGTTGGTGACCTCTGCAAGAATGAACCGCAGTGTTTCGCCGTCTTTATCGTAGCAGTAGTAGCAGGCGATGGGGTTGGTGATAAAGCCGAAGTAACGCAGGTTCGCCAGCAGGTAGATCGGCCCCTCGGGCCGCTCGCCGGTTTCTTCCAGCACCCGGTCCCGCACCGCCTCGTCCAAAGGTTTTCCCGGATCGCCAAAAAAGTCGCTGCGCTTGAATCTCGCCAGGGCGGGGCCCCTGGCTGACCACAGCAAGCTGCTGTCAAACAGCGCCGGCAGCTCATCCAGACGCAAAAAGGGCATGAACACGCGATACTTGAAGTCGTGGGCCTTCGGCGAGCTGCGTCGATGGCGCAGCCAGCCCTCGTAAATCGCGCTGGTCATGCCGCCGAAACCAGCGCCCTGGCTGATCCCAGCTCAGTTTTGATGGCTTCTGCCACGCGCAGTGCACTGCGCACGCCATCCTCGTGGAAGCCGTTGTGCCAATAGGCGCCGCAGAACCAGGTCCGGTCCCGGTTCACTTCAGCCCAGCGGCCCTGGGCGGCGACCTGCTCCAGGCTGAACACCGGGTGCCAGTAATTGAAACGCCCAAGAATCTTGTGGGGATTGATAGCATCTGTGTGATTAAGCGTTACGCAGAAGGTCTCGGCTGACTCAATGCCCTGCAGGATATTCATGTTGTATGTCAGTACGGCGCGTTGCGCGTGGTCCGTCAGCAGGTAGTTCCAGGCCGACCAGGTTTTACGCGCCCTGGGTAGCAGCCTGGTATCGGTGTGCAGCACGACATCATTACTCTGATAGCGCATTGCGCCCAGCACCTGTCGTTCGCTATCGCTGGGGTCTGCCAGCAAGCGGTAGGCCTGGTCGCTGTGGCAGGCGAGAACCACGCGGTCGAATTGCTGCGTTGAGCCATCGGCAAAACTCAGCAACGCACCCTCTTGTAACCTCTGTATGGACTGAACGGCCATGCCAGTATGGATATTGTCTTTGAAGCTTGCCGTCAAGGGGGCGAGGTACTGGCGAGAACCGCCTTTAATAACCCGCCATTGGGGCCTGTTGCGGATATTCAGCAGTCCGTGATTGCGGAAGAAACGGACAAAGAACTGAAGGGGGAAATCCTGCATAACCGCGGTGTCGGCCGACCAGATGGCCGAGCCCATGGGTACCAGGTACTGCTCTATAAAGGCCTCACCGTAGCCGTTCCTGCGCAGGTATTCCCCCAGCGTCATGCTGGCGTCAATGGCACCGGATTCCAGGTCGGCCACCGAGCGCTTGTTGAAGCGGAGGATGTCCCTGACCATGCCGAGAAAGCGGGGCGACAGCAGGTTTTTGCGCTGGGCAAACAGCGTATCCAGGCCGGAACCGGCCCACTCTAGACCCGTGAGCTGGTCGCTCACGCTGAAGCTCATGCGGGTAGGCTGTGTTGCAACGCCCAGGTCGGTGAGAAGCTGGATGAAGTGGGGGTAGGTCCAGTCGTTGTAAACGATGAAACCCGTGTCGATGGCGTACTGGCGTCCACCGATTTTAACGTCCACGGTAGCTGTGTGGCCGCCGATCTTCCCGGCGGACTCGAACACCTGCACGTCACAGGCGGTGTCCCGGGTAAGGTAGTAGGCGCATGCCAGACCGGAAATACCGCTACCGACAATCGCTATTCGCTCTGCTCGCTCTGGCGCGCTCATGGGCCTTGAAATGTTGAGGTTTTGTGGAAGGTGTTTACGGTTTGCTCAATTTAGCGGATCATTGATCGGCTATGGTCTATAAAACCTGCAATCAATCCTCTTCCGGTGATCCGGCGGTGGGTGCTGAACGTAAGTTGCACACAGGAGAGCTCGTATGAGCGACAAACCACCAGAGGACGACACTGAAATGCAAGCGCAAGCGCAAGCGAAGATCAAGGCCGGTGGAAAACGTGATGATGAGTGGAGCCAATGTCTCCAAATCATCGCCGAAAAGCAGGATCGCGCTGCATTCGCTCGCTTGTTCAAGCACTTCGCGCCGTTGGTCAAGGCGTTTGCCCTGTCTGGCTCCCCGCTGGCGGCAGCTCACGCTGACGAGCTGGTTCAGGAAGTCATGCTCAAGGTGTGGCAGAAAGCCGGCGGCTTCAACCCGCGCAAGGCGGCAGCCAGTACCTGGATTTACACCATTGCGCGTAACTGCCGGACCGACATGTACCGGCGGCTGCAGAAATTTGACACCCCGCTGGCCGCTGAGGACATCTGGGTAGATCAGGAAGAAGAAGAGCCTTTCGTCACGGTGCAGCAGCGTCGCAACGCGGAGCGTGTCAAGGAAATGCTCAAGGAGCTGCCCATGGAGCAGTCCCAGATTCTTGCCAAGGTATATATGGAGGGCAAGTCGCACTCCGAGGTTGCGGAAGACCTTCAGCTTCCGTTGGGAACGGTCAAGTCGCGGGTGCGACTGGCCATGCAAAAACTACAAGTCATGACCGAGCAGGATTAGGTCGTGAACGTGCCTTTTGAGAAGCGATAGAAGATCATGGTTACTCATCATCCGGAAACCCGCCTGTTAAACGAATTCGTTGCCGGCAGTCTGCCGCTCGCGCAGTCCGCCTGTATATCGGTTCATCTCCATTTCTGCGATCACTGCCAGCGCAAGGTCAATGCCTTGACGCAGGTGGGCGCGGAAATGTTTGACGCCCTGGCGTCGGTGGACGTCCCCGACAGTATGCTGGATAACCTGCTGAACCACCTCGAGGATGAGCCGCCGCTGACCTACAAGTCCCGCGCTTCCCGCGATGAGGGGCCGGTGCTGGTACAGCGCCTGATGAATGGAAATTACGAAGACCTGAAGTGGCAGCGCATCAATGCAGCACTGCAGATTGCGCGCCTGCGCACGGGTGACCCGGACAACGAGTTTGCGCTGTATCACATCAAGGCAGGTGGGAGTATTCCCCGGCACGCCCACCGCGGCACGGAGTTTACGCTGGTGCTTGAGGGCAGCTTCTCTGATGAAGAGGGCATTTACCACCAGGGCGATTTCCTGATGCGGGATGCGGCTGACGAGCATACTCCGACAGCATCGAGAACCGCAGATTGCATCTGCATCGGCGTGCTGGACGCACCCATCCGCTTCAAGCCCTGGAACTACCGTTTGTTGAATCCGTTCATACAGCTCCAGGCAAATTGATATACCGGGGCCGCATGGCCCCGACTGTTCTCCAGGGACATGACGATACGCTCATAAGACACTAATAAAGACGCGAGAAATAAGGAGACAGCATGCACAGCTGGCCGCGCTGATCGCGACGCAACTGTGCAGATGCAGATATATTCGCTCACTGCCAGGCCCTGGCAGGAGACCAAACGCAAACAACACCACCAGCTCGTTCAGGCACGCCAGCGGAACGCGGCAGCGCCGCGGTACGGATAACTGGACAGCGGGATATAGACGATTTTTTGGGCTGTGCTACATTGCACGGTCTTTTTTCACCCATAACAGCAACAGGGGACGGGTACATCTATGCACATAGCGATCCCGAAAGAGACGCATCCGGGAGAGAACCGGGTTCCGGTCATTCCTGACGTGGCCAAGAAGCTGGTGCGCATGGGGGCGGAAGTCACCATCGAGGCCGGCATGGGACTGGGTTCCGGATACCACGACGAGGAGTATGTTGAGGCCGGCTGCCAGGTCAGCAGCGACCGCGCTGCCATGCTCGGCGCCGCCGATATGATCCTGCGGATCCGCAAGCCCGAGCTTGAGGAAGTCAGCCAGCTGAAAAAGGGCTGCATCCATGTCAGCTACCTGGATCCTTTCAATGAACACGATCTGGTGCGAGCGTTCCAGAACGCCGGCATCACCGCGATTTCCATGGAGATGATTCCCCGCTCCACCCGCAGTCAGAAAATGGACGCGCTGTCCTCCCAGGCGAGCCTCGCGGGCTATGTGATGGTGCTGTTGGCGGCCACAAGGCTGCCCTCCATCCTGCCCATGATGATGACCCCCGCCGGCACCCTGAAGCCCGCCAAGGTATTCATTATCGGCGCCGGCGTGGCAGGGCTTCAGGCCATCGCAACCGCCAAGCGCCTGGGTGCCAGAGTGACCGCGTTTGACACGCGCTCGGTGGTGAAGGAGCAGGTGGAGTCCCTGGGCGGCAAGTTCCTGGAGATTGACCTCGGCGAAACCGGCCAGACCAAGGATGGCTACGCCAAGGAGCTGACGCCTGAGCAGGTCGAAAAACAGCGCCAGGCCCAGGCAGACGTTATCGCCGACTCCGATGTGTTGATAACCACGGCCCAGGTATTTGGTCGCAAACCGCCGGTTCTGGTGACCCGCGATGTGGTAGAGCGCATGCGTCCCGGCTCGGTAGTGGTAGATATGGCCGCTGAAACCGGCGGTAACGTTGAGGGCTCTGAGCCCGGCAAGACAGTGAACATTAATGGCGTGATGGTGATTGGCGACGGCAACTGGCCCAACTATGTGGCCCGGGACGCCAGCCAGATGTACGCCTCGAACATGTTCAACCTGGTGGACGACAACTGGGATGAGGAAAGCAAAACCTTCAAAGTGGATTTTGAAGACGACATCCTGCAAGGCTGCGTGATTACCCACGATGGCGCCATCACCAACGAAACTATCAAGAACATTCTGGAAGGAGGCGCATAACATGGTACCGGCTGAAGTATTCCTGACGTTCATCCTCATGCTGTCCATCTTCCTGGGCTTCGAGCTGATTAACAAAGTACCGGCGACATTGCACACCCCCCTGATGTCCGGCGCTAATGCGATTTCCGGCATCACTCTGGTGGGTGCTGTGGGACTGGCGGGCACCGGCAACCAGGACCTGGCCAACTGGCTGGGGGCAGGCGCGGTGGCCCTTGCCTCCATTAACGTGGTGGGCGGTTACCTCGTGACCGACCGCATGCTCGCCATGTTCAAGAAGAAGGGGGGCTGAGCCAGATGGATACCGTTATTCAGTTCGCCTACGTGGCCTCGGCCGCGTTGTTTATTTTTGGCCTGAAAATGCTGGGCTCCCCAGCGACCGCGCGCCGCGGCAACTTCGTGTCCGCTGTGGGTATGCTGATCGCCGTGGTGGTGGCGCTTATGGACCAGGGCATTGTCGAATACCAGTGGATTGGTATCGGCATTCTCGCCGGTAGCGTGGTGGGTGCCGGGGCCGCCCGCCTGGTCAAAATGACCTCCATGCCGGAAATGGTCGCCCTGTTCAATGGCTTCGGTGGCATGGCGTCACTGCTGGTTGGCTGGGCCGCGATCAGCCCTGACGCCGGCACCTTCACGCTGATCACCGTGGTGCTGTCCATCCTGATTGGTGGCCTGACCTTTACCGGTAGCCTGGTAGCCTACGGCAAGTTGAGCGAGACCATTGGCAGCGGCGCGGTCATGTTTTCGGGTCAGCAGATCGTCAACAGCCTGATTGTGCTGGGTATCCTTGGCAGCGCGGTGATGTTCTGCATCAACCCGACCGATCCAACCTGGCTGTACGCCGTGGTTGGACTGGCGCTGTTGTTCGGCATCATGGCTGTGATCCCCATCGGGGGTGCCGACATGCCGGTGGTGATTTCCCTGCTGAACTCCTACTCCGGCCTGGCGGCCTGTGCGGCGGGTTTTGCGATCAACAACAATATCCTGATCGTGGCGGGCTCCCTGGTGGGTGCCAGCGGCATCATCCTTACGCAGATCATGTGCAAGGCCATGAACCGCTCGCTGTCCAATGTTTTGTTCTCGGGCTTCGGTTCTGCAGGCGGCCCGGCTGTCGCGATCGAAGGCGAGGTCAAGCCGATTTCCGCAGAAGACGCCTACTACGTGCTGGAAGCCGCCACCAGCGTAGCGGTTATCCCGGGTTACGGCATGGCCGTTGCGCAGGCGCAGCACGTGGTCAAGGAACTGCAGGAAGAGCTGGAGAAGAACGGCTGCGAAGTGGTGTACGGTATTCACCCCGTGGCGGGACGTATGCCCGGCCATATGAACGTTCTTCTGGCAGAGGCGGACGTGCCCTACGACCTGCTGCTGGAGATGGACGAGATCAATCCGCGCATGGAAACGGTGGACGTGGCGATTGTTATCGGCGCCAACGACGTGGTGAATCCGGCGGCCCGCGAAATGGAGGGCAGCCCGATTTACGGCATGCCCGTGATCAACGTGGATATGGCGCGCACGGTGTTCGTGCTCAAGCGCTCTATGGCCTCCGGTTTTGCCGGCATCGACAACCCGCTGTTCTTCAAGGACAACACGCGCATGTTGTTCGGCGATGCGAAGGAGTCCATCTCAGGCCTGGTGAAGGAGTTCAGTTCCTGATCGCCTGGCTTTTCATTGAAGCAGACACGAAAGCCCCGCAATCGCGGGGCTTTTTTTTGCGTGCGCCTCGAATTGATCGAAATCCTGCGGTCTCGTGGATCCCGCGGCGCCGTCGCCTAGTCGCCTGTCGGGATGCGGATCGAGATTTTAGCGCCGTCCATGCTGTCCAGGCTTGCACGCTCGCCGGGTTCGAACAGTAGCTCACCTGAGATTGATTTTCCGGCGCGGGCCTTCCTGGCAAACAGGTCGGGAAGGCGTTCCGCATGTTCGGGAAAGCTGTGCTCTGGCTGCTCCTCGAGGATATCTCCGGGGATGGCTAGATTCAGCGGTTCGCGCGACGGCGGCGGGGTGACGATCGCCGCCGTCAGGTCTCCCGTTTCATTGGCCTCTTGCTGCATGGGCGCGGTCGGCGCTGTCAGAGAGGGTGCGACCGATGACAGGTCGGTTGGCGATGGTTCCTGCTGGCAGGCACTGAGGCTGGCGACAAGGCCCAGCATCTGCAATGTGCGGTATGAACGTCTCATGCATACAGTATAGCGAAGGCGGGATAAGGTCTTACCGCGGTCTGTTTACATCCAGCGAATTTGACCCTAGCCTGACGGTAGCCTTTGCCTACTCCCTCACTCATCCCCGGAGTCCGTCATGCATTCAAAGTCTCTTGCGCTGCTGTTGACCCTGTTGTTTCTTTACATACCCGTTACCGGGGCCCAGAGCCGGACCGTCGAAAAAATTCAGGACGCGCTCGCGCTCGATTACCGCTACGAGCGTGAACGTGACCGGGACGATAATCGCGACCCGGTTGCAGCGCTGGAATTTATGGGCCTGCGGGACGATATGCGAGTGTTCGAGTTTGGTCCGGGCGCAGGCTGGTACACCAAGATTCTCGCCCCGGTGCTCAAGGATGAGGGCGAGCTGATTGTCGGGTACGCAGAGGAATGGCTGGCTGAGCTGGACCCGTTCAGCGACGCCCCGGAGATGGAAAAGGTGCGTCGCGTCAACATGGACATGGGCTGGGACGATGACGAACAGGTCTACACGTTCAATGAGATCGATTTTGAATCCAGCAAGCTGGATATGTTTCTCAATATCCGCAACTACCACAACCTCTCGCTGGCGGACCGGGATGCCTTTAACACGGCAGTGTTCAAAGCTCTCAAGCGCGGCGGCAAGTTCGTCATCATTGACCATACCCGACGCCACATGCAGCCGGATGATTTCGAGAACTGGCGGCGTGAGGACCCGGTACGGGTCCTGACGGAAGTCATGCAGGCCGGCTTTGTGCTTGAGAAGTACTCGGACATGTTTTACCGCCCGGACGACACGCTGGCATACGAGGTGGGCCGCAAGACGGTCACGGGCAACACTGACCGTTTTTTCTTTGTGTTTGAAAAGCCCTGACGCGCCCAGCGCCCGCAGGTCCCTCACAGCAACTCGTTGAACCCAGGACGCCAACCATGCAGATAGATGCGAAACGCACACCCGATGCCTGTTTTGAGAATCTTCCCGGCTACGACTTCGCGCCTCATTACATCGATGACCTGCCCGGATACGAAGGTTTGCGGGTGCACTACCTGGATGAGGGACCGAAAGACGCAGCACACACATTCCTCTGTCTGCACGGCCAGCCGAGCTGGAGCTATTTGTACCGGAAAATGATCCCCGTGTTCGTGGAATCCGGTGCCCGGGTAATTGCGCCTGACTGGCTGGGTTTCGGCCGGTCTGACAAGCCTGTGGACGACAGCGTCTACACCTTCCACTTTCACCGCAACATGATGCTGGCGCTGATCGAGCGGCTGGACCTGCAGCACATCACGCTGGTTTGCCAGGATTGGGGCGGACTGCTGGGCCTGACCATTCCGCAGGATATGCCGGAGCGCTTCGAGCGCCTGCTGGTTATGAATACCGCGATTGCCGTGGGCAACTCCCCCGGCGAGGGGTTCAACGCCTGGAAGGCCTACGCTGCCAGCCAGCCCGATATGGATATCGCCGCGCTCATGAAACGTGCGACGCCGATACTCAGTGATGCGGAAGCGTCAGCCTACGGCGCCCCCTATCCCGATATCAGCTACAAGGCAGGCGTACGTCGGTTCCCGGAGATGGTGATGGTCAGCCCTGATATGGAAGGCGTAGACGTTTCAAAGCGGGCCGCGGACTGGTGGTCAAACGAATGGGAGGGCCAGAGCTTTATGGCAGTCGGCATGGCCGACCCGGTGCTTGGGCCGCAGCAGATGGAGGCGCTGCGTCGGACCATCCGTAACTGCCCGGAGCCAATGTTCATTGAGGATGGCGGCCATTTCCTGCAGGAGTGGGGCGAGCCCATAGCACGCGCAGCGCTGGAGGCCTTTGCAGACAACTAGCTCGCGGCGCTGGTCGCCGTCGTCGCTCCAAAAACCTATACTCACGCCACGCCCGCTCAGCGGGCGAACAATAACGATAAGACACGGAGTTCCCATGAAACACGCTTTTCTGGCAGGTGCCTGCCTGCTGCTGGTCGCCGGTTGTGGCGACTCGAACGATACCTTCGTACCTGCGCCGCTGCTGCCCGACCTGTCAGCGGCAGACGCGTGGATGACGGAGTTTGTCAGTACTGAAGACGCCTTTCCAGGAGGCTCCTACGTGATTGTGGATCGCGAGCTGGGCGTAGTACACAAGGCCGCGTTCGGAAACCAGACGGAAGACAGCCTGGTGCTGCTGGCCTCCACCAGCAAAGTGCCTTCGGTGATGTTGCTGATGGCATTGCATGACGATGACGCGAATGTCGACTTTGATATCAACACACCGATAGCCAATTACCTGCCGTGGCTGGGTGTCTGGGACCCGGCGATTACCACAGAGCACCTGGTGTCGAATCGGTCGGGCATCCCGGGGCTGGCCAATCTTTTTCTGGACCAGGCGTCCTACGGGCCGCACCTGTGCCAGTTTCTGCCCTTCGGCACGCTGCAGGGTTGTGCGGAAACGATTTTCACCTCGCCCCTGCCGGGGCTGGAAAGCACACCGGCCGGCACGGCGTTTGATTACGGTGGCAGCCAGTGGCATTTGTCCGGCGCGGTGGCAGAGATCGTTGGCGGCGGCACCTGGAACCAGCTCTGGGACGAATACATCGCTGCGCCCTGCGGGCTGGAGATCGCCACTTATGGCAACAACCTGTCGCTGGCGGAGCAGTTCGACGGTATGCCCGAGAGCCTGGTCGGTCGTGAGAATGCCAATCCCGAGGGCGGCATGATGAGCAACCTCGATGATTACGCCAAATTGCTGGCTGTGCACCTGAATGACGGTGTCTGCGGCGACACGCGCGTTCTCAGCCCGGAGAGCGTGGCCTCCATGCGCCGACCGCTGACGGAAGATCCGGATGACGGCAGTGGCTACGGCATGGGCTGGTGGCTGGAGCCGCGTGAGGGTGATGGTCCGGTGACACTGTTCACCGACGCGGGCTTCTATGGCTCTATCTCATGGCTGGACACGGCGCGTGGCTACGCGGGCGTTGTGTTTTTCGAGGAATACACGGGTGCCCAGGGTGGTCGCGGCAGCGGCGGCGTGCGGGACGAGTTAATCCCGATTATCGAGGCTGCCATTGACGCTGTGCGCTAGGCCGGCGAACGGTCGACAGGCTGAAAAGTAGAACTGTCGGTCGCTTTGCCCTGACCCGCGCGTCGAGTTGGCCGCGGGTGCTTCTGGCAGGCTCACCGGGGCTGGTAGGCTCTCCCGTCTGACGAAACTCTGGAGTACCTCAGCATGCAGCGCAGTATGAATCGCCGTCGCTTCCTCAAGAACAGTGTGGCGGCTGCCACACTGCTGGGCCTGCCGTCGATGCCCTCGCTGGCCTCTCGCGGTGCCATGAGCTTTGATGAGTATCGCAGCCGGGATGGGCTCGCCCTTGCGCAACTGGTACGGAAGGGGGAGGTTACTGCAGCGGAAGTGCTGGAAATGGCGATTTTGCGGGCGCAGGCGGTAAACCCGGCCATCAATGCCATCGTCGAGCAGTTGTATGACCGGGCGCGCGCAGCTGTGAAGCAGCCGCTTCCCAAAGGGCCTTTCACGGGCGTTCCCTTCCTGCTGAAGGACCTGGGCATGGCGCTGGAGGGTACGGTTACTACCCAGGGGTCTCGCTTTTACAAGGACTACGTGGCGGACTACACCAGCACCCTGGTGAATCGCTATGAGCAGGCCGGCCTGGTGATCATGGGCAAGTCTGCCAGCCCCGAGTTCGGCGGTACCGCCACCACCGAGTCGATGTTGTTCGGCGACACCCGCAACCCCTGGAATCTGGCGCACAGCGCGGGCGGGTCGTCTGGCGGTTCCGCCGCTGCTGTGGCGGCGGGCATCCTGCCCCTGGCGAACGCCAGTGACGGAGGCGGGTCTATTCGGATTCCGGCGAGCTGCTGTGGGCTTTTTGGCCTGAAGCCCAGCCGCGGGCGCACGCCGCACGGCCCGCGCGTGCTGTCCTCGGATATGAGTGTGCTGCATGCCGTCACGCGCAGCGTGCGGGACAGCGCGGCCCTGCTGGATGCCACCCGTGGACCGGAACCGGGGCAGACCCTGATAGCGCCGGCACCCGAGACAGCCTATCTGCAGGCTGTGCAACGCCCGCCCGGTTCCCTTCGCATTGGCGTGCTCACCCGGCCGGTAACACAGACGCCGGTGCATGCTGCCTGTGAGGAAGCAGTCAATCGTACGGCGCTGCTGTGCAAGGATCTGGGCCACGAGATCGAGAGTGTGACGCTGCCGGTGGACCCGCGTGACTTTTTCAGTGCCACCGGTACCGTGATGGGGGTAGGTAATGTGCTGCGGGTGCAGAACCGGGAGAGGCAGCTGGGTCGCGTGGTAACAGAAAGTGACCTAGAGCCCCTGACCTGGCATTACTATCAGCGCAACAAAGGGATTACCGGCGAGCAACTGGCCCGTGCTCGCACGGTGCTTGAAGCGACCGCGAGAATCCTGGCGCGGGTTCATGAAACCTACGATGTGTTGTTGTCCCCCACCATGGCGGTACCGCCTCCCCTGTTGGGCAAGATGAGCCTGAACCAGCCCGTGGCGGATTTTGAGCGGGAGGCAGTGCATGCGTCTGCCTTTACCATGTTGTACAACGCCACTGGTCAGCCGGCCATGTCGGTGCCCCTGCACTGGACGGAAGACGGTCTGCCGGTAGGCGTTATGTTTGCTGCGCCCTACGGTGATGAAACAACGCTGTTCCGACTGGCGGGCCAACTGGAAACTGCGGCGCCCTGGTTTGACCGGGTGCCTGCACTGGATTCCGCAGGTTAGTGCGATGACGATTGCTGATGGTGTTTTGTTGTTCGGGGCCATGCTGGTGCTGGCGCTGCTGCCCAGTGCCAGCGTTGCGCTGGTCATTGCGCGCTCTGTGACCCACGGCGTGCATCACGGCATTGCGGCGGGCGTGGGAATTGTGGCGGGAGACCTGACGTTCCTGTTGCTCGCGATACTGGGTCTCGCGGCTGTCGCCGAAATCCTGGGCGGCTGGTTTTTGTTGTTGCGGCTTATCGGTGCGGCCTACCTGATCTGGCTGGGATGGTCTTTATTGCGGCACTCGCCGCAGGGGGTCTCACCGACACCGCGTAACACCGGAAAGGCCCAGCTGCTGACCAGCCTGTTGGCAGGTTTTGCGCTCACCCTCGGAGACGTCAAGGCAATCTTCTTTTACCTGAGCCTGTTGCCGATGTTCATTGACCCTGCGGCCACCGATGTCCGGGACCTGTCCGCAATCATTGCCATTACCGTGCTGGCGGTGGGCAGCGCCAAGGTGTTTTATGCCGTTACTGCCCGGCGCATGGCGGCGTCCCTGGCGCAAAGCAGGGGCGCCACCGTGCTGCCTAAGGTCGCAGGCGCAGCGCTGGTGGGCGCGGGCGCCTACGTCGCCATCAAACCCTAGTACTGCGGCTCAAGACAGTGCAGCGTCTCAGGCCTCGTAAACAATAATGTCCCCGGGCTGACACTGAAGCTCCCGGCAGATGGCATCCAGGGTGCTGAAGCGAACCCCCTTTACCTTGCCGGTGCGCAGTAAAGACAGGTTCTGTTCGGTAATGCCGACAGCAGTTGCCAGCTCCTTGCCGGTGACCTTGCGCTCCGCCATGAGCACGTCCAGACGCAACTTGATCATGTGAAAGAACGTTCAGACAAACTGCTTGTTTTCGGCATCTGCCCGCATCCCCACCACCAGCAAGTCGGACATAACCCACATCACCAGACCGCTGGCCAGTAACACCAGCGTATCGCTGTCAAAAGCGATAGAGAGTATGCGAGTGCCGGGGGCGTGTTGCCAGGAGAGCAGCACGCTGGCGAGGGCATGATGCACGGGTTTGGCGCAGGCCTGGGCAATCAGTAACAGGGAGAAGGCGCGCAGGTACCGGCTGTTGTCGGCGTTAAACCATTGGCCCCTGGCAAAGCTCACAAAGGCGCAGCGCAGATTGATTACCCCAAGGTAGCCTATCCCCAGGTAGGCCACCGTCAGGAGCCATAGTGCCAACCACTGCCAGTGTGCAACGGTAGACCATTGTATGGCGAGGGTTAGCTTTTCCCGTGCGAGCCCCTGGAACAAGTTGAAATCCACCGCAGTGTAAAGCACTGCCACGGGCAGCATCACAATCCACAGGTTAGCCAGCCAGCAGACCAGCCCGGCGAGTTTGCGTGTCATACATACCTCCGAAAGCCGCATCGGCTTGAAAATCAAGTAAAACAATAATACATTGCTGTTTTAATTTAACAAGGAGCAAATATGCACGCTCGTAAACAGACTTTTATTGCTCTGGTAATAAGCCTGGCATGGTTGGCACCGCAACAGGCGATGTCCCTGACGGTCTCAGAGCTGTTTCGCGCCTGCGAGGCCGCACAGCAGCCCTGCGCAGCACTGCCCTGGGTGCAGGCCTACCTGGGCGGCGGCTTTGACTTGATCGCCAGCCTGCAGGAGCAGACCGATCATCTCCATCCGGTCTACTGCAAGGCACCCCGGGAACTGTTTCAGGTAGACGCGCTGCTGGCGTATCTTGAAAGCCAGCAGCGGGACCACGGCGACATGAACGCCATGCTGGTGTTTGTTCGCTACCTGGAGGAACGAGGTGGCTGCTAGCCGAGAATAGGGTCCAGCTTGTGAAACAGCGGGTTGCCGGCATCGTAGCTGGTGCCGGCGATAATCATGGAAAGCCGCAGGGTACGGCGGTGCATCATGGGCACCAGGTCTGCATCCATCGCCGCGTCATTTGCATCAATGAGGCGGGATAGCGCGGCGTCGGCCTCGATCAGGTTGTGATAGGGCTCGCCGGTAAGAGCTGTGATATCGGCCACCGTTTCCGCCTCGAACCAATCGCGATAGCGCGCGTGGTTTAACAGGAAGGCGGGGATCGCGTGCAACAGGTCACGCTCCCAGGGCTCGAAGGCTGTGGAGGTGGGCAGTCGCTCAATATCGGCCATCAGCTTTCTGAGCCCACTGTCCTCCCAGGGCTTGATCACCGGCTGTTCCGGCAACTGCAGGTCGTAGGCGAGGGGAATAGCCTCAAGCTCCGCAACGGCTTCATAGGCACGGCGTGAAATACTGGCCACCTCCAGCATGCCCTCTATCCAGTTGGCACCGCGCACCTCCGGCAGCATGAAAAACTTCGCGGCAATCCCCGAGAGCTGCAGGAAACCCACGGTGTGGTAACCCACCACGCGCAGGTCCACAGGCTCGCCGGTGACTTCGGCGTAGCGTCGGTACAGCGCGGGAATATCTCCCATGTTCTCGTAGGGGTGGCGGCCGCGGAAGCAGGCGAGGTCCCAGTGTGTGTCGCCAATGTTGGCGATCTCGAAATCCAGCAGCGCCAGCACCTCGGTACCGGCGGACATGAATTGCCCGGCATCGCCGGCGATGAACCGGGCCTCGGTGCGGTGTTCGGGCACGTTGCGCCGCAGCCACATCTGCAGGAACTGGAACGTGGTATCGACTTCCCCGGCCCGCTGGGCGTAGGCGTACATGTTCTCCGGTGCTGCCAGCGCAATCTCCCGCGGTGTCGAGGGCGGGTTGGACAGGCGCCGTATATGGGAGAACGCAGACACGGGTACTGCGTGCAATGCAGCCAGATGCTCCATGTAGCCAAGCATCGCCTGCCAGCGCTCGTCGCTGAGGGTGGAGGGGTTCTCAATGGCCGTGTGCAGCATGCCGGGCGCACGGTCCTCGGTTTCCACCCAATCCATCACGAAGGCCTTGGGCGTATCCACCCAGCCGTGGATATGCGGGACCTTGATGCCGTTGGCCTCCAGCACCTGCATCACGTCCATTTCGAATCGCAGGTCGTGCTTGCCGGCGATGGGACGGTCACCGCGAAACAGCACAGCGTGCTCGACGCCCGCTGCTTCATAGCGGACCTTCCACTGTGGCCGCCAGCGCTCCAGCCGCTGGACGTCCAGCACAGTACCGCCCAGGTGTTCCCTCACCCAGGCGTGTATGCCGTCCAGGCACTGCTGTTCAAAGGCGCCCTGGTCCAGGCTATCCGGTGCCGCCACGACGATGCCTTACTCCTCCAGTACCAGGGTTTCGCCGATTTGTGCGGCTTCAATGTCGGCCTCGCAGAAGGGGAAGCGCACCCACTCCTTGTTGGAGTACAGACGCGTCTGGTCGGCGAAGTGGGGAGACGCCGGATCGGTGGACTGGCTGGGCACCAGGATCACATCGGCAATGGGGCAATCCGTTTCGTCCCAGGTGACAACCTGGATGTAGCTGTTGCCGCTGTTGGGGTTGCGGTAGCCCCCATCGCTGAGCCGCGAGCTGATGGCGCCGTAAATACCCAGGGTCCCTTGTCCCCCGTGAATAGGCACATTCTCGCCGTTGCGCTCCAGGAACTGCACCTCGCCCCAGGGTGCATCCAGGGCAACATTGTTGTCCTGCAGGCGCTGGGTGGCGGTGGCCAGTGCGGCGATTACGCGATCCACGTTGGCGGGGACGCTGGTGTCTATACCAGCGGGCGTATTCAGGGGGTCTGCCGGATCGAAGTCCACGGCCCAGAACTCGTCGCTGTCCACCACGTTCTGAAAGCTGTTGCCCAATTCGCTGCGAATCTGGTTCCAGAATTCTTTCCATACCTGGGCGCCGCGGCTGTCCAGGTCAACCTTCATATCCCAGGCGGCCAGCACGTTACAGGCGTCCTGGACGCCGGCGGCGGCCGGATCCTGGCAGATAGCCTGTACATCGCTCATGGTGATTTCGGCACCGTAGACGCGATTGTTGTACATGTAGTCCTTCACCGTGGCCAGGTCGAACAGCGGGGTGTCGCTGATGCCGTCAGTGGCCTGGCGCCTTTGCTCCACAGCGATGTGGCCGATACGCGTGCGCAGGAACTGCTGCAGGCCCTCGTGACCTACCGGGCCCATGGTGGTGGGAAAGCCGGTCAGCGGATTGTTGGCATCAGACAGCCAGTAGCTGTTGTTGCTGTTGCCGACGTAGTCGAAGGTGCGTAGCTGCGGCAGTGAGCCCGGCCCGAACAGGTTGGAACCCTCCGGTGCGTCTGCGTCTGTGCCCCAGTTGCAGTCCGAGGTGCTGCCATCCAGAGTCACCAGCACATTGGTGGTCGCGTCGGCCAGGGTGCGACCGATCAGCGGTGTCAGGCAGGTATCGATTTTCTCCTGGGTGATGTTGGGCATCGCTGAGATATCGCCGTAGAAGGCCTCACCGTTGCGGTCGGCGGCAATCTCGTGGAACACCGGGTTGCCGATGGCGCTGATAGCGTCGATGTATTCATCGAGGTTGGCAGCCTGCGCCTTTACCAGCCACTGGTCACTGCCGCGCAGGCCGGTGTCCAGGTTGGCATCGCGAAAGGCGAGAACGGTGCCGGTTACCAGAGGCCAGCCGTCCAGCAGCGGGCTCAGGCTGCCGAAGTTAACAATCGGGCCCAGGTGCGATTCGTAGAAGGTCTTGCTGACGTCTATCACGCTGCCGTCGGCCTGCCGGGATTTCACCGTCACCTCGACCGGCACGATATCGCGCACTTCCCCGTCGTAGACGTACTGCAGCGGGTTGTCGTCTACCAGGTCCAGCTCGAACAGGCTGTAGCGGTTGGCGATGGATACCGTATGGGTCCAGGCCACGTCCTTGTTAAACCCGATACCGACGTAGGGGAAGCCGTGCAGCACGGCGCCCGCGACATCCACCTCGCCGGGGATGGTCAGGTGTGCCTGGTACCAGGCGCCCTCACCGAACCAGGGCTGGTGCGGATTACCCAGCAGGA
This sequence comes from Halieaceae bacterium, assembly GCA_036353375.1. Lineage (GTDB taxonomy): Bacteria > Pseudomonadota > Gammaproteobacteria > Pseudomonadales > Halieaceae > JANQIO01. Next base: position 45,389 of record JAZBPS010000429.1, on the reverse strand, counting down.
TCGCCTGGCCGTTCTGGGTGATATCGCGTCCGGCCGCCAGCGCGTTGCTGCCCTCATCCGGGTTGCGCAGGGTTTCGCCCAGCCGGCGAAACGCCTGGCGCGTTTGTTCAACTGCCGCGCCGGTGACGCTGGCCATGCTGGCCGCATCCGGTCCCCGCGTGGCCAGTATCGCGCTGGAAAAGGTGCCGTTGCCCGAGCTGCCCCGCAGGGCCTGTCGGCGCTGCAACAGGAACAGGTCCGTGGCATTGACCGGCATGACCCAGTCTTCACCGCGACAGCCGAAGTCACCCTCAGCCAGGTTGTCTACCCCGGTTTCCTCAAGGTAACGGTTGAAGCCCGCGGCGTAGCCCTCGTTGAGGTCCTTGACCCGCTGGGGCAGCGGATCGATGAACTCACGCTCAAAGGTCTCCCGGTCACCCGTGAGGTAGGTAAACAGCAGATCGGCATTGAGGTCGCCCTCGTCTTCACCCAGCAGCTCTGCCGAGCGGCCGATGGAGAATATGATTTCCCGCATGCCCACACAGAAATTGTCCTGGGCATAGGCATACCCGATCCCGTAGCCCAGTCCGGCGTAATCGCTGGCGCTGACATGGGGTATGCCAAATTCGGTCCGCCTGACCTCGGCGCTGAAGGCCGGGCCAACGGGCGGCTCCGGCGGGGGTTCTGCGGGTACAAAGCTGTCGTTGCCGTCTGAACAGGCCACCAGGGCGGCGAGGAACAGGGGGAGGCTTGCGTGTTTCAGCATCATAGGAGGGCGCTCTCTTTCATTATTATGTGTGTTGCGTATTCAGGGTTTCGCTGCCGGGCGCTGCATATTGCGTTGGGTCAATGCGGCAGCCTCCCGGAAAACGGACTATACAATACTTTGAGCCTGGAGAACGGTGATGGCTGAATCGAACAAGGCCCACGCTGACGCATACAGCAAGGAGGCCTGGGATGCTGTCGCGCTAACCCTGCGGGGCGGCGAGCTGAGCGCCCACCCGGTGCTGGCGACGCTGTACGCCGAGCACCGCTACATGGGCACACTCCAGCGGCTGGTGGAGGCGGAGCTCGAGCGTATCGACGCAGACGAGCCGGTGGACCCCCACGTGTTCTACGAGTCCCTGCACTACCTGACACACTACCCCGATGCTTTTCACCACCCGCGGGAAGACCTGGTCTACGCCCGCGCCGGGGAGGTTGATCCCGCACTTGCCGACAGCGTGGACACGCTGCAGCGAGACCATGATTTTCTGGCCAAGACCGGCGCCAAAACCCTGGCCACAGTCGCGCGTTGGAAATCCTCCGGCACCGGCACCGCCAAGATGCGCGAGGCGGTGGCGGCGTATGTGCATGAACAACGCAAGCATATGGAGGCCGAGGAGGCCCTGGTGTTCCCGGAAATTCAGCGCGTGCTGGACCCGGAGGACTGGCGCGAGCTGGAACAGGACAGCTTGCTGGCCCCCACGCCTGACCCCATATTCGGCCCCAAGGTGGCCCGCGAATACCGCAACGTGGCGCGCAAGGCGCGTCGCGCCCTGCGCAAGGGCGCCGAAGATGCCGCGCTGGTGGAGTGGATCGGCCTGGAGGCATTTCTCGAGGGGCTGGAGGTGCTCTCGATTGCCGGTGAGTCCGGGCGTGCTGCCGCCCAGGAGCACCTTTACGCCGCAGGCGGTGAAACGCTGGACCTGCTGCGCAAGGCCATGCAGGGCGAGGGTATTCTCAGCCTGCCCCTGAAAACGGCGCTCACCGGGGGTTCCCATTACCTGGGCTTCCTCAAGGACCTTGGCACTATCGCCAGGGATGCGGGCAGCGACCTCAGCGAACTGCGGCGCGGGGCGCGCCAGCGGATGGGGTTGGTGTTCGACAAGAAGCCCGGTCAGGCGACTTCTTCGTCCTCGTCGCGGAACTGAAGGCTGGCCAGACGCTGATACAGCGGGCTGCTGGTTTGCAGGCTGGCGTGTGTGCCCTGGGCCACCAGCCTGCCCTGGTCCAGCACAGCGATACGATCCGCTTTCATGATGGTGCTGAGCCGGTGCGCGATGATCACGGTGGTGCGACCGCGCATCAATTCCTCCAGCGCCAGCTGAACGTGGTACTCGCTCTCGGCATCCAGTGCGCTGGTCGCTTCATCCAGCAGCAGTATGTCCGGATCAGCCAGAATGGCGCGGGCGATAGCGATGCGTTGCTTCTGGCCGCCGGAGAGACGCACACCCTGCTCGCCAAGGTGTGATTGGTACTGCTCGGGCAGGTCCATGATGAAATCGTGGGCGTGGGCCGCTTTGGCGGCTGCCTCGATCTCCGCCTGGCTGGCATGGGGTTTGCCGTAGGCAATGTTGTAGGCCACATCGTTCGTGAACAGCGCGGGCGCCTGCGGCACCACGGCCAGGTGTGCCCGCAGGGTATGGGGCGTCATCTGCCGCAAGTCCACGCCGCCCAGGCTGATACTGCCCTGTTGTGGATCATAGAAGCGCTGCAAGAGCTCGAATACCGTGGACTTGCCTGCACCGGAGGGGCCTACCAGCGCGAGGCTGCGGCCTGGCTCTACCGTCAGGCTGATGCCATCCAGGGCCCGCTGGTGAGGACGGGTGGGGTAGCTGAATACCACGTTATCAAACTGCAGCTCGGCGCCCCGGGGTGCCTGTGGGTCGGCCGGGGCTGCAATGGTGCTGCGCTCTGCCAGCAGGCCACGCAGGCGATCGGTAGCGCCGGCGGCCCGCAGCAACTCAGTCCAGACCTCCGACACCGTGGCAAAGCCTCCGCCCACCATAAAAGCATAGAACATGAAGGCGCCCAATTCGCCGCCGGTCATGCTGCCCGAGACCACCGCATTGCCGCCCGACCAGACCATGCCGGCGAGTCCGCTGAACACCATCAGGATCACGGCTGCCACCAGCAGGGCACGCTGGCGAATCCGGCGCCTGGCAATCTCGAAGGCGCGCTGGGACTCCGCAGCAAAGGCGCGCTGCTCGTCTTCCTCACGGTTATAGCTCTGCACTGTCTTGATGTGCTGGATGATTTCGCCAGCGTAACTGCCCACGTCGGCGATCGAGTCCTGGCTTTTGCCGGACAGCCGTCGAACCCGCTTGCCGAATACCAGTACCGGCACCAGGATGATGGGCACCGCCGACAGAACCACCAGCGTCAGCTTGACGCTGGTGACCAGCATCATAATCAGGGCGCCCAGGGTGGTGAGCAGCGATCGCAGCGCCATGGACAGGGAGGAGCCGATGATGGTCTGTAGCAGCGTGGTGTCGGTGGTGAGCCGCGACATGATTTCGCCCGAGCGGTTTTCGTCAAAAAAGCTCGGTTGCAGCGTGACGATGTTGGCAAACACCGCCTCGCGAATATCAGCGCCCACGCGTTCGCCCAGCCAGCTCACCAGATAGAAGCGGGTAAAGGTTCCCGCGGCCATGGCCAGGGCGAGTACCATGATCAGCTTCACCGCATCGTTGAGCTGCGAGATCGAGCCGGACGCGAAACCCTGGTCGATCAGGATGCGCAGGCCCTGGCCCAGGGCGAGCATAATGCCGGCGGTGAAAATCAGCGCAACACCCGCTGCCAGCAGCGTGCCCTTGTAGGGCTTGAGAAACACGACAAGCTGCAGCAGGCTGGTTAGCCGGGGACGATGTTTTACTTCCTGTTCCATGGGAGAACAGATTACCAGCTTCGCGGCACAGGGCCTACGCGATGACAACTCGCCGTATAATTAACGCATGACGGTAGCCGCCAAAAGACCGCTGCACTGGGAAAGCGCCCAGTTGCATGCGGACGCCCGCACTTTCTTCAACAGCCAGCTCGAGGCGATTGCGGCGGCCCGGAAATCCGTGGACTTCGAGTACTACATCTTCAACTACGACGTGCTGGGCCAGCGTTTTGTCGAAGCCCTGATCGGCGCAGCAGAGCGCGGTGTAAGGGTCAGGGTAATGATGGATGGTGTCGGTTCCATGGCGCACTGTGAGCTGTTGTCAGAACGCCTGACGGCCCACGGCGTGCAGGTGCGCATTTATCACCCGCTGCCCTGGCTTTTCGATACCTACCGCTGGGGTCGCTGGTCCCGGCGCTGGCCGCGCGGCTGGCTGGCACGATTCATTACGCTGGTGTGGAACATCAACCGGCGCAATCACCGCAAGCTGTGCACCGTGGATGGCCACCGGGCCTGGCTGGGCAGTTTCAATATCACCGCCGATCACCTGCCGGTCAGTGAGGGCGGCCAGGGTTGGCGCGATTACGGGGTGGAGCTGAGTGGTCCGCGTATAGAGAGCCTCGCGGCGGGTTTTGACGACCTGTGGGAGGGGCATGCGCCGCGACTGCAGAGGGGGTTCCTGGCCGGGTTTCTCAGCAATCGCAGCGTCAAGGCGCGGCAGTTGCGCAACTTTTATGTGGCCCGCACCGTGCGCAACGCGCGGCGACGCGTCTGGCTGGTCAATGCCTATTTCCTGCCCACCGCATTGCTGCGTCGCGCCTTGCTGGCGGCCTGTCGCAGCGGCTGCGATGTGCGGTTGATCCTGCCCGAGCGTTCGGATGTGGCGGTGTTTCCCAGCCTCAGCAGTCATTACTACCGGGAGCTTCTGCGGGCCGGCGCGCGCATTTTTCTCTACCAGCCGGGCGTGCTGCACGCCAAGGCCCTGCTGGTGGATGAGCAGGCGGTGCTGGGCAGCAGCAACTGGAACTATCGCTCCACCCTGCACGACCTGGAGCTGGACGTGGTGCTGCGAGACCCGGACGCCGTCAAGCCGCTGGAGCAGACGCTGCTCGCGGACATGGCCGACAGTCGCGAGGTGGCTTTTGAGGATACCCTGCGGCCGGGACTGGTATCCTGGCTCTTGTACGGGTTGAGGTACTGGATGTGAGTGCCGCGGACTATTCCCGCAGCTTTCGCGTTTGCTCCTGGAATATCCACAAGGGCTTCGGGCCCGACAACCGTCGCTTCCGGCTGGAGGATATGCGCGATGCCATTCGCAGCGTGGATGCGGATATCTGCTTCCTGCAGGAAGTCGTGGGTCACCGCCTCGCCTACCGCGATCACCCGCTGCCCGGTACCGAGAGCCAGTTCGAATTCCTCGCGGACCGTATCTGGCATCACTATGCCTACGGCCGCAATGCGATTGTCGAGGATGGCCACCACGGCAATGCGATCCTGTCCAAGGTGCCCTTTGTCAGCTGGCGCAATTACGACATCACCCGCTGGCGCTTTTCCCGCCGCGGCCTGCTGCTGGGCCGGCTGGACAACGGGGTGGTGTTGATATGTGCACACCTGGGCCTGCTGGCAACCGAACAGCGCTTCCAGCTGAAGCGGCTCAAGGAACTGGTCCTGGCGGAGTGCCGCCCCAGTGACCCGGTGATCGTCGCCGGGGATTTCAACGACTGGCGCCGGCTGGCGGACCCGGTGATGATGGGAGAACTGGGGTTTGCGGAGATCATTGCCGAGCAGACCGGTCGCCCCGCCCGCAGCTTCCCGGCGATATTGCCGCTGCTGCGGGTGGACAGGGTGTACTTTCGCGGACTGGCGCTTGAAGAGGCGCGGCTGCTGCGCGGCGGCGTCTGGAACCGCCTGTCGGACCACGCGGCGCTTACGGCGCAGTTTCGTCTTTTGGCGTAATCAGCCTGCCGAAGAACACACCCACCTCAAACAACAGCCACATCGGCAGCGCCAACAGGGATTGGGAAATCACATCCGGCGGAGTCAGCAGCATGCCCATGACAAAGCAGCCGACCACGATGTAAGGACGCTTGCTGGCCAGCTCGTCAGCGGTGGTGACGCCCACGCGAATCAGGATCACGGCGGCAATCGGAATCTCGAAGGCGATCCCGAAGGCAAAAAACAGCTTCAGTACGAAGTCCAGGTAGCTGTTGATATCGGTCATGATGGCCACGTCACCCGGCCCCACCGAGGTGAAGAACCCGAAGATCAGCGGGAACACAATATAGTAGGCAAAGGCTGCGCCGCCGTAGAACAACAACACGCTGGAGGCCAGCAGGGGAATCGCCAGCTTCTTCTCGTTCTGGTACATGCCGGGTGCGACAAAACTCCACAGCTGGAACAGCACGTAGGGGATGGCGATGAAGATGGCCAATACCAGGGTGAGTTTGAAGGGCGTGAGGAAGGGTGACGCCACCTCGGTGGCAATCATGCTTGACCCCTCGGGCAGCAGTGCGCGCAGGGGCTCTGACACGTACATGTAGATCTCATTGGCAAACGCGAACAGGGCGAGAAACACCACCAGCACCGCCAGCACGCTTTTCAGCAAGCGGTCGCGCAGCTCGCTGAGGTGGGCCACCAGCGGCATTGCATTGTCCATCGGGTTGCTGTCAGTGCTCATCAGTTGCGTGACTGGCGTTCCGCCGGGGTCCCGGCAGGGGGCCCGGATGGCGTTTCATCGGCGGGCTGGTCGTCCGTGTTGCTGTCCGGCGCGTCGCTGGAGGCATCCGTTGCCGGGGCAGGGCTTTTTTCCTCGTGGAGTTCCGGGGGTGCTTCGGCGGGCCCGTCAATGGCTTTCTTCAGGGCCTGCGTGACTGGATTCTTGCGCACGCTGGCGGCGGTGACGTCTTCGACTGTGCTGCCGATGGGGTAGCCATCCTTGCCGAGTTTGAGACCAGCATTGTCCGAGAGACCGCTGCGCAGGGCCTTTTCAGCCTGCTTCAATTCCTCCATCACAGACTGATTGTGCAGATCCTGGCGGATTTCATCGGCCTTGAGTTCCCGTTCGATGTCTGCGCGAATCCCCGCGAGGCTGCGGCGAATCTTGTTCACGTAGAGCGACACTGTGCGAATGGCACCCGGCAGTCGCTCGGGGCCCAGCACCAGCAGCCCGACGATGCTGACGATAACGAGCTCGAGAAATCCTATATCGAACATGCCTTAGTCCCGGCGGTGCCTGCGCCTATTGGGATTTGCTGTCGCTTTCCTTGAGCTGCGCGGTGTCGCCCTCGGCGTCGTCCTCCGCTGCGTCCTCGCCGGTCTTGTCGTCGTCGTTGCTCACCGAGCTGCGAAAGCCCTTGATGGCGGCGCCCAGATCGCTTCCCAGGCCGCGCAGGCGCTTGGTGCCAAACAGCATCATCACGATCAGCAAAATGATCAGCAGCTGCCAGACACTGATTCCTCCAATACCCATGGTTATCTCCTCTTGCCGTGGAAGCGGGCCGTGGCCGACTCCCTGTTATTCGGTTGACGCCCTGGCGGCTTTCTCCGCCAGGCCGGATACGTCGAAGCGCCGGGCCAGCTCATCCAGCACGGCGTTGCTGTCTGTTCCCAGGTGCGAAAGCATGACCAGGCAATGAAACCAGAGATCCGCAGTTTCCCGGATCAGGGCTTCAGGGTCCTGCCCGTTGCCGCAGTCCTTCGCAGCCAGAAGGGTTTCCACGCACTCCTCGCCGACCTTTTCCAGAATCTTGTTAAGCCCGGCAGCGTGTAGCTGGGCGACGTAAGAGCTGTCTGGGTCGGCCGACCGACGCTGCGCGATTATGCTGTCCAATTGTTGCAATATTTCGTTCATCAAGCCCTCAATATATCTCTTCGGGGTTCTTGACCACGGGCTCACACACTTCCCACCGGGCGCCGTCCAGCCGGTGCATGAAGCAGTGTCTGCGCCCGGTATGACAGGCGATGCCGCCTTTCTGTTCCACTTTCAGCAAAACCGTATCGCTGTCACAGTCCAGTCGTATTTCCCGCACGATCTGGGTATGCCCGGATGTCTCGCCCTTGCGCCAGAGCCGGCCGCGGGAGCGGGAGAAGTACACAGCCACCCCTTCCTCTGCCGTTGCCCGCAGGGCGTCGCGGTTCATCCAGGCCATCATCAGGACTTCGCCGCTGTCGGCATCCTGGGCTATGGCGGGTACCAGCCCCTGGTCGTTCCAGGCCAGCTGGTCCAGGGCTTGCGCATCAATCGTCATGGCGTCAGTGTCTCACAGCGAAATCAGGGGCGCGCGCGTGGCCACAGCAGCAGCAGACCCAGCGCCACCAGCGCCCAGCTGAGTAGCGGCCACTGGGCGAGTTGCTGGAAACCTTCGGGCATGGCGGTAGCGGCGGCCCCGCCGAACATCAGCAGCGCGATCACTCCTCTTCTACGGCGGCTGTCGTCGCGCTGGATTTGCTGCTGCAGTGCGTCCAGGCGCTGGCGCTGTGCGCTGGCCTGGCGGTCCAGCTCGCGCGTGTGCTGCAGGCTTTCGAACACGGCCTCCGGCAGCTTCGGCAGCTGCTCCAGCCAGCCGGGTGCCTGCCGCTTCATGCGCTCCATAATTGCCTGGGGAGAGTAGCGCTGCTGCAGCCAGCGCTCCAGATAGGGCATGGCCGTGGTCCACAGGTCCAATTGTGGATAGAGCTGGCGCCCCAGCCCCTCGATGTTGAGCAGGGTTTTCTGCAGCAGCACCAGCGAGGGTTGCACTTCCATGTTGAAGCGCCGCGCGGTCTGGAACAGGTAAATCAACAGCTGGCCGAAGGAGATCTCTGCCAGCGGTTTTTCGAAAACGGGTTCGCAGACGGCCCGCATGGCCGCTTCGAAATCCTGCACCCGGGTACCCGGGGGAACCCAGCCGCACTCCACGTGCAGCTCGGCACACTCCCGGTAATCGCGGCGGAATATGGCCAGCAGGTTGCGGGCCAGGTAGTACTGATCAGAGTAGCTCAGGCTACCGATGATGGCACAGTCCACCGCGATATAGCGGGGGTCGGCCGGGTTGGTGATATCGACAAAAATGTTGCCCGGGTGCATATCGGCGTGGAAGAAGCTGTCCCGGAATACCTGGGTGAAAAAAATCTCCACACCGCGCTCGGCCAGCAGTTTGAGGTCGGTGCCCGCGGCGCGCAGGGTGACGAGGTCGGTCACCGGCACGCCGTGGATACGTTCCATGGTATAGACGTCGCGCCGGGTGTAGTCCCAGTGCACCTCTGGCACATAGCACAGGGGGCTGCCTTCCCAGTTGCGCCTGAGCTGTGAAGCGTTGGCGGCCTCGCGCTGCAAATCCAGCTCGTCGAGGATGGTGATCTCGTAATCGTTCACCACCTCTACCGGGCGCAGGCGGCGGCCGTCGGCGGACAGTCGCCGCAGCATGCGTGCCAGCAGGTGCAGCAGGCGCAGGTCCTGGCGAATAACCGGTTCGATGCCGGGTCGAATCACTTTGACCACCACCTCCTCACCGGAGTGCAGGGTGGCGGTGTGCACCTGGGCCACGGAGGCCGAGGCCAGGGGTTGGGCGTCAAAGCTTGCAAACAATGTGTCGGTATCGGCACCCAGGCTCTGTTCCACGATACGGCGGAAGGCGTCCGGCGAGAACGGCGGCACCTGGTCCTGCAGCCTGGCCAGTTCGTCGGCAATATCATCCGGCAGCAAATCGCGACGGGTGGAGAGCATCTGGCCGAACTTGATGAATACCGGCCCCAGCGCCTCCAGCGCCAGCCGCAGGCGTTCCCCCCGGGGTTGGCGCGGGACACCGGTGAGGCGCCATGGCCCCAGCGCCCAGAGCCAGCGTCCAGCGGCAGGCAGCCGCTGCGGGTCGATAAAAGTATCCAGGCGATAGCGGCTGAATACCCACGCGATTTTGAGGGCGCGGGCGGTGCGGGACATATCAGCCGCCCTCCGGCAGACGAGCTGCAAGTCGGCGTATGCGCGCCTGCAGTCGCTCAACGCGCTGGCTTAACAGGGCGACATCCTCATAGAAATCCTCCAGCTCGGCCCGCGGTGGTGCCAGTCGCGCCTCCTCGTGGATGAACTCCTCAAGCTGTCGCAGCAGGCTGCCCTGGGCCATGCGACCCCAGCTGAACAGGCCGCGCAGGGCCTCCGCCAACTGGTGTCCGGCGACGTCCCCCAGGGTGTCCACCAGCGGCGCCTCCCAATCCAGTGACAGGTCGGAGAGTGTGCGCTGCAGGGACATCAGCGGTGCGCTGTCACCGGACAATTCGATGTTGCCATTGATCAGCGCTGCCGCTGCATCGTCGGCGGTAGCGAGGTCGGCAAAGTCGCGGGCAGTACCGCGTATGCTGGTGGTGACCTCACCGTCGTGAAAGCTTTTCAGCGCCACCCGTCCCGCCCGGGGCGAGAGGTAAAGGTTGACGGCGGGTGCGGTGCAGGCAAGGTGGAACACCGCGCCGTCGAGCTCACCGAGGCGCTGTGCCACCGTGGGGTCAAGGCTCAGGGCGCGGTTCAGGGCGGTTTCGAGGGCCGCCGCGCCTGCGCTGTGCAGGGTGGGGTCCATGGCCTCAGGCCTTGAATCCCCGGTGCAGCGCCACGATGCCGCCCGTCATGTTGAAGTACTCACAGCGCAGGAAGCCCGCATCCTCCATCATCGCCTTGAGGGTGTCCTGGTCGGGATGCATGCGAATACTTTCCGCCAGGTACTGATAGCTGTTGCTGTCGCCGGCAACCATGCGGCCCAGTACCGGCAGGACATTGAAGGAATAGCTGTCGTAAGCCCGACTGAGCAACTCGTTGCGCGGCTTGGAAAACTCCAGAATCAGCAGTCGACCGCCGGGTTTGAGCACCCGCAGCATATCAGCCAGGGCGCGTTCTTTCTCGGTGACGTTGCGAAGGCCGAAGGCGATGCTGACCACGTCGAAGTGATTATCCGGGAAGGGCAGGCATTCGGCGTTGGCCTGCACATAGTCGATATTGCCCAGGTAGCCACGGTTGATCAGTTTGTCCCGACCCACCTCCAGCATGGAGGCGTTGATGTCCGCCAGTATCACCTGACCGTCGGCGCCGACGATGTCTGAGAAGCGGGCGGCGAGATCCCCGGTGCCGCCGGCGATATCCAGCACGCGCTGGCCGGGTCTGGCGGCGCTGACTTCGATGGTGAAGCGCTTCCAGACCCGGTGAATGCCGCCGGACATCAGGTCGTTCATCAGGTCATAGCGTGCCGCCACGGAATCGAACACGCCCGCCACCAGGCCCGCTTTCGCGTCCTGGTCCACAGTCTGGTAACCAAAATGGGTTTTCTTTGTCTCGCTCATGGCTGGGCGTTTCGTCTCTTTGGCCGGCCATTGTACCCCTTTGCGGGGGTGAGGAGTCAGGGGTCGAATTGCAGTACCTGCACATCCGGGTCGCGGCTGCCGCCTTCCGCGTCCAGCCGCTTCAGGTAGTCGGCCCACAGCGTTTCCTGTCTCTCAGTCAGCTCCCGCAGGTAGGTCCAGCTGTAAATGCCGGAATCGTGGCCGTCGTCGAACACGAACTGCAGTGCGTAGTTGCCCACCGGGCGCACTTCCTGGATGTTGACCTCCCGCTTGCCCACTTGCAGCACATCCTGGCCCGGACCGTGGCCCTTCACCTCCGCCGAGGGCGAGTGCACGCGCAGGAACTCGCAAGTCAGGCGCCGGCTGCCGTCCGGATACACCAGTTCCAGCTCCCGGGAGCCTTTGTGTAGATGGATCTTTTGCGGAATCACCTGGGGTCTCCGTGCACGCGCGCAGGCTACAGAATGTAGCGGCTGAGGTCCTGGTTCTGGCTGAGCTCGCCCAGCTGGCTGTCCACGTAGGCAGCATCCACGACCAGACGCCCCTGCTTGAGGCTGGCGTCCGTGGCATTGTAGCTGGCGTCTTCCAGTAGCCGCTCCATCACGGTATGCAGGCGACGGGCGCCGATATTCTCGGTGGTCTCGTTGACCTGGCAGGCGATCTCGGCAATCCGGCGAATGCCGTCCCCGGTAAACTCCAGCGTCAGGCCTTCGGTTCCCAGCAGCGCCTGGTACTGCTCGGTCAGGGACGCCCGCGGTTCGCAGAGTATGCGCTCGAAATCCCCCGGGGTGAGGGCAGAAAGCTCCACGCGGATGGGCAGGCGGCCCTGCAGCTCGGGGATGAGGTCTGAAGGCTTGGACAGGTGAAAGGCACCGGAGGCCACAAACAGGATATGGTCTGTCTTGATCATGCCGTGCTTGGTGCTTACCGTGCAGCCCTCGATCAATGGCAGCAGGTCTCGCTGCACACCCTCGCGCGATACGTCGGCGCCACCCATCTCGCCGCGTTTGGCGACTTTGTCCAGTTCGTCAATGAACACAATGCCGGTCTGTTCCGCGGCCTGCAGGGCGCGCTGCTTGAGGTCATCTTCGTTGACCAGCTTGGCCGCCTCCTCATCCCGCAGACTTTCAAAGGCAGTTTTTACCGTGACCTTGCGGCTTTTCTTGCGCTTGCCGGACAGGTTGGCAAACATGCTCTGCAACTGGCTGGTCATCTCTTCCATACCCGGCGGGGCCATGATTTCCACGCCCATGGGCGAGTCAGCCAGTTCCACCTCGATTTCCCGCTCGTCCAGCTCGCCCTCCCGCAGCTTCTTGCGCAGCATCTGCCGGGTGCTGGAATCCGCGGCATCGCTGTCCCGGGCGGGCGTCAGGAGTATGTCCAGGATGCGCTCTTCAGCCGCTTCTTCGGCCCGGAATCGCACCTTGTCCATTTCCTGCTCGCGCAGCATCTTGATAGCCACGTCCACAAGATCTCGCACGATCGACTCCACATCCCGGCCGACGTAGCCGACCTCGGTGAACTTGGTGGCCTCCACCTTGATAAACGGCGCGTTGGCGAGGCGGGCCAGGCGTCTGGCGATCTCGGTCTTGCCGACGCCGGTGGGTCCTATCATGAGGATATTCTTCGGCGTGATCTCGGTTTGCAGGTCATCGTCCAGCTGCAGGCGGCGCCAGCGATTGCGCAGTGCGATGGCGACAGCGCGCTTGGCTTCATCCTGGCCGATGATGTGCCGGTCCAGCTCGTGGACGATCTCCCGGGGGGTCATGTTAGACAAGGTTCACTCCTGGCCGCAGTCCAGTTCTTCAAGCACGCGGTTGTGATTGGTGTAAATGCAGATGTCGCCGGCAATGCTGAGGCCCTTTTCCACGATATCCCGGGCGGATAGCCCGGTATTGTCCAGCAGGGCGCGGGCCGCCGCCTGGGCGAAGGGGCCACCGGAGCCAATGGCAATCAGGTTGTCTTCGGGTTCTATAACATCCCCGTTACCGGTGATGATCAGCGAGGTGCTGGCGTCGGCGACGGCCAGCAGGGCTTCCAGCCGGCGCAGTGCACGCTCGGTGCGCCAGGCCTTGGCCAGTTCCACGGCAGCGCGGGTGAGGTTGCCCTGGTGTTTCTCCAGCTGCGCCTCGAACAGTTCGAACAGGGTAAAAGCGTCGGCGGTGCCGCCGGCAAAGCCCGCCAGCACCTGGTCCTTGTAGAGCCGGCGCACCTTGCGCGCATTGCCCTTCATAACCGTGTTGCCCATGGATACCTGGCCATCGCCGCCAATCACCACCGTATTGCCACGGCGGACTGAAAGGATGGTTGTTCCGCGATACTGTTCCAATGCGATTCTCCTGCCAATCACAGCGATATGGGGGCGCAACGCCTGAGTTCAACCCGGTCGGGCTCAGCCGGCCGGGCGTTTCAGCAGCAGTGTGTCTATGCCCTGCTGGGCGGTAAGGCTGCGTGCGCTTTGCAGGCGCGAGCGCGATTCGAAGGGGCCGACGTAGACGCGGTACCACTGGCCGTTGTCGGTGGTGGCGGCCTCGACATTGGCGTCGAGGCCCAAAAGGATCAGTTCAGCCCGGCGCCGGTCTGCGTCCTCGGCCTGTTTGAAAGAGCCTGCCTGCAGCAGGTACTGACTGGGTCGAGGGGGAGCGCTGGCGGTATCGGCTGCCTCCGGCTCCAGCTCAACGTCTATGCGCTGTTCCGGCAGCAGGGTGTAAAAGTCAAAGCGCGGGCGCGGCCTGTCCTCGCGTGTGGTCACCGTCTGTGTGGGGGCGCCGGGCGTGGCCTCCGGTGTCTGCAGGGCGAGCCACACCAGCCCTGACAGGAACACCCCACACAGCAGGCCTGCAATGAACCAGGGCCAGGGCGCCGGGCCGTGACTGTCGGCACCCTTTTTCCTTGCGCCGCCCTTGTGGGCGGGGCTGGAGCGCGGCTTGCCGGTCTTTTTGTTGGCAAAATCCCGGGTCAAGGCTCACATGCTCTCGGGTGCGCTGACGCCCAGCAGCATCAGCCCGTTGCGAATAACCTGCCCGACCGCCGCAGACAGGGCGAGGCGGGCGTCCCGCAGGGCGGGGTCGTCTACCAGGACCTTGTGGGCGTTGTACCAGCTGTGGAAGTCCGCCGCGAGCTCTCGCAGGTAGTTGGCAATATTGTGGGGTTCCGATCGCTCTGCGGACAGGCTCACCAGTTCCGGGTATTGATCCAGGCGCTTGAGCAGGGCCTTTTCTTCTTCCGCGCCCAGTCGCTCCAGTGCGGCCAGTCCGCTCTCCACCTGCCAGGCGTCGCCGGCGTCAGCCAGTTTGCGAAAGACGCTGCAGACCCGGGCGTGGGCGTACTGGATGTAGTAGACCGGGTTGTCGTTGGATTGGGCCAGGGCCAGATCAATGTCGAAGGTAAGCTGCGACCCCGCTGCCCGCGCTGCCAGGAAATACCGGGTTGCATCGCGGCCAACCTCATCAATCAGGTCCCGCAGGGTTACATAGCTGCCCGCGCGCTTGCTGATCTTCACCTCGCTGCCACCGCGCATAACGGTGACCATCTGGTGCAGCACATACTCGGGCCAGCCTTCAGGGATGCCCACATCAAGGGCCTGCAACCCGGCGCGCACGCGGGTTACCGTGCTGTGGTGGTCGGCACCCTGCACATCGATAACCCGACTGAAGCCCCGCTCCCACTTGTTACGGTGATAGGCCACGTCGGGCAGGAAGTAGGTATACCCACCGTCACGCTTGCGCATGACGCGGTCCTTGTCGTCCCCGTAGGCCGTGGTTTTCAGCCACAGGGCGCCGTCTTCCTCATAGGTTTGCTGGCGCTCTACCAGCGCCGCCACCGTCGCCTCCACCGCGCCGGAGTCATACAGGGAAGACTCGAGAAAGAAGACGTCGAAGTTAACGTCAAAGGCTTTCAGGTCCAGGTCCTGCTCGTGGCGCAGGTAGGCGACGGCGAACTCGCGTATGGCGTCGAGATCGTCCACGTCGGCCGCCGCGGTCACCTGTTTGTCCGCGGCGTGCACGCTGGCGCCGGCCATGTAATCACGGGCGACGTCCACAATGTACTCGCCCCGGTAGCCGTCCTCCGGCCACCCGGCGTCTTCCGGCGCGAGGCCCCGGGCGCGCGCCTGCACGGACCGGGCAAGATTGTTAATCTGTTCGCCCGCGTCGTTGTAGTAAAACTCCCGGCTGACTTCCCAGCCCGTGGCCTCCAGCAGGCGCGCGGCGCAGTCACCCAGGGCGGCCTGGCGACCGTGTCCGATATGCAGCGGACCGGTGGGGTTGGCGGAGACGAATTCTACCTGCACGCGCTGACCCCGGTGTGCATCGCTGCGCCCGAATTGCTCTCCCTGCTCAAGAATGGTCGCGATCACGGCTGCGCTGCTGGCATCGGTGAGGAAAAAGTTAATAAAGCCGGGGCCCGCAATTTCGGTCCGGTCCACCTGGGGTGAGGCGGGCAGGGCGGCGCAGAGTTTGGCGGCCAGGTCTCGCGGTGGCATGCCGGCGGCCTTGGTCAGGGTCAGCGCAATATTGCAGGCTAGGTCGCCGTGGGACGGATCGCGGATGCGCTCCAGCTGGATATTGGGCGTTATATCGCCAGGCAGATTGCCGGCGCTGGCCAGGGTGTTGACGGCCTCGCTGATCAGCGCGTGTATATGTTCCTTCATGGGGTGGTAGTGCTACCTGTCAATGATGGGTCTGGCATGCCATTGATAAAGCCGGGCATTATCCCTGTTCGCCCGGGTTGTGGCTACAACCGGGGAGCCCCTCAGCCCGTGTCCAGGGCATCGACATCCACTGACCAGCGCAGTTTCCGCGAAACCGCGGAGGCCTCTCCCTCGGCCACGATGCGCGCGGCCAGTTGTTGCAGGTCACCCCGGTTGCGCGCAACCGCCAGCAGCTGGGCACGGAACCGGCCCCCCTTGCGCTGTAGCGGCGATGGCAGCGGGCCTATCAGTTGCACCCTGTCCGATGTGCCGGCGCGCTTCAGCCCGGCCAGGAACTGCTCGGCAAGCTGCATGCTGTCAGCCTCTGCGCGCGCCACCAGTAGCTGGCCGAAGGGCGGTAATCCCAGATTGCGACGCTCCTCCAGCAGGGCCTCAGCGTAGGGGTCATAGCCCCGCTCCAGCAGTGTCCGCAGCAGGGGGTGATCGGGATAGTGGGTTTGCAGCAGCACCTGGCCTGGCTGGCTGGCACGCCCGGCGCGACCGGCGACCTGGGTCAACAGCTGTCCCATGCGCTCGGGTCCGCGAAAGTCGGCGCTGAACAACGCGTGATCGGTATCCAGCAGCCCGACCAGCGTGACGCCGGGGAAATGGTGCCCCTTGGTCAACATCTGGGTGCCCAGCAGGATGCAGGGGTTGCCGCGATTGACCGTCTTCGACAGGTCGGCCATGGCGTCCCTGCGCTGCATCGAATCCCGGTCTACCCGGTATACCGGGTAGGCGGGGAAGTGCCTGCCCAGCACGGATTCTGCCTGTTCGGTTCCCAGGCCCCTGGGGTTCAGCTGGCTGCTGCCGCACTGGGGGCAGGCGCGCGGCAGGGGCAGGCGCCAGTCGCAGTGATGACAGCGTAACTCGTTGCGTGCCTTGTGCAGGGTCATGCGCGCGTCACAAAAGCGACACTGGGCGATGAAACCGCAGTCATGGCACTGCAGGGTGGGTGCATAACCGCGGCGGTTGAGAAACAGCAATACCTGGTTGCCGGCGTCCAGAGTTTCCCGGCAGGCGTCCAGGAGGCGCTCCGACATTCCCCCCTGCAGGGCTTTGCCGCGCACATCCAGCACGTCGATGTCCGGCAAGGTGGCATCACCGATACGCTGGCGCAGGCGTACATGCCGGTAGCGACCGCCCAGGGCGTTATGCAATGTCTCCAGGCTGGGGGTGGCGCTGCCCAATACCACCGGCACATTTTCCAGCTGTGCGCGCTTTACGGCGACGTCCCGGGCCGAGTAGCGAAATCCCTCCTGTTGCTTGAAGGAAATGTCGTGTTCCTCATCCACCACGATCAGCCCGGGTCTTGCCAGGCTGGCGAATACTGCCGAGCGGGTGCCGACAACGATATGCGCCTGTCCGCTGCGGGCATCCTCCCAGGCACGGCTGCGGGCGCCTTCCGCCAGACCGGAGTGCAGCAGTGCGATGCGGGCGTCGAATCGCTCGGAAAGCCTTTCGGCCAGCTGCGGGGTCAGTCCGATTTCGGGCACCAGCACCAGTGCCTGCCTGCCCGCAGCGAGTGTGTGTCTGATCAGTTGCAGGTAGACTTCGGTCTTGCCGCTGCCTGTGACGCCGTGCAGCAGCGATACGCTGAACTGCTGCGCCCCGGCGATGATCGTGTCGACAGCGCGGGCCTGTTCTTCCGACAGCGGCGGGCCATCCAGCCAGGCAGGCACCGGTGTTGCGGGTTGCGCCTCGGTTTCCTCGATCAGCCCCTTGTCCCTGAGTGCGCGCCTGGCGTCGGTACTGTGGCCCTGTGCTGCCAGGATCGACCAGCTCGACGCGCCCTGTTGTTGCAGGTCTGCCAGCAGCGCTGCCTGTCGCGGCGCGCGTGCGAGGGCCCCCTGTGGCAGGCCTTTGCCGGCCAGGGTGAGGTCCCAGACGCCGGCGCGGGGCGTTGCCTGCTCACGCTGGCGCAGCGTGATTGGCAGCGCGGCCGCCAGAACCTCACCCTCCGGGTGGCGATAGTACTCGGCCGCCCAGCGACACAGCGCCAGCACCTTTGGGCTGATCAGGGGGCTGTGGTCGAGAATCTTCAGTGCAGGTCGCAGCTTATCGGCGGGAACGTCCGTCTCGCTGACGGTGTCGATCAGCACGCCAATGAGTTGGCGTCGCCCGAACGGCACCAGCAATCGGCAGCCCGGCGCCAGCGCCGCAAGCGTATCCGCGCCAGTGTCAGCGGGCGGCAGATAGTCAAAGAGCCGCCGCAGGGGCGTGGCTATGGCGAGGCGCAATACGGGCATGGCGGCAGTGTAGCAGAGCACCGGCAGGCCCCCGCCAGCTGCCGTGAATCCCCTGAAACCACCGCATTTATTGGCTTGCGTATGGCGTGCGGTCTGGTACTATGCCCGCCTCATTTTTTTGGCTGCCCTTGAGGCCGTCGACTCCAGAGACAGAGCGCGGTGCCCGACAGGTGATCGGGTGGCGGCACTCACAGCGTAGGAGCAACACCATGAAAGCTGATATTCACCCGAAGTATGACGGTATTACCGCGACCTGTAGTTGCGGCAATGTCGTAAAAACGCGCTCAACCCTGTGCCAGGACATCACGCTTGATGTCTGCTCACAGTGCCACCCGTTCTTTACCGGCAAGCAGAAGATTGTCGACAGTGGCGGCCGCGTGGATCGTTTCAAGAAGCGCTTTGGCAATCGCGGCGCGAAGCGCTGAGACTGTGTGGTCGGGCATCGGCCCGTCCCTGAAACAAGAGCAAAAGCGCCGTTTCCCTGGGGAATCGGCGCTTTTTTTTTCTACAATGCCGCGGTCCCAGCCGCAGTGAGCCTGACGAGAAGCTATGTCCGAGGATTTCAAGCAAGCCGCTCTTGACTACCACGCCTACCCCACACCGGGGAAGATCAGCGTGGAGCTCACCACCTCAGCCGAGACCCAGCGCGACCTGGCCCTGGCCTACAGCCCGGGTGTGGCGGAACCCTGCCTCGCCATTAACCGGGAACCGCTGGCCGCCTACCAGTACACCGGTAAGGGCAACCTGGTGGCCGTAATCAGCAACGGCACAGCGGTATTGGGCCTGGGCGATATCGGTGCCATGGCAAGCAAGCCGGTCATGGAAGGCAAGGCACTGCTGTTCAAACGCTTCGCCAATATCAATGCGATTGATATTGAAGTGGATACCGCGGATGTCTATGAGTTCGTTGACACGGTGGCGCGTATTGCCGAAACCTTCGGCGGCATCAACCTTGAGGACATCAAGGCACCGGAGTGTTTTGAAATCGAGCGACAGCTGGTTGAGCGCTGCGACGTGCCGGTGTTTCACGACGACCAGCACGGTACCGCTATCGTGACAGCGGCGGGCCTGATGAATGCTCTTGATATTCAGGGCAAGACGCTGGCAGAGGCTCGCATTGTCTGCCTGGGCGCAGGTGCGGCTGCGATTGCCTGCATGCGGCTGTTGGTAAACATGGGCGCGCGGCGTGAGAATATTTTCATGCTGGACCGTCGCGGTGTGATCAGCGTGGGGCGCGACGGCGTCAACGAATACAAGGCGGAGTTTGCCAACGAGACCGACCTGCACAGCCTGGCCGATGCCTGCAAGGGCGCAGATGTGTTCATCGGGCTGTCCGGTGCTGACCTTTTGACCCAGGATATGCTCCTGTCCATGGCGCCCAGGCCCGTGGTGTTCGCCTGCTCCAACCCGGATCCGGAGATTCGTCCGGAGCTCGCCATGGCGACGCGGGACGATGTTGTGGTCGCTACTGGTCGCTCTGATTACCCCAATCAGGTCAACAATGTGCTGGGCTTTCCGTTTATTTTCCGCGGCGCCCTGGACGTGCGCGCCAGCGCGATCAATGAAGCGATGAAGATTGCCGCCGTGCACGCCATTCGCGATCTCGCGCGCGAGCCGGTACCCGCCGAGGTGCTGAAGGCTTTCGGCCTGGAGTCACTGGAGTTCGGGCCCGATTACATTATTCCCAAGCCGATGGACGATCGCCTCGCCAGCCGTGTGCCCGCAGCCGTCGCGCGTGCCGCTGTTGAATCAGGTGTGGCCAGACTGCCGCTGCCCGAGAAGTACGCAGACTGAGTTATCGGTTCACCGCGGCCTGCAGCTCGCTGCTGGTCTCGGTGGGAACCGTGCCCTCGCAGAAGTATTCAAAGATCGCGTCATCCTGCCCGGGGCGCGCCAGCAAGCCCGTCTGTGCATCGATGCGTGCATTCACCACGGAGGATGGGACTTCCCGGGGCAGGTCCGGGCTCTGCGCCAGCGCGACGCGCATATAATCCACCCACATCGGCAGCGAAGCCTTGCCGCCAAATTCGTTCTTGCCCAGCTCCAGGTTCTGGTCAAAGCCCAGCCAGGCGGTGGCGACGACGTCGCGGTTATAGCCTGAGAACCAGGCGTCCGTGGGTCCGTTGGTGGTGCCGGTCTTGCCAGCGATATCGTTGCGTTCCAGCGCGCGAGCGCGACGCCCGGTGCCGCGCGCGATAACGTCCTGCATCATGCTGTCGACAACGAAATTGACGCAGGCATCCATCACGCGCTCGGCGCGCGGTCGCTGGGCTGCTTCCGCCTGGCGCAGTATTTCTTCCATGCTGAGCTCTTCAGACAGCGCGCTGGTATCCGCCAGGTCGCAGTCGCGGCAGACAGTCGCCGGATTGGCCTCCCAGACGACCTCCCGTTCGAAGTTTTCGACGCGGGCGACCAGGTAGGGATAGACCCGGAAACCGCCGTTGGCCAGGCTGGCGTAGGCCGTGGCAAGGTCCAGCGGCGTCACCGCGTGTGTTCCCAGGGCCAGGGACAGGTCCCGGGCCATGGCGTCGGTATCAAAGCCGAACCGGCCGGCGTATTCGATGGCCGTGTCTATGCCTATCTGTTCCAGCAGGCGAATAGAGACCAGGTTGCGGGACTTGGTCAGCGCCCAGCGCAGCCGGGTGGGACCATAGAACTTGCCGCCGTCATTTTCCGGTCGCCAGGTGTCCTCCAGCGCGGCGTCCTCGAATACCACGGGCGCATCATTGATGATGCTTGCAGCGGTCCAGCCCTGTTCCAGGGCGGCCGCATAGATAAAGGGCTTGAAGCTCGAACCGGGCTGCCGGACGGCCTGGGTGGCGCGGTTGAATTTGCTGATGTCGAAACCCAGGCCGCCGACGATACTCAGCAGGGCGCCGTCGTCTGGCGCGAGCCCCACCAGTGCGGCCTGCGCCTGGGGCACCTGGGAGAGAAACAGGCCTTCTTCTTTACGCACAATACGAATCAGGTCGCCGGGGGTGAAAAGGTCTGCGGCGCGCTCGGGTGCGGGACCCCGCGCATTCTCAGACAGGTACGGCCTGGCGCTGGCGGGCCCGTTCTCCCAGGGCAGCAGGGCTTCACTGCCGTCCGCCAGCAACAGCCGGGTGCTGTTGTCCTCATTCACGGCCATAACCACCGCCGGCTCGCGCCCGCCGATGTCCCGGGTTTGCTCCAGCTGGGCAAGCCAGAGTGGGCGCGGGTCCGCGTCGTCGGGCGGGGGCAGGGACCGCTCCGGGCCGCGGTAGCCGTGGCGGGCGTCGTAGGTGCTCAACCCGGTTTCCACGGCGCGATTGGCGGCCAGCTGCAATGGCGAGGAAATGGTGGTGAAAACGTGATAGCCGTCGCTGTACGCCGCCAGCCCGTACCGCTCGATCATCTCCGCCCGCGCCATCTCGGCGGCATAGGGCGCATTCAGCGCGAGCTTCGCACCGTGATGGGTTGCGGTTACCGGTTGGGCTACGGCTGCTTCATATTCGGCGTCGGTGATGTAGTCGAGGCTTTGCATGCGCCCGAGAATCCAGTCCCTGCGTATGCGCGAGCGCTCGGGGTTCGAAATAGGGTTGTAGCGCGAGGGCGCCTTGGGCAGGCCTGCCAGCATGGCCAGCTGGGCGAGGTCCAGCTCGCCGATATGCTTGCCGTAATAGACCTGGGCCGCCGCCTCGAACCCATAGGCGCGGTGGCCCAGGAACATCTGGTTGAAATACAGCTCGAAAATCTCTTCTTTGCTGAGCACCCGTTCAATTTCCAGCGACAGCAGAATCTCCTTGAACTTGCGAATGAAGGTGCGATCCAGCGTGAGGAAGTAATTGCGCGCGACCTGCATGGTCAGCGTGCTGCCGCCCGAGCCCTTCTCGCCGGTGAGCACCAGCTCCGAGACCGCCCGCGCCAGTCCCATGAAGTCGATGCCGACATGGTTGAAGAAGCCGTCGTCCTCGGCCGCCAGTAGCGACTCAATAAAGCGGGGGGGTATCCGGTCGTAGGGCAGTGGGTTGCGCTTCTTCTCGCCGAACTGGCCGATAAGGTCGCCCTCGCGGGTATAGACCCGCATAGGGGTTTGCAGGCGCACATCCTTGAGCACGTCCACCGACGGCAGACTGGGGCTTAAATGCAGGTAGACGCCGGCCCCCACCATGACTGCAGCACAGGCTCCCAGGGGTACGAGGAAAAACAGGTATTTCAGGAGCTTCATTTAATTCTTTATAAATCAGTCGCTTACGGAACTGGGATGCAGGTCAAGGTTTTTTCAGGCGGCGCGATTATATGCTTTTTTACCCTTTTTATATATTTGCGCCTATGTTATACCTGTTATTTAATGTATCAGTGCATAAAAACAACGTAAGTAACGGATACATCTAGGAAAAACGAGAGCGGTGGTCAAATAATGGTCTTGGGACTCTTTGGGAAGCGCAAGTCGACGCCGGTACTCGGTCTAGACATCAGCTCCACAACCGTGAAGTTGCTGGAGTTAAGTCACACCGGTGAACGCTACCGGGTGGAGAGCTATGCCGTGAGCTCCCTGCCCGCTGACGCCGTCATCGAGAAGAATATCAACGACGTCGACGGTGTTGCCAACGCCATTCGCAGCGTGGTCAACCAGTCCAAGACCAAAATCAAGACAGTCGCCGCCGCCGTGGCCGGCTCGTCGGTCATTACCAAAGTGATCGACATGCCCGCGGGCCTGAGCGAAGACGATATGGAAACCCAGCTTACCCTTGAAGCCGACCAGTATATTCCCTACCCGCTGGAAGAAGTAGCCATCGACTTCGAGGTGCAGGGACCGGTGCCGGATAATGAGACCCGGGTCGAGGTTCTGCTGGCCGCCTGCCGCAGGGAGACCATCGAAACCCGGGTCGAGGCGATCGAGAGCGCCGAGCTCTCCGCCAAGATCATGGATGTGGAAGCCTATGCCATGGAGCGCGCCTTTGGCCTGGTGCGCAACCAGCTGGACATAGAAGAAGAAAATACCGTGGCGGTGATCGATATCGGTGCCACCATGACGACCCTCAGTGTCCTCACCAACGGCACCACGATTTACACGCGCGAACAGTTGTTCGGCGGCAAGCAGCTTACCGACGAGATCATGCGTCGCTACGGCCTGCCGGTGGAAGAGGCGGGGCTGGCCAAGAAACAGGGCGGCCTGCCGGATGATTACGAGCCCGAGGTACTGGAGCCTTTCAAGGACGCGGTTGTGCAACAGGTGGCGCGCTCCCTGCAGTTCTTCTTCTCCTCCAGCCAATACAACGACGTGGACTACATAGTGCTGGCGGGCGGCGTGTCCTCGATGGAAGGACTGGACGCCATGGTGCAGGACAAGCTGGGAACCCCGGCCACTGTGGCCAACCCGTTCGCGGATATGGCCATTTCCAACAAGGTCAATGCCGTGGCGTTGTCCAGCGATGCGCCGGCACTGATGATTGCCTGCGGGCTCGCGATGCGGAGCTTTGACTGATGGCACAAATTAACCTGTTACCCTGGCGCGACGAGCGCCGCGCCGAGCTCAAGCAGGAGTTCCTTATTGTGCTGGGGGCGGTCGCCGCCTTTGGTGTGTTTATCGTATTCCTGGTGCACCTGTTCTTTACCAGCGAAATAGCGACCCAGGAGTCGCGCAACGCCTACCTCAAGCGCTACATCGGAGAACTGGACACCAAGGTGGCCGAGATTCGCGAGCTGCAGAAGCAGCGCACGCAGCTGCTGGACCGCATGAAGGTGATTCAGGAACTGCAGGGTAACCGGCCCATTATTGTGCGCATCATGGACCAGCTGGTACGCACGGTGCCCGACGGGGTGTTCTACACGACGCTGACGTCCGGCAACCAGGTCATAGACATCACCGGCATCGCTGAATCCAACAACCGGGTGTCCAGCCTGATGCGCAGGCTGGACGCCTCGGACTGGTTTGCCGACCCCAATCTTGAGGGCGTGCGGGCGGAGCCCGACTTCGGCGAGCAAGCCACAACCTTCAACATGAAGGTGAAATTACAGCTGCCCAGCGCAGGCGAGGAGGAGCTCTAGCGATGGCAATGTCAGCTGAAGATATCCTCCGCTCCATACAGGAGTTTGACGTCAATGACCTGGATCTGGAGAACATCGGGTCCTGGCCGCTGGCGGTCAAGATTATTGTCTGGATCATCGCCCTGGTCGGCGTGCTGACGCTGGGTTACGTGTACCACGTCAAAAACCTGCAAACGAACCTGCAGAAGGCGGTTGAGCAGGAAACCGCGCTGCGCAAGGAGTTTGAGCAGAAAGCCTTCCAGGCCGCCAACCTCGACGCCTACCGTCGGCAGATGGAGGAGATGCGGGAGTCTTTCGGTGCCCTGGTAGCCCAGTTGCCCAGCGACACTGAAGTGCCCGGGTTGCTGGAAGATATTACCAACAAAGGCATGCTCAACGGCCTGGAGTTCGACAGCATCGAGCTGCAGGCGGAGATCACCCGGGAGTTCTACATTGAGTTGCCCATCAAGATCGTAGCGCGCGGGTCGTACCACGATCTGGGCGCTTTCGTCAGCGGTATGGCGGGCCTGCCGCGCATTGTGACGTTGCACGATTTTGTCATCCAGCAGCAGGCATCGAACAGCAGCATGCTGCTGCTGAACATCACCGCCAAGACTTACCGGTACAAGGACGACGAGGCCTGAGCATGGCAAGCCTGAATACAAACCGTCTGCTCGCTCTGGGGCTTGTAGTCCTGCTGAGCGCCTGTTCCAGCGATGAGTTCGCCGACCTCGATGCCTTTATGGAAGAAAAGCGTTCCCGCCCAGGCGGGGTGATTCCGCCCATCCCGGCCTTCAAGGCCTACAAGGCGTTTACCTACAGCGCCACGAGTTTGCGCAGTCCCTTCGACCGCCCCATTGAGATTCGCGAGATTTCGGAGCTGCAGTCCGTGTCCACGGTAGAGCCCGATGAAAACCGGCCCAAGGAGTTTCTCGAGCAGTTCACGTTCGATTCCCTTGGCATGGTGGGCACCCTGTCCCGCGCCGGCGTTGACTGGTGCCTGATTCGCGATCCCGAGGGCGGGGTACACCGGGTCCGGGTGGGTAATTATCTGGGCCGCAACCACGGCAAGATTGTTGAAATGACGGACACCTACGTGGCCGTCATTGAAATTGTTTCCGACGGTACTGACGGTTGGGTCGAGCGTCCGCGCACGATCAAGCTGGCGGGCCTGAACTGATAATGGTGACTGTCATGGACAGAACAATGAAAAAAGCATCCGGTGAGCGCGCGGCGCGCAGGGGCCTTTGGGGAGCGCTGGCAGCGCTGGGCCTGCTACTGGCAAGTCCGCTGGCGGCAGCCAAAGTGTCGGTTCAGGACATCAGTTTCAACGCCAGGCCCGGAAGCAAGTTTGAGATTCGCCTGGAGTTCGACGGACCGCCCCCCACACCGGAGGCCTATACCATCGAGCGACCCGCGCGCATTGCCATGGACCTGCCGCAAACCTCCAGTGCCCTGGATAGCAAGAAGTACGCACTGCCCTACGGCAATGCCACCGGCGTGGTAGTGGTGGAGTCCGGTGATCGCACCCGCATGATTGTTAACCTCGTCAAACTGGTGCCCTATTCGACCCGCGTGAGCGGCAATGCGCTTATCGTGGAAGTGGGCAATGAGGGCGCCGACGATTACCTGAAGCCCATTGCCGACCCCTTCCGGGTGCCCAGCAGTGAAGTGGCGGCGGTTGACCCGCGAGTGGAGATAAAAGAGCTGGAGTTCCAGCGCAGCGAGGACGGCGAAGGCCGCCTGATGCTCACCCTCAGCGACCCCAGCGTGGACGTCAACGTCTATAGCGAGGGCGGGGTGATCAAGGTCGAATTCATCGACGCCATTGCGGTGGAGGAGTTACTGCGCCGCTATGATGTTACGGACTTCGCGACGCCCGTATCAGATATCGAGGTGACGCCCACGGAAACCGGCGTCATCCTGTCGCTGGACGCCACGGGCGATTACGACTACCTGGCCTACCAGACCGATGAGCAGTACGTGGTAGCGGTGAAGCCCCTGACGCCGGAAGAGGTGGAAGCACGCAAGAGCGAGTTCAACTACGTCGGTGACCGCCTGTCGCTGAACTTCCAGGACATTGAGGTGCGGGCGGTGCTGCAGCTGATCGCCGACTTCACCGAGTTGAACCTGGTCGCCAGTGACACCGTGACCGGCCGCATCACCCTGCGGCTGCAGAACGTCCCCTGGGACCAGGCGCTGGACCTTGTGTTGAAGACCAAAGGGCTGGACAAGCGCCAGATGGGCAATGTGCTGATGGTCGCGCCCGCGGCGGAAATCGCGGAGCGTGAGCGCCAGGAAATTGAGGCCAACCGGCAGATCGCCGAACTGGCCCCCCTGCAGACCGAGTTCATCCGTATTCGCTATGCCAGTGCCGCAAACATCGTGTCGCTGCTGTCAGGCGGCAGTGAAGAGGGCGGATCCATGGTCTCAGGCCGGGGTTCACTGATTGTCGACGAACGCACCAACTCTCTCATCATTACCGAGACGGCCGCCAAGCTGGCGGAGGTGCGTCGCCTGATCGACCGGGTGGATATCCCCATTCGCCAGGTGATGATTGAGGCGCGCATTGTGATCGCGTCCACCGACGTGGCCGAGGAACTGGGTATCCGCTGGGGTGGCGGTGCGCTGGACGTGGGCGACGACGATGTGACCTCTATCGCCGGCGATCTCGACAACGTGGTTAACCTCAACCAGTCGGTCATTAACGGCCAGGATCCGCAGCTGACCTTCCCGGGCGCACTGCTGGTTGACCTGGGCGTGGCGCAGGCGCCGGGCTCCTTTGCCATTGGCTATACCTCCAACGATCTGTTCCTGACCGCAGAGCTGTCGGCGCTGGAGTCCCAGGGCAACGGTGAAGTGGTTTCCCAGCCCAAGGTGATCACCGGTGACAAGCAGCAGGCAACGATCAAGTCGGGCAGGGAGGTGCCGTTCCAGCAAACCGCACCTAACGGCCAGACCACGGTAGCCTTCAAGGAAGCCGCGCTGGTGCTGGACGTCACACCTAACATCACACCGGACGATCGGATACTGCTGGACCTGGTGATTAACCAGGACTCCATCGGCGAGCTGGTGCCCAGCGGCTTCGGCGACGTGATTCCGTCTATCGATATCACCCAGCTGACCACACAGGTGCTGGTGGGCAACGGGGAGACGGTGGTGCTGGGCGGTGTATTCCAGACCGAGGATATCCGCAACGTTTCCAAGGTGCCGTTCTTCGGCGATATTCCCTACCTCGGCACGTTCTTCCGCAACGTCAGCAACCAGAATACCAAGACCGAGACGCTGATTTTCATCACGCCGCGGATCCTCGCCGAGACGCTTATCGACTGAGTATGTCGGTACCGGACAAGGTTTTCCTGGTCGGCCCCATGGGCGCCGGGAAAACCACCATCGGCCGCCTGCTGGCGCAGTCCCTGAAGCTGGACTTCGTCGACTCCGACCTTGAAATCGAAGCCCGTGCCGGGGCGGACATACCGTGGATCTTTGACGTGGAGGGCGAGGAGGGCTTTCGCGAGCGCGAAGCCCGGGCGATCGCCGAGCTCACTGAGCGCAGCGGTATCGTGCTGGCCACCGGCGGCGGTGCCGTGCTGCGGGCGGAGAATCGCGAGCTGCTGGCCAGTCGCGGCGTGGTGGTTTACCTTTACGCGTCGCTGGAACGCCAGGTGCAGCGCACCGCCCGTGACCGCAACCGGCCGCTGCTGCAGGTGGAAGATCCGGCCGCCAGGCTCGCCGAGTTGATGGCACAACGCGACCCCCTGTACCGGGAAATAGCCGCCCACGTCATGGAGACGGATGGCGAGCCGCCACGGCAAGTGGTGAGCCGCCTGGTGCAATTATTGAAACAGGATTGATGGAGTCTTCATGGCCTTGCCACGGCAAACCCTGCAGGTCGAACTGGGCGAGCGTAGCTACCCGATCTACATCGGCCGTGGCTTGCTGGCTGATCCCGCGTTGCTGTTGCCCCACATCAGCGGGCGGCAGGTCGCTCTGGTCAGTAACGAGACGGTGGCCCCGCTCTACGCCCGGCGCGTGCTGGACGCGCTGGGGGACCAGCATGTAGACAAGCTGACCCACATTGTTCTACCCGACGGTGAGCAGCACAAAACCCTGGATACCCTCAACCTGATTTATGACCGACTGCTGGAGGACGGCCACAACCGCAGCACCACCCTGATAGCGCTGGGTGGCGGCGTGGTCGGTGACACCGTCGGCTTCGCAGCGGCGACCTACCAGCGCGGCGTGAACTTCCTGCAGTTGCCCACCACCCTGCTTTCCCAGGTCGATAGCTCTGTGGGCGGCAAAACCGCGGTCAATCACGCCCTGGGCAAAAACATGATCGGCGCCTTTTACCAGCCCGCGGCAGTGCTGATTGATCTCGACACCCTTACCACCTTGCCAGCGCGGGAGTTGTCGGCGGGTCTTGCCGAGATTATCAAGTACGGCCTGATCGGTGATGAGCCTTTCTACCGCTGGCTGCAGCAAAACATGGCGGCACTGCGGGCCCTGGAAGAGGCCCCGCTGGCCGAGGCGATAGAGCGCTCCTGCCGCAACAAGGCAGCGGTAGTAGCGGCGGATGAGCGCGAATCGGGTCAGCGCGCGCTGCTCAACTACGGCCACACCTTTGGTCACGCCATCGAAACCGCGCAGGGCTACGGCAGCTGGCTGCACGGTGAAGCTGTGGCAGCCGGCATGGCGATTGCGGCCCGGTTGTCGGTGCAGCACTGCGGGCTGCCGGAGCAGGAGCTGGCACCCCTCGAGCAGCTGCTGGTGCAGGCGGGGCTGCCCACCCAGCCACCTGCGGATATGGATGCGGAGACCTTTCTCAAACTCATGCAGCGGGACAAAAAGGTCATAGACGGCCGGCTGCGACTGATCCTGCTGGATGCCATCGGCGCCGCGCGGGTGGTCGATGACGTGCCGCGCAGCGCACTGACCGCGCTGCTGGAGGCCTACGCGGCCGCCTGACCACAGCTGTGGGCGTTTGCCCGCGACGCTCCGTATAATTACGCAGATTGCGACGCCTTCTCACGGTGGCGCCCTCATTGTTCGCACAACCGCATTCTGTGTAAAATTGCCGGCCTTTTGGCGTTCACCCGGCCTCCGGTGCGCGTCCCGTGTAACCGGTTGTACACCCAAAACTGTTAGGACCCTTTATGACTCAAGGCCTGTATCGCCCGGATGAGTTTCGCGATAACTGCGGCTTCGGCTTGATCGCCCACACCGAGGGTGAGGCGAGCCATCGCCTGTTGCAAACGGCTATTGAGTCCCTGACCTGTATGACCCACCGCGGCGGTATCGCGGCCGACGGCAAGACCGGTGATGGCTGCGGTCTGCTGCTGCAGATGCCCGCGAGCTTCATGCGCGCGCTGGCGGCGGAAACCTTCCAGCAGCCCCTGGCGGAACAATTCGCGGTGGGCATGCTGTTCCTGGGCCGCGACGCGGAGGACGCGGCGAAGGAACGTGAAGTTGTCGAAAGCGTCCTGCAGGGAGAGGGCCTTCAGGTATTGGGTTGGCGCGAGGTTCCCACGGATCCCAGCGTACTGGGCGATATAGCGCTCAATAACCTGCCCCGTATCGAGCAGGTTTTCGTCAATGCCGAGGGCGTGGACGACGACAGCCTCGCCACCCGCCTGTTTGTGGCGCGAAGGAAGGCCGAGATTCGCCTGGAGGGGCACAAAGAGTTTTACATCTGCACACTCAGCGGCAAGGTGTTGTCC
Source organism: Halieaceae bacterium (assembly GCA_036353375.1). Lineage (GTDB taxonomy): Bacteria > Pseudomonadota > Gammaproteobacteria > Pseudomonadales > Halieaceae > JANQIO01. The sequence goes on along the minus strand of JAZBPS010000429.1, from coordinate 15,815 downwards.
TACAAGGGCCTGATGATGCCCGCGGACCTGGCACAGTTTTACCCTGACCTGGGCGACAGCCGGCTGGAAACGGCGATCTGCGTGTTCCATCAGCGTTTCTCTACCAACACGCTGCCCCAGTGGCCGCTGGCGCAGCCGTTCCGGCTGCTGGCTCACAACGGGGAGATCAATACCATCGAGGGCAACCGCAACTGGTCGGAGGCGCGCTCCGCGCTGTTCAAGACCGAGCGCCTGCCCGATATCGAGGACATCGCGCCCCTGGTCAATCGCACCGGGTCGGATTCCTCCAGCCTGGACAACATGCTGGATGTGCTGCGCACCGGCGGTGTGGACATGCTGCGCGCCCTGCGCATGCTGATCCCGCCGGCCTGGCAGAACCGCGAGGATATGGACCCGGACCTGAAGGCGTTCTACGAATACCACTCCATGCATATGGAACCCTGGGACGGTCCGGCCGGCATTGTGCTCACCGACGGCCGCTACGCGATCTGCCTGCTGGATCGCAATGGCCTGCGACCCGCGCGCTGGGTAAAAACCGACGATGGCTTTATCACCCTCGCTTCCGAGGTGGGTACCCACGGCTACAAGCCGGAAAGTGTACTGGCCAAGGGCCGGGTTGGTCCCGGGCAGATGCTGGTGGTGGACACGCAGACCGGCGAGTTGCTGGACACGGAAGACGTTGACGAGCTGCTAAAGAACCGCAAGCCCTATAAGCAATGGCTCAAGCAGCACTCCCGCCGCATTGAGGGGACCTTCGCCGCGGAGCAGGACCCGGGTGTGGAGCGGGCCGACCTGCCCACGTACATGAAGCTCTACCAGGTCAACTTCGAAGAGCGCGACCAGGTGCTGCGCCCGCTGGCTGAGGCGGGCAATGAGGCGGTGGGCTCTATGGGCGACGACACGCCGATGGCGGTGCTGTCGCGCAAGCAGCGCTCGGTGTACGACTACTTCCGGCAGAAATTTGCCCAGGTGACCAATCCGCCCATCGATCCGCTGCGCGAGCAGATTGTGATGTCGCTGGAGACGGACCTCGGTAGGGAGCAGAACGTATTCTACGAGGGTCCGGAGCACGCTGAGCGGTTGATTCTCACCTCGCCGGTGCTCTCGCCGGGCAAGTTCTCCCGCCTGGCGGACATGCAGGACGAACAGTTTGCCAGCTGCACCCTGGACCTCGCTTACGACCCGGAGCAGCTGAGCCTGTCCGAGGCCATTGATCTGTTGTGCGAGCGGGCCGCCGCCGCGGTGCGCGACGGCAAGGTGATACTGGTGCTGTCCGACCGGCGCCTGGAAAAGGGCGTGCTGCCTATCCACGCCCTGATGGCAACCGGCGCGGTGCATCATTACCTGATCAAGGTGGGGCTGCGCTGCGATGCGAATCTGGTGATAGAGACCGCCACGGCCCGCGATTCACACCATTTCGCCTGCCTGATCGGTTTTGGCGCAACGGCGGTGTACCCCTACCTGTCCTACGCGGTGCTGGACGACCTGATGCGCAGCGGCGAGCTGCTGGGTGAACCGGGCCGCTGTTACAAGAATTACCGCAAGGGCATCAACAAGGGTCTGCTGAAAATCATGTCCAAGATGGGCATCAGCGCCATTGCCTCCTATCGCGGCGCCCAGCTGTTCGAGGCGGTGGGTCTGTCCCGTGAGGTGGTGAACCAGTGCTTCACCGGTGTGGTCAGTCGCATCGAGGGTGCGGGCTTTGACGAGCTGGAAGCTGACCAGCGCGCCCTGGCAAAGCTGGCCTGGAGCCGCCGCAAACCGATTGAGCCCGGCGGCCTGCTGAAGTTTGTGCACGGCCAGGAGTACCACGCCTTCAACCCGGACGTGGTGATGGGCCTGCAGGATGCGGTGCGCAGCGGCGACTACGCCCGCTGGAAAACCTACGCGGCCCTGGTTAACGAGCGCCCTGTTGCCACATTGCGCGACCTGTTCGCCCTGAAGCAGGAGGGGGTGAACCCCGTGCCGCTTGATGAAGTGGAGCCGATAGAGGCGATCACGCCGCGCTTTGATACCGCGGGCATGTCCCTGGGGGCCCTGAGCCCTGAGGCGCACGAGGCACTGGCGGTGGCAATGAACAGCCTCGGCGCCCGCAGCAATTCCGGCGAGGGTGGCGAAGATCCCGCCCGTTACGGCACCGAGCGCACCTCCAAGATCAAGCAGATTGCCTCCGGCCGGTTCGGGGTGACGCCGCACTATCTGGTGAATGCGGAAGTCTTGCAGATCAAGATCGCCCAGGGCGCCAAGCCCGGCGAGGGTGGTCAGCTGCCCGGCGGCAAGGTTAACGACCTGATTGCACGGCTGCGCTTCTCGGTACCCGGTGTGACGCTGATTTCACCGCCGCCACACCACGATATCTATTCCATCGAGGACCTGGCCCAGCTTATTTTTGACCTCAAGCAGGTGAATCCCGATGCGCTGGTGTCGGTGAAGCTGGTGTCGGAACCCGGCGTGGGAACTATTGCGGCCGGTGTGGCCAAGGCCTACGCCGACTTGATTACCATCTCCGGCTACGACGGTGGCACCGCGGCCAGTCCCCTCACCTCCATCCGCTATGCCGGCTCACCCTGGGAGCTGGGACTGGCCGAGGTGCACCAGACCCTGCGCGGCAACATGCTGCGCGGCAAGGTGCGGGTGCAGACCGACGGCGGCCTGAAAACCGGCCTGGACGTGGTGAAGGCGGCCATGCTGGGTGCGGAGAGCTTCGGTTTCGGTACCGCGCCCATGGTGGCGCTGGGCTGCAAGTACCTGCGTATCTGTCACCTGAACAACTGTGCCACGGGCGTGGCCACCCAGAACGACAAGCTGCGGGAAGACCATTTCCAGGGCACGGTCGACATGGTGGTGAACTTCATTCGCTTTATGGCCATGGAAACCCGGGAATGGATGGCAGCACTGGGGGTTAGAACCCTGGACGAACTGATTGGCCGCGCCGACCTGCTGCAGTCCATGCCCGGTGAGACAGCAAAGCAGGCCAGGCTGGATTTGAGTCCTATCCTTTACAAGGACCCGGCGGCCAGTGACCAGCCGGAGTTCTGCAAGGTTCGCTCCAACGACCCCTTTGACCGCGGCGAAAAGGCCGAGGCCATGGTGAGCGCCGTGCTGCCTGCCATCGACGCAAAGAGCGGCGGCGAGTGGTCTTTCCAGGTGACCAACTGCGACCGCTCGCTGGGTGCCCGCATCAGCGGTGAGATCGCCCGGCGCCATGGCAATACCGGCATGGCAGATGCCCCTATTACCCTGCGCCTGACCGGCACTGCCGGCCAGAGCTTCGGCGTGTGGAACGCCGGTGGCCTGCACATGTACCTTGAAGGTGACAGCAACGACTACGTGGGCAAAGGCATGGCCGGCGGCAAGCTGGTGATCTATCCACCCAGGGGCTCGCGCTTCGAGTCTCGCCACACGGCGATTGTGGGCAACACCTGCCTTTACGGCGCCACCGGCGGCAAGCTGTATGCCGCGGGGGTGGCGGGTGAGCGCTTTGCCGTGCGCAATTCCGGCGCCGTTGCCGTGGTGGAAGCAGCGGGGGATCATTGCTGTGAGTACATGACCGGCGGTAACGTCACGGTACTGGGCCGCACCGGACATAACTTCGGTGCCGGCATGACCGGCGGCTTTGCCTATGTGCTGGATGAGGACCGCGGCTTTATCGATCGCTACAACAGCGAGCTGGTGGAGATCCATCGCATCAGCACCGAGACCTTCGAGCCCTATCGACATCACCTGCGGGCCACTATCCAGGAGTTCGTTGAGGAAACCGGCTCCGAGTGGGGACAGACCCTGCTGGATGAGTTTGCCGATTACGTCGGTAAATTCTGGCTCGTGAAACCCAAGGCGGCAGACCTGGACAGATTGCTGTCGCGACTGAGAGATACGGATTGATCGCATGAGTGAACGTCTTGCCAATGATTTCCAGTTCGTGGAGGTCGAGCGCCGCGACCCTGACAAGAAGCCCTTGCAGGCGCGCAGAACCCAGTACGTCGAAATCTACGATGAATACCGCAAGGACCAGGTAGAGCACCAGGCGGAGCGCTGTCTGGGTTGTGGCAACCCCTACTGCGAGTGGAAATGCCCGGTTCACAACCTGATTCCCAACTGGCTGAAGCTGATCGCCGAGGGCAACATCTTCGAGGCGGCGGAGCTGTCGCACCAGACCAACACGCTGCCGGAGGTGTGCGGCCGCATCTGTCCCCAGGACCGACTGTGCGAGGGCGCCTGTACCCTGGAAGACGGTTACGGTGCGGTCACCATCGGCTCTACCGAGAAGTACATCACCGATACGGCGCTGGCCATGGGTTGGCGGCCGGACCTGTCGGATGTGGTGGATACCGGGCTGAAAGTGGCCATCATCGGTGCCGGTCCTGCGGGCCTGGGCTGCGCCGACATACTGGTACGCGCGGGCGTCAAGCCGGTGTTGTTTGACCGCTATCCGGAGATTGGCGGCCTGCTGACCTTCGGCATTCCCGAGTTCAAGCTGGAAAAGAAGGTGATGACGCGCCGCCGCGAGATCTTCGAGGGTATGGGCATGGAGTTTCGCCTGAACACCGAAGTCGGCCGGGACGTGACCGTGCAGGAACTGCTGGACGAATACGACGCGGTGTTTCTGGGCATGGGCACCTACAAATACATGCGCGGCGGTTTCCCGGGCGAAACCCTGCCGGGGGTGATTGAGGCGCTGCCCTACCTGGTGGGCAACGTGAACCACAACCTCGGTTTCGAGCAGAACGCGAAGGCCTACGTGAATCTGGCGGGCAAGCGGGTGGTGGTGCTGGGTGGCGGCGACACCGCCATGGACTGCGTGCGCACGGCGATTCGCCAGCAGGCGGCCAGCGTGACCTGTGCCTACCGGCGCGACGAAGAGAACATGCCGGGTTCCCGCCGGGAGGTGAAAAACGCCCGGGAAGAGGGCGTGGTGTTCTTGTACAATCGGCAGCCGGTAGAGATTATCGGTGACGAACAGGGCGTGCAGGGCGTCAAGGTTGTGGAAACCCGTCTGGGTGACCCCGACGACAGCGGCAGGCGTCGGCCTGAACCGATTCCCGGCAGCGAGCAGGTTTTGCCCGCGGATGCCGTGGTGATCGCGTTCGGCTTCCAGCCTGACCCGCCCGCCTGGTTTCAGGATATCGATGTCGCTACCAACGACTGGGACGGCGTTGTCGCACCAGAAGAACAAACCTATAAATTTCAAACGAGCAATCCCAAAGTCTTCGCCGGGGGCGACATGGTGCGGGGGTCCGACCTGGTGGTGACAGCCATCTGGGAGGGGCGCCAGGCCGGAGAGGGAATACTCGACTACCTGGATGTCTGATGAGCGAATTGAAAAACGACCGGTTCCTGCGCGCTTTGCTGCGGGAACCTGTAGACCGTACACCCCTGTGGATGATGCGGCAGGCCGGGCGCTATCTGCCTGAGTACCGCGCGACCCGCGCCGAGGCGGGCTCCTTCCTCGATTTGTGCAAAAATGCAGAGCTTGCCTGTGAAGTAACCCTGCAGCCCCTGCGCCGCTATCCCATGGACGCAGCCATACTGTTTTCCGACATCCTCACCATTCCCGATGCCATGGGGCTGGGCCTCCACTTTGTGGAGAACGAGGGGCCGCGCTTCCACAAGCCGGTGCGCACCGAGGCCGAGGTGGCGGCGCTGAAAGTGGTCGATGCCCGCTCGGACCTCGACTACGTGGTGAATGCTGTTCGCACCATACGCGAGGCGTTGGCGGGCAGCGTGCCGCTGATCGGCTTCTCCGGCAGTCCCTGGACCCTGGCCACCTATATGGTGGAAGGCGGCAGCTCAAAAGACTTCGCCCGCGCCAAGACCATGGCGTTCAACCAGCCCGAGGTGATGCACCAGCTGCTCAGCGTGCTGGCGGACTCCGTGGCCGATTACCTGAAGGCCCAGATCGAGGCCGGTGCCCAGGCTGTGCAGATATTCGATACCTGGGGCGGCGCGCTCAGCGAAGCGGCCTACCAGGAGTTCTCCCTGGCCTATATGCAGCGCATTGTCGAACAGCTGCCCCGGGAGAGTGAGGGGCGTCGCCTGCCCATCATCCTGTTTACCAAGAACGGCGGACAGTGGCTGGAGGCCATGGCAGAGACCGGCGCCGACTGCCTGGGGCTGGACTGGACCTGCGATATCGGCAAGGCCCGGGCCCGGGTGGGTGACAAGGTCGCCCTGCAGGGCAATCTGGACCCGGCCTGGCTACGGGCTGAGCCGGCAGCGATCCGTGCCGAAGTGGCAAAAATCCTGGCCAGCTACGGCAGCGGCAGTGGCCATGTGTTCAATCTCGGCCACGGTATCACGCCTGACATCGACCCGGACCATGTCACGGCCTTTGTCGACGCGGTGCAGGAGCTGTCACCCCAGTACCACAGCTGAGGCGCTCAGTCCCAGGTGTCCCCGTTGCAGGGGAAATCGTGATCCATATCCAGCGCGGGGTTCTCCGAGCTGGGTTTGCCCACTACTTTCGCCGGCACGCCGGCGACTGTGGTATGCGGCGGCACATCCTGTAGCACGACACTGCCGGCGCCGACCTTGGCGCCGTCGCCCACCTTGATGTTGCCAAGGATCTTGGCGCCGGCACTGATCAGCACCCCGTTGCCCACCTTGGGGTGGCGGTCGCCTTCTTCCTTGCCGGTACCGCCCAGTGTCACCGATTGCAGGATGGACACGTTGTTGCCCACCACTGCGGTCTCACCAATCACCACGCCGGTGGCGTGATCCAGCAGGATGCCCCGGCCAATGCGGGCGGCGGGGTGTATGTCCACGGCGAACTTGCTGGACACCCGGTTCTGGAAGAACAGCGCCAGTGAGTGACGCCCCGCCCCCCACAGGCAGTGCGCCACCCGGTGCGCCTGCAGGGCGTGAAAACCTTTGAAGTAAATGAACGGCACATACAGGCTGTTGCAGGCGGAGTCGCGCTCCTCAATCGCCAGCAGGTCGGCGCGAATGGCCTCGCCGATACTGGTGCAGGAGTCGAAGGCCTGTTCAATCACCTCGCGCAGCAGCAGCGCCGATGCAGTGGGGCTGTCCAGCATATAGGCGAGGTGAAAGCTCAGGGCAGACTCCAGCCGGTTGTGATTCAGGATGGTGGCGTGCAGGAAGCTCGCCAGGATGGGTTCCTTGGTGGCCTCTGCGGCGGTCTCTTTGCGAATCCGGTCCCAGACCGGATCAGCGCTGGCGTGCATCATGATGTCACCGGGTGCTCAAGTGTGTAGTGGTATTGTCGCGTACTCGACACCGGCAGCGCCACAGGGGGTGGCCGCTGTCAGCGTACTTGCGTTCGTGCAGGGTCATGGCCGGGGCGGGCGTCAGCGGCTCGACCGTCGCCTGCTGCCCGGCGATGCGCAGCGCCTCCGCGAACTCTTCCACGTAGACCGGCCAGTTACTGCGCAGCTCCAGTTGGCCGCCCAGGGCCAGCAGGGCGGGGAAGTCTGCGGAGCCGTGCACACGGCGCTGCAGCTGTCCCGGCTTGGGCCAGGGATTGGGGTACAGCAGCCACTGTTGTTCGGCCCGCCAGCCCGCTGCCGCCGCCAGCCGCCAGAAATCCCCGCAGTCAGCCTGCACCAGTCGGTAGTTCACCAGCTCCGCAGGCGCGTGCTTGTCGAGGCGGTGGCGGGACTTGTCGATGCCGATCACGCTGTGGTCGGGGAAGGTCCGGGCGAGGGCGGCGGTGCTCATGCCGGTGCCGCAGTAGGCGTCGAGAATCAGCGGCCGCCCGGCGTGTTCCACCCAGGCGCGCACCGTTTCAAAGGCCGCCAGGGTGTGAGGCGCCGCCGGCCGTCGGCTGGGCTTTTGCAGATGGCGTCGTACAACGCTGGCCAGCTGCGTATGACAGCCCGGCTGGCTGCTGTGTACGGGGCGGGAATTTGCATCCATGGTGGGTCGGTTTGATGTTGCCCGGGCGGTTTGCCATGATACGGGCCCGCTTACGAGACCATCAAGGCATGCGAAAAGACCTGCGCCCGTACTGGCTGAAGCGTGCCTGGCTGCGCTTCCGGCACTGGTACGCCGAACACTTCATACGCCCGGCCTGCGATGCGCTGGGGGATCACCACACCATCATGAGCCCCTGGTATGTGAAGATATCCGGGCCCAATATCCGCATCGGCAAATCGGTGACCCTGATCGGCGAGCGCGCCGCGCCGGTGGCGCTGGGCGTGTGGGGGCGGGAGCTGGACACGGGCTCCATTACCATCGGTGACTATGTGCTGATCAGTCCGGGTACCCGCATCAGCGCCTCTGACGAGATTGTGATTGGCGACAATGTGATGATCGCCAACGGCGCCTACATCACCGACTCCGACTGGCACAGCCTCTACGACCGCACGGCGCGCGACGCCAGCGTGCGCCCCGTCCACATCGGCAACAACGCCTGGATTGGCGACCACGCCACTATCCTCAAGGGCGTGACCATTGGTGAGAACAGTGTGGTGGCGGCCCGGGCGGTGGTGACCAGGGACGTGCCGGCCAACGTGGTGGTGGCGGGGAACCCGGCGAAGGTGGTTAAAGAGCTGGATCCGTCCCAGGGCTTCAAGACCCGGGCCGACTACTTCGGCGACCCGGAGAAGCTGGCGCGCTTTTTCGATGCAGTGGAGCGCGACCTGCTGGGCAAGAACAGCTTCTTCAACTGGCTGCGAGCGGTCATTGCGCCGCGCCGCACGGACTGAGCGTCAGGGGTAAAGACTCAGGGGTGGCTGGTCAAAGGCCACCAGTTGCTCACGCAGCTCCAGGATATGGCTGGACCAGTAGCGGCCATCACCAAACCAGGGAAAGCTGCGCGGCAATGCCGGGTCTGACCAGCGCCGGCCCAGCCAGGCGGCGTAGTGCACGATGCGCAGGGTTCGCAGGCATTCAATCATGGCCAGCTCCGCCGGATTGAAATCGCAGAACTCCTCGTAACCTGACAGCAGCTCGTCCAGCTGTGCCAGCTGTTGCTGGCGATCGCCGCTCAGGAACATCCACAGGTCCTGGATGGCGGGTGCCTGCATGCAGTCGTCCAGGTCAACGAAGTGCGCCACCTCGTCGCGCCACAGGATATTGCCCACGTGGCAGTCGCCGTGACAGCGGATGAAGCGGGTCTCACGCCACTGCGCGTCCACGCGGGGGACCAGGTCTTCCACCAGGGTGACGTAGGCCGTGCGCAAATCCTGTGGCACGCAATGCTCGGCGACAAACTGGTAGCTGTCGATCAACCAGCGCTGTCGATTGAGGCGCAGGCGATGCTGGAATTCAGCGCTTTGCCCCACCGCGTGTATGCGGCCAAGGGTGCGGCCCAGCACCAGCAGGTTGTCCGGGTTGTCCAGCTCCGGGGGATGACCGCCGCGGCGCTGGAACAGGGCGAACAGGAAGCCCGCGTGCTCGTGCAGGGTTTCGCCGCTGGCATCGGCGAGGGGTGCCACCACCGAGATATCCGCTTCCACCAGGGCCTGGGCGAAATCGTGCTCTTCGCGAATCTGCTCCCGACTCCAGCGCCCCGGCCGGTAGAACTTGGCGATCACCGGCGTCTCGTCCTCCAGCCCCACCTGGTACACCCGGTTCTCGTAGCTGTTCAGGGCCAGCAGGCGGGCATCACAGAGGTACCCCCGCGATTCCACCGCCGCCATGATGCATTCGGGGGACAGGCTGTCGTAGGGATGCTGGTTGTCTGTGCTATTCGTCATAGATGCCCCGGGCAGTGTCGATGAGGGCGGTGCTCTTGAGCTGCGCAAACACCCGCTCCCCCACCTGCAGCCCCAGCTTTTCCAGCGACATGCGCGTGATGCGCGCAAGCAGGTACTGGTCCCCCAGCCTGAGCTGCACCAGCACACGGTTGTCATCGCCGGCTTCTATGGCGGTGACCTCTGTGGGCAGGACATTGAGTATGCTGGTGGCCCGGGGCGCTTCGCGGCACAGGCTGATATCCCGGGCCGGCAAGCGCAGGCGCACGGTGCTGCCCCGCGGTCGGCTGGTCTGGTCTGTCCACAGGGTCTGCCCGCCCACGGACACCTCTGTAAGGCCGTACTGGCTGTTATGTTGCTCTACCCGGCCTTCGACGATGGCCGCGGCATCGGGTTGTCGCGCCAGGGGCCCCTCTACACTGGCGGCAAGAGCCATCACACTGCCCTGGGCCAGCAGCTGCCCGTGCTCGAGCACCAGCAGTTGCGCGGCGGTATCGGCGATATCGCGCATATCGTGGCTGACCAGCAGGGCTGACATGGACTGCCTGGCACAGACATCGGCAATCACCTCCAGCATCTGGCGGCGACCCTGGGGATCGACGTTGGCGCCGGGTTCGTCCAGCAGCAGCAGGGCGGGGGCATTGACCAGGCTGCGGGCCAAGGCGACGCGCTGCTGCTGCCCGCGGGACAGCGCCGCCGGCAGCCGCTGCCACCAGTCGCGAACGCCCAGCCAGTCGCTGACCTGCTCAATGGATGGCCCGTCACGGCGGCGCCGCCGATGGGCGAAGGCAAGGTTGTCGGCCACGGACAGGTGCGGAAACAGGCGCGCATCCTGAAACACCATGGCCACATCCCGCTGTTCAGCCGGCAACCATGTTGAGCCATCCTCCAGCAACACCTCACCCAGGCGCACCGTGTCTGTGTCTGCACCGCGCATCAAGCCGGCGATACGCATCAGCAGGCTGGTTTTTCCGCTGCCGCTGGGACCGTAGACACCGGTAATGCCGGCAGGTATGTCTGCCTCCACGGCCAACACAAAATCGCCGCGCTCGGCTGACAGGTTCAGCGACAGCGCGGTCACAGCCTGACACTCCAGCGGCCGCTGGACCGGTACAGCAGGAACAGCGTGACCAGGGAGAACAGCATCAGGCCCAGGGCGAGGCTGTGGGCGGCGTCGAAGTCCAGGGATTCCACCCGATCGAACAGGGCGATGGACAGCACCTGGGTTTCGCCGGGGATGTTGCCGCCAATCATCAGCACCACCCCGAACTCCCCGACGGTGTGAGCAAAGCCGAGGCTGGCGGCGGCGATGAAGCTGGGTCGGCACAGCGGCCAGACCACGCTGGCAGCGCGATCCAGCGGTGAGGCTCCCAGGCTGGCCGCGGCCTGTAACAGTCCCTCCGGCAGCTGTCGAAAAGCGGCCTGCAGGGGCTGCACCACAAACGGCAGGGAGTAGAGGATGGACCCGATCACCAGCGCGCTGAAGCTGAAGGCCAGGCGTTCGCCGGTAAGTGCCTGCCACGCCTGGCCGAGGGTGGACTGGGGGGCAAAGGCAATCAACAGGTAAAAGCCCAGCACGGTCGGGGGCAGTACCAGAGGCAGGGCGACCACCGCCTCAATGGCGTGGGACAGGTTGCTGCGGGTACGAGACAGCCACCAGGCCAGGGGGGTGCCCAGCACCAGCAGCCACAGGGTGGTCACCGCCGCCAGCTTGACGGTAATCCACAGCGCCTCAAGCACGATCGGGCAACCGGTAACCGTACTGTTCTATCGTCGCACGGGCCTTGTCGCCCGTGAGCCAGTGGAGGAAGTCCCGGGCCAGCGCCGGTTGGCTGGCAGCGCGCAGCAACACGGCCTGCTGCACGATGGGGCTGTACCAGTCGGGCGGTATATCCAGTGCATGGTCCGGCTGCTGGGCTTTGGCAACCAGCGCCAGGTCAGCACCGCCGGCGACCAGCATCTGCATGGCCTGGGCCACGTTCACCGCCAGCAGGCGGCGCTGCTTCACGCCCTGGAAGCGCTTCAGCACTTCCACACCGGCCACGCCGTAGGGCGCCAGCTCCGGATTGGCCACGGCCAGGGTCAGTTCCGGGGTGGTCAGCAGATGTTCCAGGCCTTGTGCAGCCTGTGACTGCAGGGCGGGGCTGTACGCGAGCACCAGGCGACCGAGGGCATACGTGAGACGGCTATCGGGCTCAGCCAGCTGCTCTTCCACCAGCCGTGCCGGGCGCACGGCGTCTGCGGCCAGCAACAGGTCGAAGGGCGCGCCATAGCGAATCTGGTTGTACAGCATGCCGGTGGAGGCGCTGCTGATGGATACCGGCACCCCGGTTTCCCGGGTGTAGGTTTTGGTCAGGGCTTTCAGGGTGGGCGCGAAGTTGCTGGCCACGGCGATGCGCAACAGGGCCGTCGGTTGAGCATTGTCTGCGGGCTGCGCGCTGACGTGGGTTGCGGCAAGCACGACCCAGAACAACCACAATACCCAGCGCATACGTCTCTCCCTTCCGCAAAGGCGCCTAGTATCGGCTAACGGCCTGCCAATTGCACCGCCGGGAAACCGGCGGCGGGATCAGCGCTGCGACGGCGGCAGGGTGCGGGCACAGCACCAGGCGCTGACCCGGTGCGCACCGGCGGCCTTGAGCGCTGCTGCCAGTGCGTTGAGGGTGGCCCCCGTGGTCATCACGTCATCCACGAGTACAACATGCTTGCCTCCCACGTTGGCATCCACCGCAAACACCTGTTTCAGGTTGCGGCGGCGGGCAGCGGCGTCCAGCCCCCGCTGGGGGGGTGTGGCGAGTATTCGTCGCGCCAGCGGTACGGGTCTGGCCAGACCCAGCGCTGCAAGCCGGGGATGCTTGTGCAGGTGTCTAGCCAGTACCGCGGCCTGGTTGAAACCGCGTCGCCACTGCCGGCGCCAGTGCAGCGGTACCGGTACCAGCAGCTGGGGTTCATCGATCGTGGCTGCCACTGCCCGGCTTAACAGCGCCGCCAACAGCATGAGGCTTGCCATGTCGCCTTTGTCTTTCCCGGCCTGCACCCAGCCGCTGATCGGCGGCATATAGGCGCAGGCCGCGACGGTGCGGTCCAGCGGCGGCGGTGTTTGCAGGCACTGGCCACAGTATGTGCCACCCGGGGGCAGGGGCAGGGCGCACTGGCGGCAGCAATGCACCAGCCAGGGCAGCTCGCCTTCACAGGCCAGGCACAGGGCAATTTCGCGCCCGGTCGCGCCACTGCACAGGCTGCAGCGGCTGGGTACAAGACTGTTTACCAGGGCAGACAGGAAGCGGCTCACAGCCCCATTTTACGGCGCGCTGCGCCGTGTGGCGGGTGCTTGACACACCTCAAATGGTCAATGTGTCGCGCTGCGGCAAACTTGACAATTCCGGGTATTTCCACAATCATGTAAACGCTGAACACATGTCGTGCACCCCGCACGCAATCACTGCCCGCGACGGCCGGCGCTACCGGCTGCACCTAACGATTTTATTACCTGCAGACAGGTACTCAGGAGAGTTGCCATGCTCGAATACAAGGCACCCCAACGCGACATCCGCTTTGTGATGAACGAATTGCTCGATTCCGAGGGCTTGTACAGCAAACTCGGTTTTGAAGACGCCAACGAGGAAATGCTGAACACTATCGTCGGCGAGGCTTCCAAGTTTTGCGAGGAAGTACTGGCACCGCTGTACCAGAGCGGTGACGAGGAAGGCTGCCACTGGAGCGAAGACGGCGTGACCACGCCGAAGGGCTTCGTGGACGCCTACAAGCAGTACGTGGAAAACGGCTGGCCGTCACTGGCTGCCCCGGTGGAAAACGGCGGCCAGGGCCTGCCTAACCTTGCCGGTGTCATTCTCAACGAACTCACCGGCACTGCCAACTGGGCCTGGGGCATGTACCCGGGGCTGAGCCACGGTGCGGTGAAAACCATTGAGGAACACGGTTCCCCGGAGCAAAAGCAGACCTATCTGACCAACCTGGTCTCCGGCGAGTGGACCGGCACCATGTGCCTGACGGAAGCCCACTGCGGCTCCGACCTGGGCCTGCTGCGCACCAAGGCCGAACCCCAGGCTGACGGCAGCTATGCCATCACCGGTACCAAGATTTTCATCTCCGCCGGCGAGCACGACCTGGCCGATAACATCGTCCATATCGTGCTGGCCCGCCTGCCCGACGCGCCGGCTGGCACCAAGGGCATCTCGCTGTTTATCGTGCCCAAGTACATCGTCAATGAGGACGGCAGCGTGGGCGAGCGCAACGCGGTGCACTGCGGTTCCATCGAGAAGAAGATGGGCATCAAGGCGTCTGCCACCTGCGTGATGAACTTCGACGGCGCCAAAGGCTACCTGATCGGCCCGCCCAACCGCGGCCTGAACGCCATGTTCACCTTTATGAACACGGCCCGCATCGGCACCGCCGTGCAGGGTCTGGCCCACGCCGAACTGGCCTTCCAGGGTGCCCTGAAATACGCCCGGGAGCGGCTGGCCATGCGCTCCATCTCCGGCCCGAAAAACCCGGATGGCCCGGCCGACCCCATCATTGTGCACCCGGACGTGCGCCGCATGCTGCTGACCCAGAAGGCGATCGCCGAGGGTTCGCGGGCCTTCATCTACTTCCTCGGGCAGCTCTCCGACATCGAGGAGTACGGCGAGGGTGAAGACCAGCAGGAGGCCGCAGACCTGCTGGCGCTGCTGACCCCGATTGCCAAGGCTTTCATCACCGAGTCCGGCTACGAGGCGGCCAACCTCGGCGTGCAGATCTACGGTGGCCACGGCTTCATCAAGGAGTGGGGCATGGAGCAGATCGTGCGGGATGCGCGCATCGCCATGCTGTACGAGGGCACCACCGGCATCCAGGCGCTGGACCTGATCGGTCGCAAGGTCCTGGGCTCCGGCGGCAAGCTGCTGATGGGCTTCACCAAGCTGGTCCACAAGTTCTGCGAGGACCACAAGGACAACGGCGTGCAGAAGTTCGTGGCCCCCTTGGCCCACTACAACAAGGAGTGGGGCGAGCTGACCATGAAAATCGGCGAAGCCGCCATGGAGAACCCGGATGAAGCCGGCGCCGCCGCAGTGGATTACCTGATGTACTCCGGCTACGTCACCCTGGCCTATTTCTGGGCCCAGATGGCGGCCGTGGCCAACGAGAAGCTGGAAGCGGGCACCGAGGAGAAGTCGTTTTACGAGGCCAAGCTGCACACGGCCCACTTCTACTTCGACCGCATCCTGCCCCGGGCCATGATGCACAAGGAATCCATGCTGTCCGGCGCGGATAACCTGATGGAAATGGAAGAGGCGCTGTTTGCCTTTTAATGCAGCAGCAGATTGAGCAGAATGGGCTCATGGAAGAGCCCAGACTGTCACCCGAAGACCAGGCCAAGGTCGACGAATTCGTCAACAGCGGCGTCAACTCGGTAGAGCGCAAACCGTTCAAGCCGTTCCGACTGCTGGTGATCCTGTTTCTCGTTGTGACCGGACTGAGCGGCATCAGCGCCCTGGTCGCCCGCCTGGGCGGCGTGTACTAACTCGCTCTACGTCGGCTATTACCGTCTTTACAGTCCGCAGAGCTCTGGTATAGTCCCGCGTCTCGAGGTTTTACCCCACTGTCGGTGTGTAGCGCAGCCTGGTAGCGCACTTCCTTCGGGAGGAAGGGGTCGGAGGTTCGAATCCTCTCACACCGACCAATCTCACCTCTCCCAATCTGCCAGTGACACGTCTCCTGTGCACGTCTTTAACGTTGTGCACTGGGCGGATGGTGGCGAAACAAAGCTCCATAATCTGTTGTTATTGTGCCGGCACCACCATCGACAGGTGCACGAGGGTGGCTTCAGGGTTGCGTTACTGCCTTCGGGCGAGAAGCAGTTCTGGGACCCTGCCGGTGCCCTGGTATCACCGGGGCCGGATACACGTTTCTGCGGAAACGTGGCGGCGCTGACATCGCTGAACAGTAGAAGTGCGCCAGGCATCAATGCCGCTACGCTACCGCCGCAATGGCAGGGTGAAAGGATGGATCTGGGCATGGCGGTAGAGGCGGTATTGCGGCGACAGGGTGGGCGTTAGTCAGTAAAGCCATTACGCTGCAGCCTATGTTTGGCCTCGGCAAGAAAGACAAAGACGGTCGGCAGGTTCGCGTTGAGCACCGCGGCAAGCACACGCGTGCATCGCG
>JAZBPS010000439.1:0-2140 GCA_036353375.1 Halieaceae bacterium | reverse complement strand
GGATGCAATCGCTGTTTTACTCCCTGGTACTACTGGTACTCCTGCCTCAATCATCATTTCTCTTGCTCGAGATTTGTTTCCCATGTTAGAGATGGCTTCACCACTTGGTCCTATGAAGCGAATACCACATTCTTTACATAAATCGGCGAAACGGGCATTTTCACTTAAAAAACCGAAGCCAGGATGAATCGCTTCAGCACCAGTTGAAATCGCTGCGGTAACAATGTTTTCCATGTTCAAATAACTATTACTGCTTTTATGTCCACCTACACAGACTGCTTCATCTGCTAGTAAGACGTGTAAACTAGAGCGATCTGCCTCAGAGTAGATCGCTACGGTTTCAATCCCCATTTGTTTGCAAGCACGAATAATTCTTACTGCTATTTCACCACGATTGGCAATCAAAATCTTTTGAAACATTATTCCTTGATTTCCATAACAACTTGGCCATATTCAACCATTGTTGCGTCACTGACATTGATTTTTACGATTGTGCCACTAACAGGAGCAGTAATTTCATTCATAACTTTCATTGCTTCAACAATGAACAATGTATCTCCCTCTTGCACTTGTTGGTTGACACGTACAAAGGGGCTCGCATCTGGTGATGGGCTTTCATAAAAAGTCCCCACCAATGGCGCCTTCACAGGAATGTATTGGGGAGTACTGTCCGCAACCGCTACAGATTCCTGAACCACAGGGGCCGCTTGAGCGGCCACTGAAGAGACAGGAGCGGAAGAAATAGATGAAAAAGCACTATTATTATTTTTTTCTAAACGTATACTAAATTCCTTATCAGAAATTTCTAGTTTATTGATTGTGGAATCTTCAAATTCTTTTATGATGTTTTTTATTTGTCGTAAATCCATAAGCATCCTCCCATTCGCGAAACATCAACTGTTTCAATGAATTATTGATTTGCTTCGATATATTCAACGATTTGACGTACAGTTTTCAACTCTTGAGCTACTTCATCGCTGACACTGATATCAAACTCGTCTTCGATTGCCATGATGAGTTCTACTGCGTCTAATGAATCTGCTCCTAAATCGTCATTAATGTTTGCGTCGATTGTTACTTCATTTGCGTCAACACCTAATTCGTCGACGATAATTTTCTGTAAAGTTTCAAAAACCATTATTTTTTCCTCCTAAGATATAACAAAATTAGTTATATTGTAACGGAAATAATAATGGTTGTCAATTTATTTTGAAGTTCAAACAATTGAATGGATGTTCATATTTACGAGTACTCATATGTTACGTGTGAACGTATGCGCACATGTACATATATAGCCGTCAATATTTTTGTGATATCTCCAACAAGATATAAGTAGAATCCACCTAGGACAAGCCAATAGTTCGCCCCTGTTAAAAATGTGATATATGAGGCACCAATCATATATAGACCAGTTGTCGCAACGATCAATACAACCGTTGTGTACCAGAAATGATTATTTAGAAAGTTTCTATTTTTCATAAATGCGACAGCCCAGGCCATAAATATAAAACCAATAATAAAGCCTCCACTTCCTCCAAGAAGGACCCCAAATCCTCCCCTAAATCCACTAAAAACAGGCAATCCCATAACTCCTAAAAGAACATATATGCTCATGCTGAGTGCCGCTTTACGTGGTGTTAGAAGCAATCCTGCAAGGTAAACAAACAATGTTTGTAATGTGATTGCCGGCATGTTTCCAAGTGGTATTGAAACACCCGCAGTCGCTGCCATCAGTGCCGGAAACAACGCAACGAGTGTAATATCCTTTGTTGTTTTATTCATAATACAAGTCCTCCAGTGAAACTTCATTCATTGTTAGTGATATGGTGTTATTTTGATTGTTCAAGACGAGTTGTCCATCTCTATTAATGGCTAAAATAGTATATTTTTCAGCGTCGTATGTCATTGTTTTTCCAATCACAAACGAATGAGAAATATAATCATCATACCACGTTTCCCTATGATTCAGTTGCGTATTCAGAACGGTAATTAAGGACTGAAGTACATCACGGTAATCCACCATCATACCACACTCTTCTTCAAGGGATGTTGCGATAAAGGGATAGTTGGATGACGGTAATTTGATGGCATTCAATCCAATCCCTACAATGTATGCTTGCTTTGTATGCTCAATCAGTAT
>JAZBPS010000428.1:0-4350 GCA_036353375.1 Halieaceae bacterium | reverse complement strand
GTGCGCGCGGCGAAGTGGTGGGCCTGCGAGGCGGCGCACCGGGTAGTGTGCTCTGCGCAGCACCTGCACGGTGGCATCGGCGCCGACCTCGACTATCCCATTCACCGCTTTTTCCTGCTGGCCAAACAGATCAGCTTCTCGCTGGGCAGTGCCGGTTCACAACTTGAGAAACTGGGCCGGCTGCTGGCAGCCGATGACCGGCTGGGTTTCCATGCCATGGAGGTCTGAATGGACGCTACCCGTATCAAGCCGCCGCTGGGACACGACAATGCCTGGTGGTGGGAGATGGCCGCCGACGGCAAGCTCGGCATCCAGCGCTGCGCCAGGTGCGAGGTGCTGCGTCACCCGCCGCGGCCCATGTGCGGCGAGTGTCGCTCCCTGGAGTGGGACACGGTAGAGGCCAGCGGCAAGGGCACGATCTGTTCCTTCACCGTGCTGCGGCATCCCCAGTTCCCCGGCTACCAGTACCCGCTCATCATTGTGCTGGTCGACCTGGAGGAAGGCACGCGCCTCACCTCGCAACTCATGGACTGTGAACCGGAGGACGTGCGCTTTGATATGCCGGTCACCATGAAAATCCACGAAGACCCGGACGGTTTCAAGCTGCCGGTGTTCGTGCCCGCGGAGGGTGCACAATGAGTCTGCGCAACCAGGCGGCCATCGCCGGTATCGGCCTTACCGAGTTTTCCAAGAATTCCGGGGTATCGGAGCTGTCGCTGGCAGCGCAGTGCATTACCGCCGCCTGCGACGACGCCGGCATCAGCCCCTCGGAGATCGATGGACTCGTCAGCTACACGCTGGATTCCACCGATGAGATTGAGGTGGCCCGCGCAGTGGGCGCAGGTGACCTGTCGTTTTTCAGCCGCATCAACTACGGTGGCGGGGCGGCGGTGGGCACCATCCTGCAGGCGGTGATGGCAGTCGCGACCGGCCAGGCCAGCACCGTGGTGTGCTGGCGCGCCATGAACGGCCGTTCGGGCCAGCGCATGGGGCAGGGCGTCTCGGGCAATATCATCTCCAGCGATCTCATTCACTGGTCCTGGTATATGGCCTACGGCATGTTGACGCCGGGCTCCTGGATTGCGCTGATCGCCAACAAGTACATGGATACCTACGGCGTCACCCGGGAAGACCTCGGGCGGGTGGCGATCTCCCAGCGCAACTACGCGCTCAACAACCCGCGCGCCTTTGGCTACGGCAAGCCGCTGACGATGGAAGACTACCTGGGCTCGAAAATGATCGCCGACCCCCTGTGCCTGTACGACTTCTGCCAGGAAACCGACGGTGGTTGCGCGATCCTCATCACCAGCGCCGAGCGCGCCAAAGACCTGCGGCAGAAGCCCGCGGTGATTCGCGGCGTAACCCAGGCCTCTACCCAGGGCCAGGAGCAGATGACCAGTTATTACCGCAGCGAGTTGCTCTCACTGCCGGAAATGGAAATGGCGGCGCGGCGCGTCTACGACATGGCCGGACTCGGCCCTGACGACATCGATGCCGCCTGCCTCTACGACGCCTTTACCTCCTAGATCATCATGCAGCTCGAAAGCTTCGGCTTTGCCGAGCAGGGCGAGGGCGTGCACATGGTGCGCGACGGTGCGCTGGATATCGACGGCAGGCTGCCCAACAACACCCACGGCGGTCTGCTCTCGGAAGCCTACATCCACGGTATGAACAACATCGCGGAGGGCGCCCGCCTGGTGCGCGGGGAATCCTGCAACCAGCCGGCGAAGACCGTCGAGCATGTGCTGGTCTCCAGCGGGGTAGGCGTGCCCACAGGAGCACTCATCCTCGGCCCCGCGTAGCGAGTCCCTGCGAGCCCCTCATCCCTGCAAGCCCGTCTTCCCCGAGAGCCCGTCATCCCCGCGAGTCCGTCATCCCCGCGCAGGTGGCGGCCCGCGTAGGGGGATCCAGTCCATGCTACGCTAGCACCACCACACGCTCATGCAGGGCGCTTGCTATCGGAGATATTCATGCCGTCACCCAGATACGCACTCATACTGCTGGTATGGCTTGCCGTCAGCCTTCATGCGACCGCCCAACCCCTCCGCGACGTAAAAGTCCGCAACTGGGCCGACGACTACTTCGCCCGTTACGCCGCCCGCGACGATTGGCCCGGCTTTGTAGAACTGTACTCGGAAGACATCGTGTTCGAAGACCCGCTTGCCAATATGGCGCTGATCTCCCGCGAGGAATTCAAGGCGTTCTACCACTGGCCTGACCCCTCTTTCAGCAAGCACCCGGACCACCCGGAAACGCTGGTACTGGAAGACCTGATCGTGCAGGGAAATCTCACCATCGGCTCGGGTTACTTCACGCCCTTCAAATACCAGGGTTTCACTTACGCCGAGGACGAGCCCATGCGCTTCACCATCTGGCTCACCTGGAACGACCAGGGCAAGATCATCAAGCAGGTCGACTGGATCGACTACCCCGATGAACTGCTGCAGGCAATGCACTGCCAGGTTCCTTGAGCGAAGCGGCAAGCATGAACGTGCTGTGCTGCCAGGTGCTGGCTGACGGCGTTGTCACTCGTGCTGATATGGAGTCTCACCAACAGCGTGTGGCCGGGTTGGTGAGTTCGGCCTGCGAAGACGCCGCGGTCGATCTGGTTCTGCTACCGGAACTGTCAGCCATCGAGTATTCCGGCGCTGCATTTGAAAACCTGTCCGAGCTGGCCACCACGACCGACGGCTGGCTGTGTGCATCGATGTCGAAACTTGCCCGGGAAATTAACGCCGCAGTCTGCTTCGGGATGCCGCGGCGGGAAGCCGAGGACTACTTTATTTCCCAGGTACTCATAGACCGTGATGGCTTGCTGCTCGGCTTCTACGACAAGGTCCACATAGCGCAGTTCGGCGATTCAGTGGAAAAGCCTTACTTCACGCCAGGCAACCGGGTGGGTGTATTTACACTCGGCGGTTTCCGCTTCGGAATCGTGATCTGCTATGACATACTTTTCGGCGACTACGTTTCCATGGTAGCGCGAGGTCATGGCATTGACGTGATGCTGCACCCCGTCGCGTTCAGCCGGGACGGGAGCTTCGCGAGTTGGCCCAGTTTTGTGCGCACTCGCGCCCTGGAGAATCAGGTCTACTGGTTGAGTTTGAATCGCGCGGGCAGTGGTTGGGGCGGTTCGATCTTCTGTCCACCGTGGTTTGAACGGCAAACCGAAGTCATCGAGCTCGATGAGTCGGAAACCCAGCAAGTTATCGAGTTGGACCGGTCTCAGCTGGAGCATGCTGCAAAAAACTACCCCATCGACAGGGACAGACTGGGTGACTACTCCAGCCTGCTCTCTCCATGCGCCGTGTCGGAGTCTCTGGACTGAATTGCACGGAGCCCAACGGCGCAGCGTCGCTGAACTTTATGCTTCTTGAGGCGTTCCCAAACTGGTATCCTCGAAATAACCATTGGGGGATTCCTTGAAGAAGTTCGGCAAACGACTCTGGAATTCGATTATCTCGCTGCTGGCCGGCGTCGGCCTGCTGCTCGGTATCGCCCTCATCTTCTCCCCCTTTCCCATCGGCGTTATCCTTATCGCCATCAGCCTGTCGGTGCTGATCTACGTTAACGACGGGGTGCAGAACCTGCTGCGGGACATTCGTGCCGAGTACGATCATCTCAACGAGAAGCTACACTGGCTGGAAGACAAGTCCAGCGAGCGCGCTCGCTTTGTGAGCGATGCCCTCGGCAAGACCCGGCCCGACTTGCAGGCCGACAGCGACTGAAACTTCAGGTTCCTTAAGCTTCGGCCTCGAACGCCACGTACTGGTCGTGGCCCATATGCTCCAGAGAAAGCTTCACCAGCGCCCGCGGCTCATCGGTGCCGGGGTCGGCGTGCACGGTCATTACGTCGATGCCTTCGGGCTTCAGCTCATGGGCGAGGGTTTCTCCCAGGCGCCGGGCCTTGCCGGTCAGGTCGACGACGATCACCCCGGCATGCGGGCGGGCGCGCAGGCGCGGCATGAACACCCTGGTTAGCGAGCTCAATAGTGAGCCGGCCATACGTGGGTGCCCCGGCTCGATACCGCAGACGATCAGGCCGATATCGCGCCCTTCGCAGGCGGGGAAGAGGGCCTCGGGAAAATGCGGGTCGTCGATGTCGCCTTCATGCAGGTCTACTTCCACTCCCTCGTGATCGCGCAGGCGCGCGGCCAGGGGTTCCAGGCCGGTCGGGTCGGCGCTGGGCAGCACCAGGTCGAAACCGCCCTTGGCCAGCTCGGCGGCGAAGGCCTCACCGGGTTCTCCGGTGACTTCCATCACCAGGGCGGCGGGGCCGTAGCGCTTGAGAAATTCGTAGGGATGCATGCTTCGCTCCTTGTTCGAAGCCGCACAATCTAAAACAAATGC
>JAZBPS010000427.1:0-10564 GCA_036353375.1 Halieaceae bacterium | reverse complement strand
CCTGCACCTTATTGGCGTTGGCGAGGCACTCAAGATCATGCTGGTGATTACCGGCTTCGCGGTGCTCGCCCTGCTGGTGTTCATCGCCGGCATGCTGCCACATTTCGATACAGCGAACCTTTTCGACATCGCGATAAACGAGCAGGCCACCGGCAGCAGCCGCTTCCTGCCACAGGGTTATATCGGCATCTGGGCCGCCCTGCCCTTCGCCGTGTGGCTTTTTCTGGCGGTGGAGGGCGTGCCCCTGGCCGCTGAGGAATGCGAGGACCCGGGCAGGGATATGCCAAGAGGCATCATCTGCGCGATCCTGGTACTGCTTGTGCTGGGTGCGTCCGTTCTGTTGCTCACCCCGGGCGGCGCCGGTGCCGCAGCCATGCAGGATCACGGCGCACCCCTGGTCGGTGCCCTGCAGGCCGTACACGGTGAAAACTCGCGAGCCGCGCTGTTCGTGAACGCCGTCGGCCTCGCCGGGCTTATCGCCAGCTTTTTCTCCATCATCTTTGCCTACTCGCGACAGGTTTTCGCGCTGTCGCGCGCCGGCTACCTGCCGCGCTTTCTCTCCGTCACCAGCGCCCGCAAGGTACCCACCCTTGCACTGGTGATACCGGGCGCGATCGGCTTCCTTCTGTCGCTCACTGGCGAGGGCGACCTGATGATCGCGATGGCCGTTTTCGGGGCCACCATATCCTATGCGCTGATGACCCTGTCACACATGGTGTTGCGCTTTAGCGCACCCGAACTGCAGCGCCCCTACCGCACACCAGGCGGCGTTATCACCTCGGGTACAGCGTTTGTACTGTCCTTGCTTGCGTTCGCCTCGACGTTTGTCGTGAATCTGCAGGCAGCGCTGTATGCAGCGCTGTTCTATGCAATCCTGCTGGCGTACTTCTTCCTGTATTCACGCCATCACCTGGTCGCCCAGGCACCTGAGGAAGAATTCGCCGCCATCGCGCGCGCAGAACAGGGCTTGAACTAGGATCACCCAAAAAAAACCCCAGCCGGCGAACCGGCTGGGGTTCCGATGAGGCAAACCGCGGCTCAGGAGCCGACGATACCGCCATCCTTTCGACGCAGTACCACCGTGCAGTCACGGGGAATGGTCACACCATCCGTAGCAGCCGGGAAGTTGGTCTGGGTAGGATCCCCGTTGCCCGGGTGCTGCGAGTTGATAAACAGCGTGCGGCGGTTGGGCGTTACAGCAATGCCCGTGATTTCATCACCGTTGACACCCGTGAACAGACGACGGATTTCCTTGGTGTCGGCATCTGCAATCAACAGCTGGTTTTGCAGGCCATCCTTCTGGCCACCGTCAGTTTCGATAAACACACGGCCGTCGGGATCCGTCCACAGACCGTCAGGATCGGCAAAGGACTCTTCTGTTCCGTGTGTATCGCGCGCGATCAGGAAGATCTCCCAGGTAAAGCTGGTGTCACTGGGATCGGCGTCGAGTATCTTGACGATGTGTCCATCGGGGTTCGGCGCCAGCGGGTTCGCTGCATCTGCAACTTCGCGATTGCTATTGTTGGTCAGCGTTACATAGACGTTGCCGTCCGGTGCGGTGGACGTCCACTCGGGACGGTCCATTGGCGTCGCGCCAACTGCATCTGCCGCCAGGCGGGTGTTAACCAGCAGCTCACCCAGGTCGCTGTACAGGGATGCCAGCGTCGGGTTGTTCATGCTGAGCTCAAGCCAGTCACCCGTGTTGTCCTCGTTGAAGCGCGCAACATAGAGCGTGCCTTCATCCAGCGGGCTGACGCCGTCAGCCAGCATAGCGCGATAGTCGCGTGCAGACACATACTTGTAGATGTAGTCAAAGCGCTCGTCGTCACCCATGTAGTAGGCGATCTGGCCGCTGCTTTCGCTGATACGGAAGGCGCCGCCCTCGTGCTTGAAGCGACCCATCGCGGTGCGCTTGACCGGCAGCGCCGTCGCATCCTGGGGATCGATCTCAACCATCCAGCCGAAGCGGTTTTCTTCGTTGGTGAAATCCGGGTCCGACAGGTCAAAGCGCTTGTCGAAGTTCCACCACTGGTAGTTGCCGAAGGTACCGCCCTCAGCAAAGCCAAAGCGCTGCTGCAGCTCAGTAGGCACCCAGGTAGCTTCAGAATTGGTGGCGCCGAAATAGGCATTAAAGTTTTCTTCGCAGGTCAGGTAGGTACCCCAGGGCGTAACCGCGTTACCACAGTTGTTCACAGTGCCCAGCGGAATGTTACCCGCGGGCGTTTGCAGCAGAGGGTGGCCTGCGGCGGGACCGGAGAACTCAACCGGGGAGTTCACATGGATGCGGCGTGAGCGGGCATCCTCTACCGTCTGCCAGACACCGTCCACTTCTTCAATGCGAACAACTGATACGCCGTGGGCGTGCTGGGAAATCCGGGCCTCTTCCAGCGTTTCAGGCGCTTCTTTGCCCAGTACCTGGAAATTGTTGCCGAACTCGTGGTTGATGCACAGCATGCCGCGAGTGTTGGCGCGGAACCAGCGCAGCAGGAAATCGTTGATCGGCGGCAGGTCAGGGTTGGATTCCAGATCTTCCGCCAGCGGGAAGAACCACATGCCATCGTGGCCAATACCGATCTGGTTCGCCTGGTCGCGCGAGCTGTTGCCACGTTCCACGTAGGCGGGGCCCGTCGGTTCGATGGGGTCACCCCAGGGAATCAGAACCTGCATGTCATAGTCGGGAGACACCAGCGGCTGCTTGCCGTCGCTTGCGGCGGCGTCAGCCAGGGTTACCGGCGTGAAGCTCATTTTGCTGCTGGTTTGCGCCTGCACAGCGGTGCTCATCGCAGAGGTCGCGAAGAACCCGGTGGCAGCTGACGCCAGACTGCCCTTCAGTACGTCGCGGCGCTCCATCTGGGCGCGCAGAATGTCATAGAAGGGACGGTTGTTGGTGGGGTTGCTGCCTTCATTTTCCGCGCTGTCGTCGGTGACGCGCTCAATGATGGCTTTGACATCATCGGTTACTGCTTTGTTCATTACATAGGCCTCGTAGTTTTTCCGTCGGGCGGGTGCCCAATGCGATAGAAGTACCACCGGCCCCTGCGACCGGCAGAAAAACTCCACGCCTAAAGGTAAGCGCCGATTGCGACAGTCCCTTGAACGCTATGTAACGATTCCGTGAGATTAATGTGACACCCCGCTAACATTTTTGTGACAGCGCAGCGCGCGGCATGGACGCCCCCTGCGTACCCGTCGCCCAAACTGCGAACCCGCTCACGGACACCTGCGCCCTCCCCCCTGTTCTGGGGGGACCATTACCCAGCATAGGGGGTTACGGTGCAGCAATGCGTGTTTGTGGTATGGGAACTGGCTTTCAGGAACATAGAACGGGGAGTGAAAAAGTGAAACTTTTCAAGGGTTTGGGTATCGCGGTGGCCAGCGTTTTGCTGAGCGGCTGCTTTTATGTACAACTCAGCGGTTCCGTTGGTGGTGCCGTGGTGACCGTGACGCCGTTGCGCGACCAGGGCGTCGTCGTGGGAACGGGTGACACGACCACGCCGGAAGACTGGATAGGCGTGTTAGGACAAGCCACCTGGGATGGCCTGGACGACAGGGCGCAACTATTGCTGATCGGGACAGCCAATGTCGACGTGGGCACGCTGGACCCTGCGGCTTTGTACCTTGTAACCGCCACCGGCGGCATGGACTACGACGCGAACCGCGACGGCCTGGTAGACAGCGCAGCGTCGCCTGTGAGTGGTCAGCTGCGTACCGTACTGACCGGCGCGGAACTGATGGCCGGCAACATCCGGGTGAACGCCCTCACCGAATTGGCCTACCAGAACGTCCGCACCAGCATAGCCACTGCGGAGGACGCGGCAATCCTGCAGCGCCTCGCCTCCATAGCCTCCACGCTGGTGAAGGACGTTGATGGCGACGGGGACGTCGATTATGACGACATTCTCGACTGGGGGTTCTGGCTGGGTGAAGACGACATCGAAATCGGAGGCGACAGCTACGCTGAGTTCCTCACTGGTGTACGCGCTGGTATCGATGATGACGAGGCGCTGGCTTTCCTGGACCGCCTTATCAATGAACAGCCCATTGCTGGCGAAGGTGACTGGGAGCTGACCGTCAGCGGACAGCTCACGGGTACGCTGACGGTCGCAGTTCCCGCCACCGTTATTGCGGTTACCGGCGACCAGGTACCTCGCACCGGCGACACGGAGGTCATACGCCAGTCCATTGACCAACTGGTCGAAGAGTCTGGCGGCGGCCCGGTCAGCAATGTGGTGGTCAATATCACAACCGACGAGCCCGAGCAGGTTGTTCTCCTGGTTTCCTTTGATACTACATTGCCCGGCCTCGGTGCCGTCACCTACGACCTTGACTATGTCTATATAAAAACGGGGGGCGACAGCGGCGCTGACGAAGGCGGCGACTCCGGGGATGCCGGAGCTAGTGGGCTTCCGGAGGTCGTCGCGGGCCAGTCTTTCGAGCTGATCTATTGCTGCGAGAACACGGGCTCACCCTACAGCAATGGCGATACAGCCACGTTCACCTTCACCGAAGCTGGCGAGCTGGTAATTGATGGCGCGGTGATAAGTGACAGCTTCGAGGTCGTGGGTAGCGAATACATCTGGATCGACCAGGCCAACGGATTCGAATATGCGCTGTTCGTACTGGACGGGGCCTTCAAGGAGGTCAACGTACTGGGCATTGGTAAAAGCCCCTTCTATGGCCAGTGGGGCACGGAACCCTGACTGACTACCGGGATCCGGTATATAAAAAAAGACCTGCACTGAGGTGCAGGTCTTTTTTTTTGGGCGGCCAGAAATAGTGTTGGTAAGCTCTCAGGGTCATTTGTCCGAAAAGCACGACCATGAGGCCTCAGGAATCAATACCGGGTTACCGACTCGACTACCGCATAGGCGGCGGCACCAGCGACGTTTACAAGGGTGAGTATCAAGGCGTTACTGTCGCCGTCAAGATTCTGCATGCAGAGATCGACGGCACGGCCCGCAAGCGCTTTGAATACGAAAGTCTTTTCCTGCAGCGCCTGCGTCACCCCAACATTGCCGAGTTTATCGAAACCGGCGTCACCAGCGACGACCGTCCCTTTGTAACTACCCGCTATTTCGAGGGTGCCCCCATTACCCAGTACGCCACGGATCGCGCACTGGACACCAGCGCCCGGGTGCGTCTACTGCTGGAGTGCTGCCGCATTCTACACTTTGCACATTGGCGCGGTGTGGTGCATCGCGATGTGAAGCCCGCCAATATCCTTGTAAATCAGGAAGGCACACTGAAGGTTCTCGATTTTGGTGTCGCCATGGGGGATCTGGTTTCGCTACAGGACGCAAACCTCACGGAACAGGGCCAGTTTCTGGGCACCCTGCCCTATATGAGCCCGGAGCAGGTCTCGAGCCAGACCGATAGCCTCACCAGCGCCACGGACACCTACAGTCTCGGGGTTGTGGGCTACGAACTCCTGACAGGAAAACTGCCTGTTCCAGTTGCGGGGCTGCCCATCCAGGCCGCCCTTGAGGCAATACAGCGAAATGTCATCCCACCGGCATCCTCGGCGGCAAGAGGCTGCGACAGGCAACTGGACGCCGTTCTCAACAAGATGCTGGCCAGAGAGCCCGTGGACCGCTACAACTCCCTCGCGGAAGTTGCCGAAGACCTCCAGCGCTGGCTGGACGGACAGCTTGTGCTTGCCCAGATGCCCACACTGGGCGCCGAATTGCGGCACCTGATTCGCCGCAACCAGCTGCTGGCGGGGACGGTCGCCATGGTATTCAGTGTCACACTGCTGGCGGCAGGCGTGTCCACCTGGTTCGCCTGGCGGGAAAACCAGGCAAGGCAGGAGTCAGAGCTGCAGCTGGCCAGAACCCAGGGCCTGTCCACATTCCTGGTTGAGATGCTGCAGTCATCCAATCCTGAACGAGGCGGCAGCCAGGCCCTTACCGTCAAAGAAGTGATGCTCAAGGCTGCTGGCGACGTGCAAAATAAAATCAGCGACGATCCTCAGATCGAGGCGACCATCCGCTGCACACTAGCCGTCTCCTTACTGGTGCTGGGTGATCAGGCATCCTCAGAAATACAGGCGACGCGAGGCAATGAGTTGGTGGCTGACGCAACAGGCTCTGATGCCTGGGAGGAGTGTCGCCTTGCCCTGGGTCAGGCGCAGTTTTACAGGCTGGACCGGGATACCGCCAGGGCTACGCTGAAAGATCTTCTGAGCAGAACCAGAAAACGGCGTTTCTCCACCGAGGTTTTGACAAAAGCCGAGCTCAATATTGCTATTGCCGACAATTACGACGGACAACACCAGGCGGCCTACGAGCGTATGAAAGCGCTGGTGGAAACGCCCTTCGAGATACTTGCGGAGGACGACGAGTATCGTCTGTACGGTGTCCATGAATACGGCGTGAGCCTTTATAGCATGGGTCGTTTTGAAGAAGCGGCGGAAGTAATGGAGCATTCCATAGACTTGCGAACCAGAAAGTACTCCGCTACCCATCCGCAAACACTGTTCTCACTGTCCTACCTGGGGTACATACGCCGGGAGCAAGGGAGGTACGAGGAGGCCGTTGAAATCGCCAAACGCGCCGCAGCGGCGCGCGCGGAAGCCTACGGTCCGGAGCATCGGCAAACTCTTTTGAGTTTCAGAGACGTGCTGGAGGCAGCGCTGCTTGCTGGCGATCGTGAGACCTCAGCAGAGATGGCAGCGCTACTCACGGAGGAAGTCTCGCGCATGGACGACGTGCACGTACTCAAGCTCAGCATCAAACAACAGCTTGGAAACTTCGCGGCTGCGCAAAAGCAGTGGTCGGATGCCGAAGAAATATTCCAGGAGATCGTCGATTACCTGGACGGTCTGGAGAGCAGGCCTCTCGCAAGAACCCTTCTCGCCAGGCGGGATTACGGGAAGATGCTGGCAGCGGCTGGCCGCGAGGGCGAAGCGCGGCAGCAGTACGAGATCGGTTTTCGCGACACGGCAAGACTGCTTGGCGAAGACCACCCGTATCACAAGAAGTTCTCCGAGTCGCTCGCGCAGCTTGAATGCTGCGAGGGTCAGGATAGCCGCTGAGCCTCCCGCTGCACCTGCTTGCGCAAACGGTCGGCATAGACATCCCTGACCGGGAACGCACCGCACCCGGATACTAAAAGCTGATGGCTAGTTGCAGTCCCGGGAGATCAAGCCCATGCGCGAAGCCACCATGGTTGCCTCGGCGCGGCTATTGATGCCCAACTCCCGGTATATGTCCTTGATGTAATCGTGCACGGTATGCGGGCTGAGCTGCAGAAGGTCTGCCACTTCCTGGGTCTTATAGCCCCTGGAGATCAGCTGTAGGACTTCCACCTGGCGAGGCGTCAGTCTAACCTCCGATTCTTCCGCGGGCTGGAATTGGCTCAGGATTTTCCGCGCAACGGCGGCCGACAGAGGCGGCGCGCCGTGCAATGTGTCCTGCAGCATCTTGACGATGGTTTCCTGCTGGCCCTCCTTCAGCACGTAGCCCTGTGCACCCGCTCTCAGTGCCGCAAAGATGTGCTCCTCGTCGCTGAAGGCGGTAGCGACGATACGGGCGCATGACGGCACACTACTGGCCAGCTCACGAATAACCTCCAGACCACTGCCATCGGGAAGATTGAGATCAATTAACGCCAGATCCGGTTGGTTGACCCGCGCAATCTCCATTGCCGTGCAAACACTGCCCGCTTCAAACACACCGATACCGGGAAAACTGGTGTGCAGCGACTCCACCAGCCAGCGGCGGGCATCCTCGTGGTCCTCAATGACAAGGGCCGTTTTTGGAGATGTCAGGAGAGCCGGTTGCACGTTTTCACCGGGGTAGCATCAGGCCAACCTGACAGCCCGCTTCGGTATCTTCAACGGTAAGCGCTGCGCCCAGTTCCTGTGCTCTGCTGGTCATGGATTCCAGACCACGGCCCGCCGTCAGGTTGCCCATAATGCCCTTGCCGTTGTCGCGTATGGTGATTTCGATCGCGCTGTCTGAGGAGCTGACGCTGAACCGGACCTCGCTAGCACTGGCGTGCTTGATGACATTGCTGACGGCCTCGCGGAGTATGCGGCTTATCCCGATAACGTTCTGTACCTGCACCGGTGAGTCCACCATATCCAGCGGAACATCCCATACAAGGTCGATGCCATTGGCCTCGAGACGCGACTCCATCTCGCTTCGCAGATCCCCCAGCAACTCCAACAGCGTCAGTCGCTTGTCCAGGGTTCGGGCGATATCTTCACGCAGGGACTGCAGCGCGACCCGAGCCTGGTCCGCCATTTTGGCATCAGGCGCCTGATACACCAGGCTCAGCAGCTGGGCGCCGAGATCGTCGTGCAGGTTACGGTATATCCGCTCGCGCTCCTGGTGCACAGCCTCTTCAATGCTTCTGGACAGAAACATGGTCTCGCGGTTTATCCGGCGGCGCCTCGCAATCAGATGAAGGAATACCGCCAGGGGAAGTAGCACCAGGCCCAGGGCAAAAAATATGCCCCCCGGCAGCAAAAGACCGAGCCCGGCACCCAGGGTGAGACCGGCCACCCCGACTGCCGCAATCTTGGTTATCTCGGCCGCGTCCGACATCTATACACCTTGCTTCTCTGCCGCCCAAACCATGTTCTATCCGACCCCACAAGGCCACCCCCAGAAACGGGGGATGCGCTCACTGCCCGCCCTGGTTTGCCACGCTGTCCAGGGACTCCGGGGCGGCGCTGCCGGCAAACACTGCCCGGGCGAGACCCTCGCTGAGATCAAAGATCTGCGTGGATGTAACCCTGAAGCGCGTGGCGCTGATCTTCCAGTCTCCATCCTGTCGACGGTATTCATCTTCATAAAAGCCGCCCAGCTGTGTCACAGCCTGCGCCCGGGTATCGATAAGATGATAGTAAAGCCCCCAGCGGCCGGTGGCGAACGTTTCATCGTGCAGGGTGATCTGTGGGTTCTGCGCGTGGTGCATTTCCACCACGTGATCCTCACAGCCATAGCGGCGGAAGAGGTCTTCCAGTTCGTCAGCGCTTCCGAGGACACCGACCCGGTCGTAATCAATCACCACCTCGCCATCGGTGAAGCAACTCCTGACGCGATCGGGCTGCTTGCGGTCGCAGGCATCCAGGTAACGCGCTTTCAATTGCTTGATTGACTCGATGGCTTCCAGGCGCGCTACGCGCGACTCCAGTGTATCCATGGCAAGGCCCCCATAGTTCCCGTTGATCACAGCGCGCATACGCATGTTTTAACGCAATTCCCAACACGGTGGGCGCGCTGGCGCCAGCTACCGGATGCTATACAACCACATTGCCCCTGCGCTAGCCAGACGCTTTTGGCCAGCAGCGGGCACCGCATGATCAGGCAAGGGGAATTTGATGCAAGACATGCCGTGCCGCAACAGCCGCTCCATGGCGCATGACCTTGCTGACGCGTACCACCTGTCCCGGTTACACTGCAGACACCTGTTGCAAAAACCGCGTATGGACCAGTTTAGACTTTTCCTGAGGATGCTCAGGGGGTCGTTTCGCGACCTTCTTCCCATCATTGCGGTTATAGCATTCTTCCAGTTTCTGATTCTGAAGCAGCTGCCGGCCAACATACTGGATGTCGCCATAGGCCTGTCCATAGTGGCGGTAGGGCTTGCCATTTTTCTGCAGGGCCTGGAGATCGGTATTTTCCCTGTCGGCGAGGGACTGGCTAACGACTTCGCCAACAAAGGCTCTGTGTTCTGGCTGCTGGTTTTTGCTTTCCTGATCGGCTTCTCCACAACGATCGCCGAACCAGCTCTGATCGCTATAGCGAAAAAAGCCGCATCAATCAGTGACGGGCGGCTGGACGCGTTTGTGCTCAGGCTGGTGGTTGCCGTGTCAGTGGGATCGGCGATTGCACTTGGGGTGTTCCGCATCCTGCTTGGCACACCCATTCACTACTTCATTATCGCAGGCTATGTGCTGGTGGTAGGGCTGACCTGGTTTACCCCCCAGGAAATCGTTGGGTTGGCCTATGACAGCGGCGGCGTTACAACCAGCACCGTCACCGTACCGCTGGTGGCGGCCCTGGGTATCGGACTTGCGAGCACTATACGCGGACGCGACCCTGTTATTGACGGGTTCGGCCTTATTGCCTTCGCCTCACTCACGCCGATGATTTTTGTGCAACTGTATGGCATTGCCGTATACAGCCTGGAGGTCACAGCGAGCCCCGCTTCAGCAGTGGCGGCGCCCGGTGCAGTCGATATGGCAGCGCGCTTTGACCTCGGCAGATTAGTCGCCGGACTGGTGGACGTTATAAAAGACGTTACACCCATCGTGCTGGTTATCCTGTTCTTCCAGTACGTAATAATCCGCAAAGCCATACCGCACCTGCAGCGGGTTGCGCTGGGTCTGCTACTGGTGATACTGGGGCTGCACGCCTTTATCGTGGGACTCGAACTGGGCCTGTTCGGTCTTGGCGCATCCATGGCGCTGCAACTGACGCAAACCGGAAACGCCGCACTCATCTACCTGTTCGGCTTTTTGATTGGCTTCTCCACCACCATGGCCGAGCCCGCGCTGATCGCTGTCGCCGTCAAGGCACGAGAAGTGAGCAACGAGAAGATCAACGACCTGCTG
>JAZBPS010000426.1:0-46896 GCA_036353375.1 Halieaceae bacterium | reverse complement strand
TCCCCGGGGCTGCTCTTCTCCTTCGTCCTGCTGGGCGTTTTTCCCCTGCTGGCGCGGGGCTTGCTCAATGGGGTGCGCGCGCGCAAGCGTCTTTCAAACTATCGCAAGCCGGCACACTTTGATGACAACCTGCTGGTGATCGGTGCCGGGTCCGCTGGTCTGGTGGCATCGCTGATCGGGGCCACGGTCAAGGCGAAAGTCAGCCTGGTCGAGCGGCACAAAATGGGCGGTGATTGCCTGAACACCGGCTGCGTTCCCAGCAAGGCGCTGATCCGTTCCGGGCGCATTGCGGAATACCTTCGCCGTGCTGAAGAGTTCGGGCTGATGCCCACCGAGCCGGTTGTCGATTTCGCCGCTGTGATGGACCGGGTGCAGTCTGTTGTGAAAGCAATCGAACCCCACGATTCCGTCGAGCGTTACGAAAGTCTGGGGGTCAATTGCATACAGGGCGATGCCAGACTGGTCTCTCCCTGGGAGGTCGATATCGACGGGCAACGCCGCAGCGCCCGCAATATCATTATTGCCGCAGGCGCCGGTCCGTTGGTGCCACCGGTACCAGGCCTGGCAGAACAGGATTACCTGACCTCGGATTCGCTCTGGAACTTGCGCGAGCTACCGGCGCGCCTGCTGGTCATGGGCGGCGGATCTATTGGCTGTGAACTGGCGCAGGCATTCCGGCGTCTTGGCAGCGAGGTAACCCTCGTCGACATGGCCGAGCAGATCATGCCCCGGGAGGATCCCGAGGTTGCAGCGCTGGTGCATGCAGCGTTCAGCGATGCAGGCATTCGCGTTCTAACAGGGCACAAGGCCGTTGGTTTTCGCAGGGACGAAACCGGTAATGTCGCCCGCTTCGAGCACGAGGGCGAGACCGTGGAGCAGCCCTTTGATCGGGTACTGGTAGCGGTGGGTCGCAAGCCTAATACCGAAGGTCTGGGGCTGGAGGACCTGGGCATTGAGACAAATTCCAACGGGACCCTGAAGGTGGACGCCTACCTGCGCACCAGCCTGCCCACGGTCTACGCCTGCGGCGATATTGCAGGCCCCTACCAGTTCACCCACATGGCGAGCCACCAGGCCTGGTATAGCGCAGTGAATGCCCTGTTCGGGTTCCTGCGCAAGTTCCGTGTTGATTATTCGGTGGTGCCCTGGGCAACCTTCACCGATCCCGAGGTGGCGCGGGTAGGCCTTAACGAGACCGATGCAAGACAGCAGGGGGTTGAGTACGAGGTAACGCGTTACGACATAGACGACCTGGACCGGGCCATCGCGGACGGTGAGGCCCGCGGTTTTATCAAGGTGCTGACGGTGCCGGGCAAGGACCGTATCCTCGGTGTCACCATTGTCGGTTATCACGCGGCGGAATTGCTGGCGGAGTATGTATTGGCAATGAAGCACGGTATCGGGCTCAACAAGATACTTGGCACCATTCACGTGTATCCCACGCTCTCAGAGAGCAACAAGTTCGTGGCCGGCGAATGGCGCAAGGCGCGCAAGCCGGAAGCGCTGCTGGCCTGGGTGGCGCGACTGCACGCCTGGCGGCGCGGCGGCGTGCGCGACGCGAGCCATGGCGGTTGATCCGACAGGGGGCGCTGTGGACGGCTGGCAGGTTTACCTGCTTCGTTGTGCTGACGGTACGCTTTACACAGGCGTGACGCGCGATCTGCCCCGGCGCTTGCGACAGCACAACGGCGAGCTGGCGGGAGGCGCACGCTATACGCGCGGCAGGCGCCCCGTAAGCTTGCTGTGGTCCGAGGCGGTCGCCGATAGAGCCGCAGCGCAGGCACGCGAGGCTGAAATCAAGAAGCTGTCCCGGCTGGAGAAATTATTGCTGCCGGGCTAACCCGCGGCCAGGCTTTCCTCCAGTGCCTCCAGCTCAGTCTGCAGACTGAGCCAGCTTTCGTCCAGCGACTCGCTTTCCCTGCGCAGCCGTCCCTGGTCTTTTAGCAACTGGTCCAACTCGTCCTTGCGCCCGCTTTCGTACAGGCCAGCATCGGCAAGCTGCTGTTCCAGTGCAGCGAGTGCCGCATCGGCCTTCGCCATGGCAGTTTCGATGTCCCGTATCTGCTTTTTCAAGGGTCGCAGCGCGTCGCGTTGCCGCGCTGCGGCCTGCCGTTCTTCCCGTCGGTTTCCCTGGCCACCGGCGGCCGGTTTGGGCGCTGCGCTTTCGCGGCCCAGAACCCAGCGCTCATACGCCTGCACGTCGTCGCCGTAGGCGCTGACCTTCCCGTCGTCCACCAACAGGAGTTCGTCAACGGTGTTGCGCAGCAGATGGCGATCGTGTGTTACCAGTACCATGGCCCCTTCAAAGCCCTGCAGTGCCAGCGTCAGCGCGTAGCGCATGTCCATATCGAGGTGGTTGGTGGGTTCGTCCATAACCAGCAGATTGGGTTGCTGCCAGACCACCATGGCAAGAGCCAGTCGTGTTTTCTCACCGCCTGAGAAAGGCGCTACGGATTCAGTGGCGGCCTCACCGCGGAAGCCGAAACCGCCCAGGAAATCGAGGATGTCCTGCTCTCTTGCCTCCGGCCGCAACCGCTGCAGCTGCAGCTGCGCGCTGGCGTCGAGGTCCAGCGCCTCCAGCTGGTGCTGGTCGAAGTAACCGACCCTGCAGTGGGCACCTTCGATGCGCTCGCCCGCCAGCAGTGGCAGTTCTCCCAGCAGGCTCTTCAGCAAGGTGGATTTGCCGGCACCGTTGCGGCCCAGCAGTCCAATTCGGCTGCCAGGCCGCAGGGTAAGGGACACGTTCTCCAACACGGTCCTGCCCGCATAGCCCAGTGCGGCTTTGTCCAGTGCGAGAATGGGGTCGCTGGCGCGCCCCGGTGTGGGGAAGCGAAAAGAGAAGGGTGAGTCCACATGGGCGGGCGCGATTTCCTGCATGCGCGACAGTTCCTTGAGTCGACTCTGCGCCTGTTTGGCCTTTGTCGCCTTGGCGCGGAAGCGCCGCACAAAGTCGTCTATCTCGGCAATGCGGCGTTGCTGCTTTTCATAGCTCGCCTGTTGTTGCGCAAGTCGTTCGGCGCGCTGGCGCTCGAAGGCAGAGTAGTTCCCGCGATAGGCGGTAAGTTTGCGGTGTTCCAGGTGCAGCACCTGATCGCAGGTCGCATCGATAAAGTCGCGGTCGTGTGAGATAAGCAGCAAGGTGCCAGGGTATGCAGCCAGCCACTGTTGCAGCCAGAGGGTGGTGTCGAGGTCGAGGTGGTTGGTGGGCTCGTCGAGTAGCAGCAGGTCGGACGGTGTCATCAAGGCCCGGGCAAGGCCCAGCCTGACGCGCCACCCACCGGAAAAACTGCGTACCGTGCGCTGTCCGTCATTCTCGTCAAAACCCAGACCCAGCAGCAGCTTGCTGGCCTTGCGCTCAATCTCATAGCCATTCTCTGCATCCATTTTCTGGTGCAGGTCGGCGGCTACGGCAAAATCCTCGCGTTGCTCTGCGTCTCGCAGCGCTTGCCGGAGGGGAGCGACTATTGGATCGCCGCTTATGACAAAGTCCAGGGCGGGCATCTCGCTGGACTCCACCTCCTGCGCCATGGCAGCAAGCCGCATATTGTCCAGCCCTTCGATCTCACCGGCGTCCAATCCCAGCTCGCCCAGAAGGGCGGCGAACAGTGTTGACTTGCCACAGCCATTGGCACCGGTTAAGGCCATGTGTTGCCCGGGCGCAATGGTGACCTCCACGTTCTCCAGCAGTGTCCGCGGCCCGCGGCGTAGACTAATATTACGCAGTATGATCATCGCCGCGGATTCTACCGAGCAAGCTGAGACGAATCCATTTTGGACGTTCTCCGTGACGCTTTACAAAAAGCCGGGCGTAGCCCAGGCCTTGCTGGACTTGCAGGATTCCCACGGCCTGGACGTGAACATACTGTTGTACGCCTGCTTTGCCGCCGTTGAGCAAAGAACCGTCAGCGAGGTCGATGCCAGTGCTCTGGACGGTGTCTGTGCGGACTGGCGTGACGAGGTGATCAGACAACTGCGCAGTGTGCGTCGCAAGCTGGCGGCGCGGCCGGATACCGCGGACATCAGCAAAGGCTTGCTGCAACTGGAGCTGGCCGCCGAGCAACGCCAGCAAGCGATGATCTGGGCCTGGCACAACGGCACTTCTGCCCGCATTTCGACGCTTGCGCCCGAGGCATGCCTGCAATCAAATCTGCAGTCGGTGGCGATGGCTGCCGGCGCTGTCGACGCCGCGAGTCTACTCGCTCCGTTGCTGGCTGTTTTGCGGCGGGTACTTTTGCCGCAGGACTAGCTGGTGCTCTATCCAGCCGCCGATGCGCCCCCAGTGTGCCTGTTCCCGCTCGGATGCCTTGCCGCTGAGGTCTGCGATGCCCAGGCCCTGTGCAGCGGCCCGGGTGTACAGCTGGCTGTCGCGGGTATAGGTGACGCGGGGCAGCCCCAGTTCTGCAAGGAAGGCGTTGAGCTTGCCGAACATCACGGTATTGCGGCGCACGCGATTGGCAATCACCAGCAGTTGCTTGTTCTGTTCTCGCAGGCGCCCGGTAAGCTGTATTTCCCGGATGAAGTTGGCTGCCGAGTGAATATCAATGGGTGAGGGCAGGATGGGCACAAGAATGAGATCGGCATCACTGATGCGGTGGTAAAGCTCAGTGCCGCTGAGACCGGCCGGCGAATCGACCACGACGCGCTCGGCGTCTCGTGGCAGCCGGTGACGGAAGTTTCGCGTTTCGTTGCCGCTCACACCACCGTATGCAGCAATCCCGACAATGGCGGGTGCAGTTTCGGGGCGCAGCTTCAGCCAGTAGGCACTGGATCCCTGGGGGTCGAAGTCCATAAGCGCGGTGCTCTTGCCCTGGCAGGCGAACCACGCTGCGAGGTTGGACGCCAGCGTGGTCTTGCCGCAACCTCCCTTCGCATTCGCCACAAG
Organism: Halieaceae bacterium; assembly: GCA_036353375.1. Classification (GTDB taxonomy): domain Bacteria; phylum Pseudomonadota; class Gammaproteobacteria; order Pseudomonadales; family Halieaceae; genus JANQIO01. The sequence goes on along the minus strand of JAZBPS010000426.1, from coordinate 42,014 downwards.
GACGCTGCGCGGCTGTGGTCGGGTTATGACCCGCAGATTGCTGTGTTCCTTTTGCACGGTGATCTACACCCTGTACGTTGTGGCCGTTCGCGCTTACCAGAGACCTGTTGCTCGCCCAGCCATGCGAGTCGCGGCCGGTCAGAAGGCGCAGCCAACCGGTCGCGCTGGCAGCGTAACTTCATGATTCACAACAGGAATGTTTGAATGTAGCACAATCGGGGGAAAGGGCGAGTGATTGTTTCTGCCAAAAGTCGGCCAGGCGTTGGTCAGCGGGGCCGCGATGGGCAGGCCAGCGCCAGCGCCGGGGCTCATGGGGTCGCTGGTGCTGGTGCGGGAATAGGTAGTACACTCGTGATTTACTTATCTTTCGGGCGTTGTCCCGCTATTGCTGCGGTTGGCAGCAGCTGCAACCCCTTCGTTACCCGACATTCAATCCCTGACGTGGAAGACACTATGAATAAAACACTCATTGGCCTCGCTGTTCCGTTGGCCATCACTTTGTCCGCCTGCAACCAGGAGCCTGCGCAAACCGCGGACGTTACCCTGGATACGCCGGAGCAGCGCCTCAGCTATGGTATTGCCTATGGTCTGGGCGACCGGCTGAAGGCGGACGGCGTGCCGCTGGACGTGGCCGCATTCTCCGCCGGTCTCAGTGATGCTGTGGAAGGTAACGAGGCGCGCCTGAGCCAGGAAGAGATCGGTCAGGAGATGCAGGCCTACCAGGAGAAACGCGCGGCGGAGCAGGCAGAACTCACCGCCGCTGAGGCGGAGGTGAACGCGTCTGCGGGTGATGCCTATCGCGAGGAGAATGCCTCTGCCGAGGGCGTAACAACCACTGAAAGCGGCCTGCAATACCGGGTGATTACCGCGGGCGACGGCCCCACGCCCGGCCCCACCGATGTGGTGGAGGTGCACTATCGCGGCACGCTTATCGACGGCACCGAGTTCGACAGCTCCTACTCCCGCGGCGAACCTATTAACTTCGGTCTCGATCAGGTCATTCCCGGCTGGTCGGAAGGGCTGCAGCTGATGCCCGTAGGCTCAACCTACGAGCTTGTCATACCGCCTGAGCTGGCCTACGGCGCCGGTGGCGCAGGCCCTATCATTGGACCCAACGCGACGCTGGTGTTTGAGGTGGAACTGCTGGACATTGTCCAGGACGAGACGGCAGAAGATGCGTCGGCCGAGGAATCCGCCGCCGAGGGCTGATTTCCTTAACGGGTGTGCCAGTGACATTGCCTCCACCGCCCCCGCGCTGTGCGGGGGCTTTGCCATCAGGCAGCCCCGGCCTTTTCTGTCGCCGACTCGCTGCGCAGCAACTGCCACAGGCAGGCGAACGAGAGAGCGCTGAACAGGAGTAAGGTCTGCTGCGGTATGCTGAGGCCGGCAAAGGTCCACACGACTTCAGCGCAGTTTCCGTCGCCCATCAATATCATTTCCAGCGCTTCGGTGAAGGGAAAGTTCTCCAGCATGTACTGCAGGTCCGGTCCGCAGGCGGGCACCTGGTCTTCCGGCAGCTGCTGCAACCAGACGTGACGCCCCGCGACCGCGCCGCCGCCGATTGCAAACAGCAGGGCAAGCCCGGCATAAAGCCGGCGCCACAGACCTTTCGCGCCGTGTATCGCGGCCGCCAGCGCCACCAGTCCGCAGCCTGACACAAATACGCGTTGGGTCATGCACAGGGGGCAGGGCGTAAGGCCCAGTACCCGGTCAAGATAGAGCGCGAAGCCCATGGCAAAGGCACAGGTCGCGGCGACCAGAATGAACAAAAAACGCGGCGAAGTCAGGGGAATCATGGTGTATGGATGGTAACCCGGTCAGCTTGTACAAGCTTACCAGTTTCCTTGCTGAACTGTTGCAGCGCCGGATAGAACGACAGGAAGCTCTGCTCCAGTTTGTCTCGCAGGGGTTCCAGCAGGCGCTGGCTGTCCTGCAAGGGGTTGGCGCGACGCAGGCGGCCGCCCAGCCGCGCTGCGGTCTCGGGCACCGCCTCCCAGTTGCGATAGACCGTCAGCACGCGGTATTCCCTCAGTCTTTGCGCCATGCGCTGCCCCGCGGGGCTCAGGCTGGATTCCCGCTCCGTCAGCGTCTGGTAGATGTGCTCGCTGAAAGCGTCCAGGGGTATATCGGAGAAGCGCGACCAGTGGCGGCTCAGGAAGTAGTCAAACGCGAGGTCCATCAGAATGCCTGCGTAGCGGCGACTGCCAGCGGGGAATGCCGCGCGGGCGCCAGCCAGCGTGGGGTGGCGATCGGTGAAACCGTCTATCGCCCGGTGCAGCCGCACGCCGGCCTGTAAGCACGGCGTGAGTTTGCCTGGCAGTGGACCTTTGAAGAACTCGCCTTCCAGGCCTCCGACAATCAGGTTCTCGTCGGGCCAGGCCAGGTGGAAATGCGCGAGATAATTCATGTCTCGCGCCTTACAGCGACTGATATTGCCGATAGTAGCTGGCGAGAAATTCGTCGAAGCCGATCCGGTCTGCGGCCTCTACCTCACGCTGCTTGGCCAGCGATGACTCGCTCTCTGCACGAAAGGTGGCCAGGCGCTCTCCAGGCAGTTCGCTGGCGCGGAATTCCTCCGCCCAGCGCTGGCTGTATTGCATGGCCAGGGTAAAGAACGGCAGGTCGTTATCCCGCATGTCTGCGAGCAACCGGGCAGAGGGTGTGCACTCGGGAGAGGCGACTTTCTGTGTTTGTTGCTCCAGCGCGGCGGCGTAGTCGCCTTCGCCGTGCACGGCATCCATTGCCTCGGCAACCGGGGCGATCTCCTTGAGCAAACTGTCGGCCCAGTCTGTGAGGGTCTGCATCCCGTTCCCGGTATCCAGCAGCAGCCCGGGCTCCCTGCCCCGGTTGACCACGGCCAGCGTGTTACGTGCAATGCGCGCGCGCTCTGCGTCGTCGCAATCGGGACTGTCGGACAGCAGGCAATGCAGCAAAAAACAGTCCAGGAAGCGCATCTGCGGTGCATCTATACCCACGGGAAGGTAGGGATTGAGGTCGATACAGCGCACTTCGATGTATTCGATGCCATCCCGGCGAAGTGCGCCCAGGGGCGTTTCACCGGAGCGCGTTACCCGCTTGGGGCGAACCGGACTGTAGAACTCATTTTCTATCTGCAGCAGGCTGGTGTTGAGCTGCCGCGGTAGATCGGCTGTGCCCGTGCCTATAGCCACATAGTCGGGGTGGGGCTGTACGATGGCCTGCTTCAATGTTGTTATGTAGCTGTCCAGGTTGTTGTAGCAGACTGCGAGGCCCTTCTGCGCGTCGCTTTGGTAGCCCAGATCCCCCATGCGCAGTGAGGTGGCAAACGCACCGTAAAAGCTTCTGCCCTGCTCATCGAAGGGCTCGAGTCCGTGGTCATTGCTCCCGCGCAGGAAGCTCGCACAAACCGCGGGTGACGCGCCGAACAGGTATATCAGCAGCCAGGACCAGCGACGGAAGTTGCGGATCAGGTCGAGGTAGCGCGAGGTCACATAGTCCTTGAGCGGGCCGGTATCGCCATCGGCTGCCTGTGCGACCGGCCACCATTCCCCGGGCATGGAAAAGTTGTAATGGATTCCCGCAATGGTCTGCATCAGCCTGCCGTAGCGATGGCCCAGGCCCAGCCGATACACGGTTTTCATCCGCGCGATATTCGAGCTGCCGTATTGCGCCACCGGAATGTTGTCATCCCCGTCCAGAATGCAGGGCATGCTTGCGGCCCACAGCAGTTCGTCGCCTATGGCGCCATAGGTGAAGCGATGGATGTCCTCAAGCGTGGCCAGCGTTTTCTCAATGGAGCTGGACACCGGCGTGATGAATTCCAGCAGCGCCTCGGAATAATCCGTGGTGATGTAGTCGTGCGTGAGTGCCGAGCCCAGCGCCGCGGGATGTGGTGTCGGCGCGAGCCTGCCATTCGGCTGAATCCGCAGGCTCTCTTTCTCCAGGCCGCGCCGGATATCGGCAAGCATGGCCGCCTGATCTGCGCCAGAGAGTTCAGCGAGGCGCCGCTGGTAACGTTGTGACAAACCGGCTCCCCTGACTGCCCCGGGTGATGACGCGGGAGAGTTTAGGGGCGGAGGGTGGCCGTGACAAGCGCTGTCTCAGGGGTGAAGGCAGCGCGTTTAGCCTCTGCCTTTCTATACGCGCTCCAGTGTGCGGGCCAGTTCCTGGCAGGCAAAGTTTGTCTGCACCTCTGTCTGCTGTCCGGTTGTGACCATGATGCGGGACAGGATCAGCGCAAAGCGCATGCCTGCAAACACGGTGTAGTAATCGAAGCTGTCAGTGGGCAGGCCGCTGGTCGCTTCCCAGCGCGCAATAGTGGGCTCACGTTCGGGCAGGCCGGGTAATCGCTCAAGCCCCAGCCCCTGGGCGAAGCAACGGTCGATGTAGTAGTACCAGGCGAGGTCCTGAACCGGGTTGCCGAGGGTCGCCATCTCCCAGTCGAGTACAGCCGCGACAGCACTGCAATCCTGGGTAAAGATGATATTGCTGATGCGCGCGTCACCCCAGCACAGCCGCGTGACTTCATCCGTGGGCTTGTTGGCTTCCAGCCAGTCCAGGGCCTGGCAGCAGATATCGTGGTGCCCGCCTTCCATGCCCCAGTCGTGAAACTCGCGCCAATAGGTGAGCTGCTGCTCAAGGGCTGTGCCTTTGCCGGCAGGCAATACATCCTCAAGGCCCAGGGCCTGGTAATCCAGGCGGTGAAAATCGGCCATGGTATCAATGCCGGCAAACCACAGTTGCTCGCGTTCGGCCGGGCCGATCTCGTGCATCATCCAGCCGTCCATGTTGTAGGGCGGCATATCGGTGGGAATCCTGCCCTCGGTTTTGCGCATGATGTAAAAGGGTACGCCCAGGACAGTGCTGTCCTGCTCCAGTCCGAGCATGCTGGGCACCGGCACCTCTGTGCGTTCGTCGAGGGCGGCCATGATGCGGTACTGCAGGGTCAGGTCATAGCTGGGAAACAGGGGCTTTTCGACCTGCGGTTGCAGACGGCCGACGCAGGGTTCCCGGTGTTGCTGGCCGTCGCGGTCGTAGTGGATGTCAAACAGCAGCGTGACGTTGGACATCCCTGTCGCCTCGGGGATTGCAAGTTCAGGGATAGTGACCGGGGTGCCCTGGCGCTGGCTGAACCAGCTCTCCAGGCGCTGGCGGGTAGCATCAATATCTTCGACCAGGGGGGTGGGGCGCTGTTCGTCCACGTGTACTCCTTATTATTCGGTTGGGACCGGGCGCGTCATACGACGATTACCCCCAAGGGTAGGCGACTGCGCAGGGAGGTTCCAGCACCTTTGTCGGGGGCGCCTGGCCCCGGCCCGGCCTGCAGAGATCGGGCCGCTTTGCCGCCGACACTTGCCGCCAGCCCAGAAGCTGTTACATTCAGAGCTCTTCGTGTCTCGGCAGAATAGAACAGGGGCGTGTATGCGCATCTCCAAATGGCTGGAAACGCTGGCCAGGAATGAAGGTTCAGATCTCTATCTCTCCACCGGCGCACCACCCTGTGCCAAATTCCAGGGCAAGCTGAAGCCCATCAGCAAGGAGATTCTCAAACCCGGCGAAATCAAGGAAATCGCCTACGAGATCATGGATCCGACGCAACAGGCGGAATTCGAAACCGAGCTTGAGCAAAACCTCGCGATCTCTATCCCGGAGGTGGGCCGTTTCCGGATCAATGTTTTCGTGCAGCGCAATGAAGTTGGTATCGTGGCCCGGAACATCGTCACCACCATCCCCAACTGGCAGGACCTGAACCTGCCGCCTGTGCTGCTGGACGTCATCATGGCCAAGCGCGGGCTTATCCTCATGGTGGGTGCAACCGGTTCGGGCAAATCCACGTCCCTGGCGGCGCTGATCGACTATCGAAACAGTAATTTCGGCGGGCACATCATCACTATCGAGGATCCGGTGGAGTATGTGCACAAGCACAAGAAGTGCATTGTCAATCAGCGTGAGGTAGGCGTTGACACTCGCAATTGGCATGCGGCACTGAAAAACACACTGCGCCAGGCGCCGGACGTGATTCTGATCGGCGAGATTCGCGATCGCGAAACCATGGAGCACGCGCTGGCGTTTGCCGAGACCGGGCACCTGGCGATTTCCACCCTGCACGCGAACAACGCTAACCAGGCGCTGGATCGCATCATCAACTTTTTCCCGGAGGAGCGCAGGCCCCAGCTGTTGATGGACCTCTCTTCCAACCTGCGTGCCTTTGTTTCACAGCGGCTGATACCCACCGTGGACGGCAAGCGCTGCGCTGCCATTGAGATACTGCTGGGCACGCCCACCATTTCCGAGTTGATCCTGCGCGGTGAGTTCGAGGGCATCAAGGAGATCATGGAGAAGTCCACGGAACTCGGCATGCAGACCTTCGATCAGGCGCTGTTCAATCTTTATCTGGAAGGCAAGATCAGCGAGGAAGAAGCCCTGAAAAACGCCGACTCCCAGAACAATGTGCGCCTCAAGATCAAGTTCGCTGGAGAGGGCGGTACAGAGGGCGGCGGCGAGGCCGCCGGTGGTCTGAACCTCAGCCTCGAGCCCACCCTGGATGAGGACGAGGACGACAGCATGATGCAGGGCGGCCCTGGCTGAACCGGTCGCCCTCAGCGATGGCTGCGCAGTAACTGGTCGACGATGCGCTCCAGGTGGGCGAGGCTGGAGCACTCCGCCGCGATGTGGCAACAGCTGAGATAGCGCGGCATTTCCGAGTCACCGCTGCCCCACATAACCCGCGCCTCGGGGTTCAGCCAGATGACCTGACGCGCCCTGGCGTACACGCTCTGCATAATATCCAGCCGTGGGTCGCCGTTGTTGTTGCGGGCGTCGCCGAGGATGATCACCGTGGTCTGGCTGTCGATGTCGTCCAGGGCCAGTTTGGCAAAGTCCACCAGGCTGCCGCCGTAGTCAGTCGCGCCGCCGTACTGCCAGTTCACCAGTTCCACGGCTTTTTCTATGCTGTGCTGGTCAAATAAATCGCTGACTTCCCCCAGGTGGCTGGAAAAGGCAAAGCTGCGTACCCGCGGCAGCACGTCATAGAGGTTATAGAGGAACATGAGCAGGAACTTGGCGTAGGCGGCCACGGAGCCGGACACGTCGCACACGGCAAGGATCTGCGGCTTGTCGCGTCGCACCGACTTCCAGTGCAACTCGAACAGCACGCCGTCGTTGGGTACGCCGCGGCGCAGCGTCTTGCCCATGTTCAACTGGCCGCGTTTGGTCACCCTGCGCTTGCGCGCATGCCGGGCAGCGAGCTTTTTCGCCATGCGCCGCACCAGCGCCTGCACCCGCTGGCTGTAATGGTGCTCAATGTTGTTGAGTCTCGCCCGGGCCAGCACATCGTCCATGAACTGGGCGTTGCGCCCCTGGGCGTGTAGCAGGTATTCACGCTCGACATGGTCGCGCACCAGCTCCCGCAGCCGGTCGCGGTAGCGCTGCAATTCGCCCAGCGCGCCGCTGCCGCGATTCTCCAGCTCCACCACGGCAGACCGGATGTGGCTCTCGCCCAGTTCGTCCAGTATGCGGCGCGTGAACTGGCCCTTCTGGGTAAACATCTCAATGTCCGGCAGGCCCACTGCATCGCCCGCCCTGGCGATAGCCAGTGACAGGCCGTTGCGATCGTCGCTTTGCAGCATATCCATCAGCGGCGTATCCAGTTGGCTCGCGAGAGAGGGGTCCGCCGCCATCTCACCCGCGAGATCGAGGCTCCCGCCGCCCTCGCCGCTGGCCTCGGCGAGCGCTTTGTCAGCCTCCGCCAGCGCCTGTGGGTCAACACCGGGAAGGCTGTCAGCCTGGTCGCCTACGGCTGTTTCGTCAGTTCTGGCCTCGGGGAGCTGGTAGCTGAAGAACTGGTCAAAACAGCGCGTGAACACGGCCTTGTCTTCCGCGCTTTTGGCAAGGCAGAGGGAGAGGCCGGCGCGCAAGCTCTCGCGATCGGCGTAGCCGAGGCGAGTCACCACATTGACGGCATCCAGCGATTCGGCGGGTGAGATGCGCAGATCGTGGCTGCGCAGCACGTTAATAAAGCTGACCAGCCTGGAGGGCATCAGGGTGCGCTAAGCAGGCTGCGCAATTCCGGTTCCGTGGCCTCAATATCGTCCTGGAATTTCAGCAGTACATTGAGGGTGGAACGTACCAGCGCCTCATCGAGCTGTTCGGCATGGAGCAGCAACAGGCTGCGCGCCCAGTCAATGGTCTCGCTGATGGCGGGAACCTTCTTCAGGTCAAGCTGGCGCAGACCGTGCACGAAAGCCACCAGTTGGGCGCGCAGGTCGGCATCCACATCCGGTACCCGGGCGCGAATGATGCGCTCCTCCAGTTCCACGGTGGGGAACGGTATGTACAGGTGCAGGCAGCGCCGTTTGAGCGCGTCGGAGATATCGCGGGTATTGTTGCTGGTCAGGAATACCAGCGGCGTCGATGTCGCCTTGACTGTGCCGATCTCCGGGATGGAAACCTGGTAATCGGACAACAGCTCAAGCAACAGGGACTCGAACTCATAGTCTGATTTGTCCACCTCGTCGACAAGCAAAACCGCGCCGTTGGCAGACTGCATGGCCTTCAGCAGTGGCCGTGGTTCGAGAAAATCCTCGGAATAGAAAATGTCGCCGAAGTGATGCAGTCGCTCCACAGACTCTGCCAGCCCCTTGGCGCCCTGCAGCAAATCTCCCAGCTTCTCTTTGAGCACCTGCGTGTACAGCAACTGCTTGCCGTATTTCCATTCATACAGCGCTTTCGCCTCATCCAGTCCTTCGTAGCACTGCAAGCGAATCAGCGGCAGGTCCAGCAGTGTGGCGGTTGTTTTGGCCAGCTCGGTTTTGCCGACACCTGGCGGCCCTTCTACCAGAATCGGCTTGCGCAGCTGGCAGGCCAGGAATACGGCTGTGGCGATTTCGCGACTGCAGATATAGCCGTGGGACTCAAAACCTTCGACGATAACGTCGGCCGAGGCAAGCTGGGGGAAATCAAGGGCGTTCAAAGCAGATCCTTGGGTGGGTGTGCAGCGCATTGTAGCGGAAACAGGCCCGTCTCCGCCGGGGTCGCCACTGTGTCCTTTGGTTCAGAAGCTGCGCGCGGCCGCCCGCCGCGCGGATTCTTCCTGTACGTCGAAGAACTGTTTGACAGTGCGTTCAATAATGGCAGCCACCGGTTCGACTTCCTCGATCAGGCCGGCGGATTGGCCGATCAGGGCAACGCTGGCTTCCATGTCTCCGCCAAAGTACAGGTCCTGGATGCTGGCGAGAATGGCGCTGCCGTCTGCGCCCTCGCGCAGGGCAGCGGTGGTTTCCGACTTGCGTGCGCGCACCGGAGGAAGGTTCGCATTATTAACAAGCCAGGTATCGGTGTCGCCCGCCTCAATGATGGCGCGCTTGAAATTCGCGTGCACCGGGCTCTCCTCAGCCGACACAAAGCGCGTCCCCATCTGGATTCCCTCGGCACCAGCGGCAAACGCCGCCGCCATGCCAATGCCGTCACTGATGCCCCCCGCGGCGACCATGGGAATATCGCAGCGCCGGCGAATGGCCTGTAGCAGCACCAGCAAGCCAACCGGGTCCGGGTTCTTAAAGCCGCCGCCCTCGGTGCCCTCGACAATCAGCCCGTCGACACCGCACTCCACCGCTTTCATAGCACTGCGAACGGTGGCAACCGAGTGGTAAACCGTGGTGCCGGCCTCTTTCAGCATGCCAATGAATTTGGCGGGGTTGCCCGCAGAGGTGGTGACAAAGCGCACCCCCTGCTCCACCACGAAACGCACCATGGTGTCGTCGCGCAGGAACAGCAGGGGCAGGTTGACGCCGAAGGGCTGGTCAGTGAGGTCGGCCATGGCGCGAATTTCCCGCTGGCAGTTCTCGGTTTCCCCGGACGATGTTTCGATAATGCCAAAGCCACCAGCGTTGCATACAGCCGATGCAAGCTGCGCGCGAGCGATCCAGCCCATGGGTGACTGGATGATGGGGTATCGGCTGCCCAGGTGTTGAAGAACGCGGTTCATAAAGCTGCCCTTGGGGTTGGTTAGGGAATAAAGGTGGTGTCAGCGAAACCTGCTGCAATGGCGCATGCCGGGGTCGGGGCTCGTGGCTGTTCAGCCGCCGGTGGCGCTCATGAATCTGACGATATCGGGTGCTTCGTTGAGATCGAAGTGGTGTTTTTCGGGTTTCAGGTCCATCGCCCGGATGATCGCCAGTCGCAGTGCAGCGTCGTCTGTCTGTGGATCTCTCATTAGCGCTCGCAGATCGGCGCTGTGTTCGTTGCCAAGGCAAAGCAGCAACCGCCCTTGCACGGTAACCCGCACACGATTGCAGAGGTGGCAGAAGTTGTGGCTGTGGGGAGAGATAAAGCCCACCAGCGAACGCTGCCCGGGGATACGCCAATAGCGCGACGGTCCACCGGTGCTGAACTCGGTAGGTTGCAGGCTGAAGTGCTTGCCGATCAAGGCGCGCAGCGCCTCGCTGGAGCAGAAGGTCAGGGCGCGGTCGTGTTCGTCGATCAGTCCCAGCGGCATCTCTTCGATGAAGGTCAGGTCCAGCCCACGTTGCAGCGCGAATTCCAGCAGGTCCAGTACCTCGTCCTCATTGCGGCCCTTGAGGATGACCGCGTTCAGCTTGATGCGTTCAAAACCTGCATCGATCGCGGCGTCAATGCCGGTGAGCACGCGAGACAGGTCGCCCGTGCGTGTGATCTGACGGAATCTGTCCGGCCTGAGACTGTCGATGCTGATATTCAGGCGCTTTACACCTGCCGCCTTCAGTGGCAGGGCAAACTGGTCAAGGCGAGAGCCGTTGGTGGTCATCACCAGCTGCTCCAGACCGGGCATTCGGCCCAGCGCCTCAACAAGATGCATGACGTTGTGCCTGATCAGGGGCTCCCCGCCCGTGAGGCGTATCTTTTTAACCCCCAGCTCGACGAAGCTGCGGGCCACGCGCTCAAGCTCCTCGAGGCTGAGAATTTCCGCGCGGGGCGCAAACTGCATGTCTTCGGCCATGCAGTACACGCAGCGAAAATCACAACGGTCGGTGACCGACAGCCGGACGTAATCAACACTGCGGCCAAAACGGTCAACCAGGGTGGGAAGTTTCGTCATGGGTAGATTCTACTGTGGTGATTCTTTTGTGAACAGCAACACCGCAGTGGTTACACTAGCGCAGGCCTGTACCTTGGAGAGACTTGTGGGCGGAAGATTGAAGGGCAAGCGCGTTTTGCTCACCCAGGCGGATGACTTTATGGGGCCGGCGTTTGCCGGCGCGTTTCGCGCTGAGGGCGCTGAGCTGGTGGAAGACCGGCGCGACCTGACCCGTCCGGAGGCTGCCCGGGAAGCGCTGGATGCCGCCGGCCCCATCGACGTATTGGTGGCAAATCTGTCGGCGCCCGCGGATGCAGACTATGCGGTAAAGGTTTCGGATGAGCGCTGGGAGCACCTCTTCAATGCCCTGGTGCACCCTTTGCACAGGCTGGTGCGCGCTGCGCTGCCGGCGATGATGCAGCGACGCGCGGGCAAGATCCTGGTGGTGGGCAGCGCCACCGGCCTGCGGGCGGCGCCAGGCACTGCGCCCTACAGCGCGGCGCGCGCAGCCCAGGTGGGCTACGTTCGCAGCGTGGGCACGGAAGCGGCGCCCTTTAATGTGCAGATCAACCTGATCGCGCAGCACTTTGTTGAGAATCCGGCGTATTTTCCGGAATCCTTCCAGCAAACGGATGCGTTCAAAAAACTGATGCGGGATGTGCCTGCCGGCCGGCTGGCGCGCCCCGAGGAGGATGCGGCGCTCGCGGTGTTCCTGGCGTCAAATGAGGCGGATTTCTTCTGTGGCCAGGCGATTCCCTTCGCGGGCGGGTGGGCCCAGTAACATGCTGCCTCTGTTGTGTCGGAGACAAAGCGTTTGATCAGCGCTGAACAGCTGCGCAAGCTGGCGCTGGTGCTTGGCCCGATTGCTGCGCTGCTGCTGGGGCTTGGCCTTCGTGCGAGCGGCCTGTCCGCGGATATCGCCGTCACTGCCGCGGTTGCCCTGTGGTGTGTGTTCTGGTGGATATTCGAGCCGGTGCCTATTCCGGCAACATCCCTGCTGCCTCTGGCGATACTGCCCCTGTCCGGTGTATTGACACCCTCCGAGGTCGGTGCTGCCTATGGCAGCCCGCTGATTTTGCTGCTGCTGGGCGGTTTTATCCTGTCCCGCGCCATGGAGCACAGCGGCGCGCATCGGCGCCTTGCGTTTAATATGATGCGCCTGTTCGGCGCCCACAGTGATCGCCGGCTGGTGTTCGGCTTCATGGCCGCCTCCTCACTGCTGAGTATGTGGATTTCCAACACCGCCACCACGCTGATGCTGCTGCCGGTGGCCCTGGCGATCCTGGAGAAGGCCCGGGATACGCTGGCTGTGCCGCTGCTGCTGGGCATGGCCTATGCCGCCAGTGTCGGCGGCCTGGCAACGCCCATAGGCACACCTGCCAATCTGGTGTTCATGCAGGTGTACCGTAACACTACTGGCATCGAGGTGACGTTTTCCCAGTGGATGAGCTGGGGGCTGCCGGTGGTGCTGATGATGGTGCCGTTGATGGGCTTGTGGCTGACGCGAAGGCTGCGCGGCAGCAGCGAGATTGAGCTGCCCCGGTCCGGGCGCTGGCGGCCGGAAGAAACCCGCGTCATGCTGGTGTTTGCCCTGACCGCCTTGGCCTGGATCACCCGCACTGAGCCGTTTGGCGGCTGGCGTGCGTGGCTGGACCTGCCGACCGCTAACGACGCGTCTGTCGCCCTGCTGGCGGTGGTCCTGATGTTTATTGTGCCCAACGGGCGCGGCGGTCGTTTACTGGACTGGGAGCAGGCCGTGGTGATCCCCTGGGGTGTGCTGCTGTTGTTCGCCGGCGGCATCTGCCTGGCGAAGGCGTTTGTAAGCTCAGGCCTCAGTGGCCTGTTGGGAGACTGGCTGGTATCCCTGAGCAATCTGCCGCTGTGGGCACTGGTGTTGATGATATGCCTGGTGGTGACCTTCCTGACGGAAACGACCAGCAATACTGCTTCAACCACGCTGTTGATGCCGATTCTCGCAGCCGCTGGCGTGGCAGCGGGTATTGCGCCAGAGATCCTGATGGTGCCGGCGGCGATGACGGCGAGTTGCGCTTTTATGTTGCCCGTGGCAACGGCGCCAAACACCGTGGTTTACAGCAGCAACCTGATCAGCGTGGCGCGCATGGTGCGCGAGGGTTTCGCCCTGAACCTGCTGGGGGTGGTGGTCGTGGCCAGCGTATGCCTTTGGCGACTGGCGGGCTGAGTCTGTCCCGGCGCCACATACACTCGTTACAAGTGGAACTGCTGGCCCACCAGTTCCTCTGATACGGCCCAAAGCCGCTCGGCCGCTGTCTCATCCACGGCCCAGCTGCGAACGCCCTGGGCGGCGTTGACCTCGTCGTTGATGGATGCGACGCCACAGTCCTCAAGGTACAGGCCGCCCTGGCCTTCCAGGCTGGGCGAGGTGGCGGCGAACACCGAGGTAGCGGCGCCCGCCGGGATGCTTTTGAGTTGCATCCCGCCCAGTTGCTTGCCGCGCGCTGCCAGCATTTCCCGGTCCGCCTGTTCCATGTGTCGGGACAATTCTGTCTCGATCACCCCCGGGTGCACCGCAAACGCGCGCACACCGCGGCCCGCCAGGCGTTTGTCCAGGGCAACAGCGAACAATACGTTTGCCGTCTTCGACTGTGCGTACGCCACCCACTTGTCGTAGTCGCGGAAGGCGAAGCCGATATCCTCAAAATCAATCCCCGCCATGTGGTGTGCCCGGGAGCTCAGGCACACCACGCGGGCGGGCGCGCCCTTCACCAGGGCCGGCACCAGCAGGTTGGTAAGCAGAAAGTGACCGAGGTGATTGGTCCCGAACTGAAGCTCGAACCCGTCCTCGGTAATGCCCTGGGGACAGGCCATGACACCGGCATTGTTGATCAGCAGGTTCAGTGTGTCATAACGGTCCAGCCAGGCATCGGCGAAGCGACGCACGCTGTCCAGGGAGCCGAGTTCCATAGACATCACGTCCACGTGGGGGTTGCCGGTACTGTCGCGTATGGTCTGGGCAACCGCTTCACCCCGGTCCATGTCCCTTGCGGTGAGCGTAACGGCGGCACCGTGTGCGGCCAGTGCTCGCGCGGTTTCCACGCCCAGGCCGGCGGTCGCACCCGTGACCAGCGCGCGCTTGCCGCCCAGGTCTGTGTCCCCGAGTACCTCCTCGGTGGTGGTGTCATGGCCGAAACTTGTGTGATCGTGGGTCGGATTGTTGTTGTTCATGGGGTCCTCGAAGCAGGGATTAGACAGGTACTTTAGAGATCTCGGCACAGGCGCGCACCGTTTCGGTGCTGTGCGCCCAAAAATTGGGCGAAATTGCTGTTTTGATGGAAATCAATTTCTCAGGGACCCCTCAAAGCATCGGTATTTCCGTGGTATCACGACCCTTGCAGAGTGTGAATAAGTCACAAACATCGCCTTTCGTGGATCGTTCGCGGTGCAGGCGCTGCGTTTTCTGGCTATGTCAGGTCTGATATGCCGCTATGGTACGGGGTCTTTTCGCAGTGGCGCAATAAAAATCAATTCTTCGGATAAATCGAATCTACTGCACCATTGGCACGGCGCTTGCTCTGTATCACATGCTTACCGACGGTAGCGCCAGCGTGCCCTCTTTTACGTCCCCTTTTGGGACCGGGGTGCTCTCTGGAGGATTGTTCCGAACACAACTAGTTAGTGAAACAGCGACCCGCTTCTGCGGCGCACAGGAGGACACAAAAATGAAGCAGTATTCATCCTTTAAAGGACTGCTCCCCGTAGCCATGACTGGCCTGATCGCTATGGCCCCGGCCACAGCCGTAATGGCGCAGGAAGAGATGGAAGACAAGGGGTCGTATACGATTACCCTGAACCAGGATACGTTCTTTGGTTTCTACCCGTCGTTCAACGGTCTGTGGAAGCTCAACGACAACATGGACTTCTCGTTCTACGGCATCATGTGGACCAGCGACGGTCTGGGCGGCGGTGCCGGCAACGACCTGTGGACTGAGTTCGGCGGTGGCCTGAACATGCACTACATGGACGACAAACTGACCGTCAAGCCGCAGATCGGTGTGACCAACGGTCTGCTGCAGTCCAACGGTGCCGACGATGGTGCGGGTTCAAACTTCGCCGACGGCGTTGTACCCAGCCTGACGATCAACTACGGCGACGACAAGTGGGAAGCCGAGTTCTACGGTGGCTACTACCTGGCAGCCCGCAACCGGGACGACGACGGCACCGGCCTCGACTTCATCCACACCTGGGTGAACGGTGGCTATAAAATCAACCCGATCTGGTCTGTAGGCGCCCACTGGGAATACCTGGAGCTGGCTCGCGTTGAAGGCGGCGATGATGCTGTGCTGTACGAGTGGCTCGGCCTCTACACCCAGTTCTCCCTGCCCAATGGCATGTTTGCTCGCTTTACTGCCGGCGACCAGATGGACGACGAAAGCGGTGAAGTTGGCGACTTCTACAAAATGACTGTCGGCTTCTCTCTGTAAGCCTCTGGCCGGGACGTCTCCGTTCGCCTCCCGCCCGACATCCGCGTGGTGTCACGAT
This sequence comes from Halieaceae bacterium, assembly GCA_036353375.1. GTDB lineage: Bacteria > Pseudomonadota > Gammaproteobacteria > Pseudomonadales > Halieaceae > JANQIO01. The sequence continues at coordinate 26,464 of JAZBPS010000426.1, read as the reverse complement.
TCCCCTGAGGGAGGCGAACTGTGTCGCGAGGCAGGCGATACCGGATAGAGGTCTGCAAGGCAGACAGAAATGAAAAAGCCCCGCTAAGCGGGGCTTTTTTTTTGCCAGCACTGTGGCGAGTTATTGAGCGCGTTCTGCTATGGGAACAGACCTGCGCAGTCGACAGCCCTGCGGCTACAGCAGTTCCATCATCGCGTCCGCGGAGCTGACTTCTATGCCTGCGCCCGGTTCTACCGCCAGATGGGTTACCACGCCATCCTCGGCGATCAGCGCGAAGCGCTGACTACGGGTTCCCATGCCAAAACCCGTTCCATCCAGTTCAAGCCCCATGGCCCGGGTAAGGTCGCCGTTGCCATCTGCCAGCATCAGGATCTCGGACGCGTTCTGCGCTTCACCCCAGGCGCCCATCACAAAGGCGTCGTTGACTGACATGCAAACAATGGTGTCCACGCCTTTCGCCTTGATCTTGTCCGCGTTCACTACAAAACCCGGCAGGTGGGTCATGGAGCATCCGGGCGTGAAAGCGCCCGGTACCGCGAACAGGACCACTTTCTTCCCGGCGAAGATTTCGTCTGTACTGATGCCTTCAGGTCCCTGGGCTCCCATGGTGTGCAAAGAGAGGCTGGGAATTTTGTCGCCAACTTTAATGGTCATGCTAGTCTCCGATTGTGATGATGGGCCCTAAAACGTGGCCCGGAACGACGGTGGATAATCCTGCCAGACACGCTGGGCGAGGTGCGGTGCCCACACCTTCAGCGCCCCGCTGCGACCCCGGGCCGTGATGGGCCGGGGAACCTGCAAGATGGCAGCCCCAGCGCCGTGCGCCACTGCTGCGGATGATGCGTGCATCCGGCCAGTCGCAAGTATAGCGCCATAATCAGTCCTCGGAGGTGAAATAAGACATGCGCTGCCCTCTGTGCGACGCTGAACACATCCGGCACTTTCACAGCGATGTCCGTCGTGACTACTTCCGCTGCGCGCAGTGCGCGCTGGTTTTCGTTCCGCGCCGCTTCCACCTGGGTCCCGAGGCGGAGCGCGACGAATACCTGCTGCATGAAAACGAAGTGGACGACCCCGGCTACAGAAACTTTCTTTCTCGACTGTCGCAACCACTGCTGACGCGCCTGTCGCCGTCCTCTTCGGGCCTGGATTTCGGCTGCGGAAACGGCCCCGCACTGGCCGCGATGCTGCGGGAGGCCGGTCATACGGTTGCGCTTTATGATCCGTTTTTTGCGCCGGCGCAGGGTGTGTTGGCCGGGCACTACGATTTCGTAACCGCGACGGAGGTGGTAGAGCACCTGGGCCGCCCCGGTATGGAACTGGACAGGCTGTGGGACCTGCTGCAACCCGGGGGCTGGCTGGGGATCATGACCAAACTGGTGCTGGGGCAGCGCGAATTTGCCGGCTGGCACTACAAGAACGACCCTACCCATGTCTGTTTTTTTTCGCGCCACACCTGGGAGTGGTGGGCTGGCGCAAGGGGAGCGGCGCTGGAGTTTTTGGGCAGCGACGTTATTTTGCTGCAGCGGGTGCAATAATCCGACGATATATCTCGCTGACTTGCTCGTAGAAGCTCCGGTGATTGTCACCCAGGTAGGGGGCGATCATGCTCATCAGCTGGTACACGCCCTGATGGATTACCAGTGCCGGTGCCCGCTGGTCGTGCTGCAGGTGATCGTAATTCAGCCAGTAATTGAGCAGTAGCACCATATTGCTCACCAGTGCTGTGGACTCTTCCTCGCTGGTGCTTACCACCGACTCACGCGAGAGGGTGGCCCACACGGCGGCGATCGCCGCATGCTTTAGCTTCAGAAGCCTGCGAAACCGCTTCTTCATATCCGGGTACCGGTCCAGCAGGTCACTCAGGTTTCGATACAGGAAGCGGTAGTTGTACATCTCCTCAAACACCACATAGAGGTAGAACCAGTTGTCCTCCACACTCAGCGGCCTGTCCAGCGGGGCGCTGAGAATCTCGCTGAGGCCCCGCTCATACTGCTCAAAGAGTTCGGCGATGATGACGTCCTTGCCGCGGAAGTGGTAATACAGATTGCCCGGGCTTATATCCAGCACGTTGGCGATATCCACCGTGGTGGTATGCGGTTCACCTTCCTCGTTGAACAGGGCGAGGCTCACGTGCAGGATGCGGTCCCGGGTCTTCATGGGCTGGGGCGGCGTTCAGAGACCGCTATTTTCGGGAGGGTTGCTTGCCAGATCCCGCCCCGCTGCCGGCCGTACGCTTGCCCGCCGAAGTTTTTCCGCGGGTCTTGACGGCGCGCTTTTTCGGCGCCGCCTGCTTTTTTGCTGCAGCCGGTTTCTTCGCCGGTGCTTTCGCGGTTGTCTTCTTGCGGCTGGTCGTACCGGCTTTCCTGCGCACCGCCTTTTTTGCGGGCGCTTTCTTCCGGGCAGCGGGTTTCCCGGTTGCCGACTCCAACGCAGCGGCCAGTGCGTCTACTCTGGCGATCAGGATATCCAGCTTCGCGTCCAGTGCGGCGATGTCCTCGCTGCGAGAGAGGGGAAAGCTCTCTCGCACACGCTGGATGCGCTCCTCTACGGTGCTGGTGCCGGTTTTGCGGATAGAGGAGAGGGAGTCGCGCACCTCATCCTCAAGCCGCATGCCTTTTTCAACCAGGTCGCGAAACAGCCTGGGCGGTTCCAGTGAAGCGTTGTCGATTTTGTCGCGAGCCTCGTTGAACGCCTTGCCGTAGGCACCCAGACCTGCCAGCCAGATGTTTTTGGCCATCTCGCTGGCCTTGTCACCACGGGTCTTTTCGTCGCTCATAAGTTGTTCCTCCTGCGGGAGGTTTTGATCATACAAAAAAAAGGGGTCACAAGGTGACCCCAAAAAGCCGCGCTTGACGCGCGGTAATGACCTGGCGTGGGTCCGTCAGGCAGCGTTGCTGCCAATGTTTCCACGTAGTGTTTCAAAGCTTTCGCGGGCCTTTTCAAGGCGCGCCTTGACGTCCTTGCGAATCTCCTCGGGCTTCGCGAGCTTCAGCTCGGGCAGCTCTATATCGTTGATTGCCTTGCGAGCGTCTGACTCGACTTTCTCGCCGCGCTTGACCAGTTCGCTGAACAGCTTCTCCGCCTCGGTGCGACGCGTCTTGATGCGTGACTGGGCAGCGTCGAAGCGCGTTTGCGCCTGTTCGAACGCCTTGCCGTAAAAGCCGAGGCTTGCCAGGAATACATTGCGGGCGTTCTCCTGGGCCTTTGTGGTGAAGGAAGCCACAGGCGCGGCAGCCGTTTTACGCTGGGCTGTGCGCTTGGTGGCGGTCTTGCGGGCAGCGGTTTTGCGTGCGGGTGCCTTGCGTGTCTTGGCCTTGGGGCTCGCCTTTTTCTTCGGGGTAGCAGTTGCCATAGTTCTCTCCTGTATCTCTACTTTGTGCCATGGCATCGCCTGCGCGAGTCATGGAAGGCTGCGTGTTTGCAGCGTTGCGTGGTGCACGTTACGGAGAATTTTTAGAAAGCGCATACTAGAAACGTGGTTTCTGCCTGGGTGAGGCCCGGGTGAAGTTGCGTAAAATGTCATCCCGGTAACCCACAGAGTCGTATACTGACACAGACACTGGTCCCTGGAGAGATTGGAGAGATTATGGGCGGAGTGGAATCGGCACCGCGACCCAGCCTCTGGCAATCCCTTGCAGAGGGCCGGGCCCTGCTGGAGGTGATGGCGGTAGCCCCTGCCTAGCCACTGCTGAAGCTGGCTGCACGAGGAGATGGGCACCCGGTACTCGTTTTGCCCGGTTTTTTTGCAGCAGATCGCTCTACTGCATCCCTGCGACGGTACCTGCAATCCCGGGATTTCAACGTACACGCCTGGGACGAGGGACGTAATCCCGGCATAAACGATGCCTTGTACCGGCGTCTCGCCCGCCGGGTCAAGCAGCTCTCACGAGAGCACGGTAGCACGGTGAGTCTGGTGGGCTGGAGCCTGGGCGGCATTTACGCCCGTCTGCTGGCACATCGCAATCCCGGAGCGGTGCGGCAGGTGGTCACCCTGGGCTCCCCCTTCAAGATGCGACAATACGGATCCGTGAACGGCGCGGTAACGCGACTTTACCAACGCTTCAATCCGGAACGACAACGCGACCCTATGCTGGAATATGCCGATCTGTGGGCGGCGCCGCCACCGGTGCCTTCAACCTCGATCTACAGCAAAGGCGACGGCGTCGCGCACTGGAGCTTCTGCGTCGACGACGTCGAGGACGAGCACACGGAAAACATTGCCCTGCCGGGTAGCCATCTGGGTATGACGCACAATCCATTGTTTATGTATTGCGTGGCGGACCGGCTGGCCCAGCCCGAGGGCGCCTGGCAACGCTTCGAACTGCTGCCCCAGTTGCAGAGCTTGTTGCAGAGGGCCGTGGGCTGACGCGATGAACCCCTGGTTGCAAAAATCCCGCCTGCTGCCGGCCGTGGTGGTTGCCCTGGGCCTGGTTGCGTCTTTCCTGATCGTGACCGGTAAGCCCGATCCCGAATCGAAGCCCCTGGTTCAGCCGCCGCCACCCCAGGTACAGGTGATGCCCGCGGCGCCTGAGACCGTGACGCTGACCGCGGTCAGTCAGGGTACGGTGCAACCGCGGCGGGAAATCGCTGTGGTCGCCCAGGTGGGCGGCATTGTGGTATCAGCGGCGCCGGAGTTTGCCGACGGAGGCTTTTTCGATGCCAATACGGTGCTGGTGAAGCTGGAAGATGCGGACTACCGCATAGCGGTAATTCGGGCGGAGGCGCAGGTCGCCGACGCTGAACAGTTGGTGGCCCAGGAGAAAGGTCGTGCTCGCCAGGCAGCGAGGGAGTGGCGGGACCTCGGCAACCAGGAAGCCAATGACCTGTTCCTGCGCAAACCGCAGCTGGCGGCGGCAGAGGCCGCGCTGGCGGCTGCCCGGGGCGAACTGGAGCAGGCACGTTTGAACCTGGCGCGCACCGCGATTTCCGTGCCTTTCAACGGCCGCGTCAGGGAAACGCTGGTGAATGTGGGGCAGTTTGTGACACCTGGCACCCTGCTGGCGCAGGTCTACGATACCGATGCGGTAGAGGTCAGGGTGCCGCTGACGGATCGGCAGGTCGCCCTGCTGGACCTGCCGCTCAATTATCAGCGCGGCGATGCCGCAGGTGCCGCTGTTTCATTGCGGGCGCGATTTTCTGACCGCGAGTGGGTGTGGTCTGGCGAGGTGGTCAGGACGGATGCGAGTATCGATGTCGACAGTCGCGTGGTATTTGCGGTTGTGGAGGTGGCCAACCCCTTTGCAATCGACGCGCCCAATGGCCGTCCGCCACTGGCCATAGGCCTCTTCGTCGAGGCGGAGATACAGGGGCGCACACTCGACAACGTCAGCGTGTTGCCTCGCAGCGCGTTGCGCAACGATGGCAGTGTGCTGCTGGTCAACGAGCAGAGCCGGCTTGTCGGCCGGCCGGTGCGCGTCCTGAAAACCGAGCCCCGCCAGCTCTGGGTACAGGGACTGGATAACGGTGAGCGAGTCGTTATCCAGCAGCCCGCGGTAGCCATTGAGGGTATGGCGGTAACGGTTCGTGAAAGCGACAAGGTCGCCCTCCGGGGGCAATAGTGGTCGCCTGGTTCGTCCGTAATCCCATCGCCGCGAATCTGTTGATGTTGCTGATTATCGTCGGCGGACTGGCGGGCATACCCAGTCTCGATAAGCAGTTCTTTCCGGATTTTGCCGTCAATACCGTGCAAGTGGTCACCACTTACCCGGGCGCCGGCCCCAGCGAAGTGGAAGAGCAGATTTGCGTGCGCATCGAGGAGGCAGTGCACGACCTGAGCGGCGTGCAGGAGCTGCGCTCTACGGCCAGGGAAGGCCTGGGTACTGTGCTGGTGAAGGCCGAGCCCGGCTACGATATGCAGAAGCTTACGGCGGAAGTGAAGTCGCGCGTGGATGCAATCAGCTCCTTCCCGGTCGACGCCGAGCGCCCTGTGGTCACTGAACTGGAGAATCGCCAGGACATGATCCGGGTGACCGTGGCAGGAGATGTAGGCGAGCGCAACCTGAAGGCGCTGGCGGAGCGGCTGCGTGACGATCTGGCCGCAAGGCCGTATATATCCATTGTCGAAATCGAGACGGCCCGGCCTTACGAGGTGTCGGTGGAGGTCTCGGAGTTCACGCTGCGGCGTTATGGCCTGCGTTTCGACGATGTGGTGAACGCCATCAGTGCGTCCAGCCTTAATCTGCCGGCGGGCGCAATCAAGTCGGAAGAGGGCGATATACGCCTGCAGACCCGCGGCCAGGCCTATGCCCGCGCGGACTTTGAAAACATCGTGCTGGTCAGCAAGCGGGATGGAACGCGCCTGCTGCTGGGGGATGTCGCAACGGTGACTGATGGTTTTGAAGACCTCGATCTGCGGCGGCGCTTCAACGACCAGCCCGCCCTGAACCTGGTGGTGTACGTCGCTTCGCGCCCCAACGTGCTAAAGACCAGCGAAACCGTGCATGCCTGGGTTGAGGAAGTCAGCCCGGGTCTGCCCGACGGTGTGACCCTGACGGCCTGGCAGGACCAGTCGGTGCCCTTCAAAAGCCGGGTTGCCACACTGCTGAAAAACGGTGTCGGCGGCCTCGCCCTGGTGTTTGCCGTGCTGGTGCTGTTCCTGCGACCCCTGCTGGCCATGTGGGTTTGTGTGGGTATCGCGGTGGCTTTCCTCGGCACTTTTTTCATGTTGCCCTACACCGGCGTGCAGCTGCACATGATTTCCCTGTTTGCCTTCCTGCTGATTCTGGGAATCGTGGTCGACGATGCCATTATTGTGGGCGAGGCCATCCACAGTCGCCAGACGGCGGGAGACGGGGGTGAACACGGCGCCATTCTGGGCGCCTCCTCGGTGGTGAAGCCTGTGATGTTTGCCGTCATCAGCACCATGATCTTTTTCGCGCCCATGTGGTTCATGCCCGGCGACTGGGCAGACGCTACCATGGCGATCCCGACGGTAGTGACCTTGTCACTGGCGTTTTCGCTGCTGGAATGCCTGCTGATACTGCCATCCCACCTTGCCCACATGCGTCCGGTGAAGCCTGCCGGTGCAGGCTGGCTTGCCGTGCTTGAACGTATGCGAGAAGGCTGCGCCGAGGCCATGGTCCGCTTCGCTGCCCAGCGCTACCGCCCGTTTCTGGAGCGCTGTCTCAATGCGCATCTGATGACCCTGAGCCTGTTTTTTGTCGCGCTGGTGCTGACGCTGAGCGTGTACGCCGGCGGCTGGATAAAATCGGGATTCTTTCCTGAAGTGACTGCCGATTGGGTGGTGGCCAGGGTGAAGCTGCAGGACGGTGTCGCTTTCAACGACACGCTGGACAAGCTCTACCAGGTGGAGAGTGCCGCGGAGCGTATCAAGGCCCGTTACAACGAGAAGGCCACCGGAGAGCGGCTCGGGCACATCTACGCGTTCGCCAGGGATAACAACGCCAACCTGTATCTGGAGCTGTCCGACACCTCTGTTGATATCGCGAAACTGTCGGAGGCGTGGCGCAACGAAATTGGCGATCTGGGTGAGGTTGAGGATTTCAGCCTGGATTACACGATACAGGAGAATGGTGAACCCATCCGCCTGGTGCTGGCGGCCAACGCAGTGTCTGACCTTGAGCGCGTGTCGGAGCAACTGCGAACAGAGTTGCTGGGCTATCCTGGCGTGTTCAATGTTAACGACAGCATGCAGTCGCCCCGTGAGGAGATCGAGCTGTCCCTGAAGCCCGCTGCGGAGAACCTCGGTATCACGCTGGCGGATCTGGCGCGCCAGGTGCGCCGGGCGTTTTACGGCGCTGAGGTGCAGCGAATCCCCCGGGCCAGGGAGGATGTGAAGGTGATGGTGCGCTACCCGGAAGCGGAGCGGATTTCCATCGACAACCTCAACCAGATGCGCATACGCACGCCGGACGGTCGCGAGTTGCCGTTCGAAGCGGTGGCCCAGGTGCAGTTCGTAAAAGGGTACCAGACGATAGAGCGACTCGACCGCAAGCGTACGGTGGAAGTCACTGCCGAGCTGCAGCCCGGCAGCAGTTCAGCCCGGGAAATCGTCGACGACGTCGTGCGCCGCAAACTGCCTGAATGGAAGGCGCTTTATCCTGGCCTGAGCCTGGCGCTGGACGGTGAGCTGGAGGAGCAGGAAGCCTTCCAGAGCGTCCTGCTTAAGTACATAGGCCTCTCAATGCTGATTATTTACGGGTTGATGGCCATTCCTTTTCGCTCCTACTGGCAGCCGCTGCTCATTCTCACCGCGGTACCCTTTGGGATAATGGGCGCGATTCTGGGCCACATCATCATGGACCGCCAGATCAGCATGTTTTCACTGATGGGGGTGTTGGCCTGTGCCGGTGTGGTGGTTAATGACAACCTGGTGCTGATAGATCGCATAAACCAGCTGCGGGATAAAGGCTATGCCCTGCGTGAGGCGTTGCTGCAGGCCGGTGAAGATCGCTTTCGCCCCATTATCCTGACGTCGCTGACGACCTTTATCGGGCTGCTGCCCATCATGTCCGAGACCAGCGTACAGGCACAATTCCTCATCCCCATGGTGATATCGCTTGCCTTCGGTGTGTTGTTCGCGACCGCTGTTACGCTGCTGTTGGTGCCGGCCATGTACCTGTTTGGTGAGCGTATTCTGCTATGGTTCGCAGCCGCTCGCAGCAAGGTATCTGACGCGGAGAGAACGCCTGCGGTCTAGTGCAGGGCTTCTGAGCCTTTTTCGCCGAACTGGTCGTCGAAATCCTCTCGCTCGAAGCGATAGCGCTGGTTGCAGAACTCGCAGTCCATGATGACCTCGCCGTCCTCCTCCAGCAGCTTCAGCAGCTCCGTTGGCCCGATGGACATCAATGCGCCGTGGCAGCGCTCGCGGGAGCAGCTGCAGGCAAACTGCACCGCCTTGCCGGAAAACAGCCGCACCCTGTCCTCGTGAAACAGACGATACAGCAGCGTTTCCTGGTCCAGCTCCAGCACTTCATCCCGTTGCAGGGTTTCGGCCAGGGTGCAGGCTGTCTCCCACTGCTGCATCCGGCTGTCGGCATCGGGCGTGATCTGTGCAGGAAGCTGCTGCAGCAGGAGCCCTGCGGCCACCTCGCCGGTGCTGTCAAGCCACAGTCGGGTGGGCAGCTGTTCGGAGTTGACAAAGTAATGCTCTATGCAGGCGGCCAGGCTGCCGCCGTCCAGCGGGACAATGCCCTGGTAGCGCTGTCCCTGGTGCGGTTCGATAGTAATGGCCAGGTGTCCACCGGATAGCAGGTCGCTGAAATCGGTCGCCGTTGCAGTCTCCGCGCCGCGAGCAATAGCGCGCACTTTCAGATCATTACTGCACTCAGCCATCAGCAGCTGCAGGCTGCCGCTGCCCTGGGCCTGCAGCACCAGCCGGCCCTCGAACTTGATAGTGGTGCTCAGCAGCACTGCTGCCGCGAGGAACTCACCCAGCAGGCGACTTACCCCTTCAGGGTAGTGATGAATGGCGATGATGTCCCGGTAGGCGCTGTCCAGGTGCACCACTTCGCCGCGAATGTCGGCTTCCTCGAAAATGAATTTGCGAGCGAGGTTTTTTTCGCTGCCTTGCATGCTCAAGCGTCAGATGTCCTGTTTGAATCGCTGTATTTGCCGGCGCTGCTTTTTAGTGGGTCGCGTTTCCGGTCGATGCAACATACCGCCGGCTGCCTTGCGCGCTGCTGCCTGCGACTCCCTGCGGGTAATACTATCGCTTGTCTCCTGGTAGAGCTGCTGCGCTTCGGGTGCACCGCGGCGCTGGTCAGACAGCGCCAGCACCAGTATCTCTTTTTCGTCGTAGCCCTGGCGCAGGCGCAGTCGATCCCCGATGGTGATCTCCTTGCTCACCTTCACGCGCTGCCCATCCAGCTGGACCTTGCCGCCTTCTATGGCTTGCTTCGCGAGACTTCGGGTCTTGAAGAACCGCGCCGCCCAGAGCCATTTGTCCAATCTCAGCTTTTCCATGGCATCAGCTTACCGCAGGCATGATTTCATCGAAATGATGGATACCCGGGAAGCGCGTTGACAGCCGCTTGTCGGCCTTGCTATCGGGCTGCAACAGCGTCAGCAGGTGCGCAATGCCATAGCGCTGTGCGGCACCCAGGACTGCTTCATTGTCATCGATAAGCAGTGTTCGGGCGGGCTGGAACGGATGTATTGCATGCAGCCTGTGCCAGAACTCGAGCTCCTCCTTGGCGACCCGAAAATCATGTGACACCACAATATCGTCGAACCAGCGCTGCAGACCGGTGCGCCCCAGCTTGAGCTCAAGGCCGGTGCGGTGTGCATTGGTGACCAGCACCAAACGCTTCCCGGCACTGCGCAATTGGGCTAGGAAGTCCTCCACAAAGGGACGCACGGCGATCATGTGCGCAATTTCGTGTTTCAGGGCCGGGATATCGAGTTGCAGTTGCTCCGACCAGTGGTCCAGGCAATACCAGGCGAGCGTGCCCCGCGCGCTGCCGATGCGTCGGCCGATCTCCGTGATCGCCTCGGCTTCGTCCCAGTCATGTACCTGTGCGTAGCGGCGTGGGACATGTTGCTGCCAGAAAAAGTTATCGTAGTGCAAATCAAGCAATGTACCGTCCATATCCAGCAGCACGGTATCTATCTGGTGCCAGTTAATCATCTACCCGGGTCACAGCATGCGAGCGCGTTAGTGTGCGGGGCCCCGTCCCCGCTTGGCAATGCCCCGCGTTGGCGTGTTGCGGGACCGGCTGTCAGCGGCTGCGTCAGCAGGTTGCTATCTCCATGGCGGATATCAGCTGCAAGGCCTCGTCGCGTTGGTTGCCACATACAGCGGGCTCCGGCGTGAAGCGGCGGCAAACGGAAGGATAGTCTTCCTGCCCCCAGATTCGGCAGCGACGGCTTGTGGGGTCAAGGTTGACGCAGGGAACACCGGCGGGCTTGCCCCGCGGCATGCCTGGCAGGGGTTGCTGGATGCTGGCGGCGATGCAACAGGCACCGCAGCCGGCGCGGCATTCCATATAGTTTGCTCCTGGTGAACGTCGCACAATTGTGTCATTGGACACCGTGGAAATGCCATTGGCTTCTTTGGCCCAGACCCATATTGATCAACCGTAGAATTCCCGGCCCGCTGGAACCGGCCGGTCGCCCCCGGGATCCGCTGGAAAATGTATGCCGTGGCGTCGCGCGCCGCGCCAACTTGCGCTATAACTAGCACTGCGAGCATGGAGACCGCCATGGCGGAAAACAATTTCAGATGCCTGGAGCTGGAAAAAGACGCCAGCAGCAAGGCCGCCCACTCCCTGGACCGATCTCGCTGTCACCATATAAAGGCGCAATTGCTGCATGAAATACAGGCACTGGAAGAACAGCTCATGTTGTTGAGAAGCAGCTCAGGGGGCACGGACTTCTCCATGCAGCAGACCTGCCGGGAAATGATTCACTCCCGGCAGCAGATGTTTCGCCAGCTACAGGGCTGAGCCACCATGAGCGACAACGGCTCTCCCAGATTGCCATTCGGAGACGGCGACGCAGCCAACGAAATCTCTCTGGAGGAGCGACTGCAGATGGTGCAGGCGGAGCACAGAGTCCTCGATCTCGAGATTGCTGCCCTTTATCAGTATCCCTATCGCGACCAGCTACAGTTACAGCGCCTCAAGAAGAAGAAACTCCAGCTGAAAGACCTGATTGAACGTCTCAAGGACGAACTGATTCCCGATCTCAATGCGTGACGTTCGCTGTCACGCCCTCCAGCGTTAGCAGGAACTGCTTGGTCGCAAGGCCACCGGCAAAGCCGGTCAGGCGCCCATTGCTGCCGATGACCCTATGGCAGGGAACTACCAGTGGCAGCGGGTTTCGGGCGTTGGCGGCCCCCACTGCACGCACGGCCCGGGGCTTGCCTATGGCGTGGGCGATCTCCGCGTAGCTGCGGGTGCTGCCAAAGGGGATCGCCTGCAGCGCAGCCCAAACCTGCCGCTGGAAATCGGTGCCCTGCGGGGCCACGGGCAGGCTGAAAGCCTGGCGCTGTCCCGCAAAATACTCCCGCAACTGGTCGCAGGCGGTCTGCAGTATGGCGTTTTTGCCCGGCCTGCCGATGTTCGTATGATGCCCTGTGAACTCCACGCGCAGCAGCGCCTCGTCCGTCGCAACCAGGCGCAGATCACCGACCGGGCTTTCCAGGCTTAGTGATACCGGTGTTTCAGCCATGTCCAAGGCTCCTCCAGAGTAAATTGGCAGCGTAGGAGCGCCACGGTCGCCACAGGGACGCCCGCGCCACCAGGCCCTGTCGGGATAGCCCCAGGGCCTCCGCGGCGTTGATCAGCCCGAGATCAGAACCGGGGAAGCGGTCCGGCTGACCCAGCCCGCGCATTCCGACAAGGTCTGTGGTCCAGGGACCTATGCCCTTCAGCGCCTGCAGGGCCGCCAGTTCCGGCTCGCCCTGGGCAAACAGCTCGCAAACCGAACGCAGGGTTTGCCGTCGACCCGCGGGCATGCGCAGTTCGCTATCGGGAAGTGCAAGAAATGCCTCGGGTGTGGGAAAAACGCGCCACAGCCGGCCATCAATTGCCACGTCCGTGCCGCAGGCCTCGGTGATACGGGCGCACTGGGTGCGTGCTGCGGCGGTACTGACTTGCTGGCCCAATACGGCGCGTACCGCGGCTTCGAAAGCGGTGGAGAAGCAGGGCGAGCGCACACCGGGTCTGGCCTGGACCAGCGGCGCCAGCATATCGTCCTGAGAAAGATCCTCGGCAATATCCGCGGGATGGGCGTCAAGGTCGAAGATGCGCCGTAATTGTGCGAGCAACGGCATCAGGTCGCGATTGTCGCTCAGGCGTATATGGGCGGTGAGCGCTGCATCGCTGTCGCCTTGTGTGACGGTAACCGCCGCCGCCCCCAGAGGCGTGCGTAGCGCGCGTTCCCAGCGGCTATCCGTGACAGTATCCAGCCCCGCCACGGCATGGCGCTTGAACAGCGCGATCACGCCCTGCCAGTCATAGGGCGGTCGCAGTCCCAGGCTGAGCGTCAGGCCACGGTCACCGCTGCGGCGCTTGCCGCGGCGCAGGGCGCTGGGGGCGCAACCGAAAGCAGCTTGCGTGGCACTGTTAAAGCGTCTCAGGCTGCCGAAGCCCGCGGCAAAGGCGACCTCCGTAACCGGCAGCGAGGTCTCCCTGAGCAGTTTTTGTGCGAGGTGCAGGCGCTGGGTATGCGCCAATATCCCGGGGGATATGCCCAGCTTCTTTTGAAACAGTTTGCGCAGGTAGCGCTCACCCACGCCCACGCGGGCGGCCAGCGCTGGAACGCAATGGTCATTCAGATAACCACCGTTAACGAGGTCCACTGCGCGCCGCAGCGTGGTATCCGTGCCCGCCCATGCAGCGCTGGCTGGCGCCGACTCCGGGCGGCAGCGCAGGCATGGCCTGAAGCCTGCCTGCCCGGCTGCAGCGGCGCTGGAGAAGTAGCGCACGTTATGCTCACTCGGCGCGCGCGCCGGGCAAACAGGCCTGCAATAGATCCCGGTAGTGATCACACCGGTGAAAAACAGGCCGTCAAAGCGCGGGTCCCTTGCCAACCGGGCGCGGCGAAAGCGGTCGGTATCCAGATTGTCCATACCCGGACTATAGCGCGACCGGGTTAGATCACTAGCCAGATTCGGCCCTTTATCACTTTTGCTTTTGGTCACCTTTGCATTAGCATTCCCTGTCACCGGCGGAGTTCCAGATGATGAACCTGAAAAAAATATCAGTTTTGGCCTGTATGACCCTGCTGCTTTCAGCTTGCGAATCCACGTACTACGCGGCGGCGGAGCGGGTTGGCTACCACAAGCGGGAGATTCTGGTCGATCGCGTGGTGGATGCGCGTGACGCCCAGAGCGAAGCGGAGGAGCAGTTCGAGTCTGCCCAGGCCCAGCTGCTGTCACTGATTGATTTCGACGGCGGCGATTTGCAAGACATCTACGAGGCGCTGTCTGACGAATACGATGCGTCTGCCGACGCTGCACAGGAAGTGCGCGACCGCATAGATTCTATCGAGAGTGTGGCCAATGCGCTGTTCGAGGAGTGGACCGACGAACTGGAGCAGTACAGCAACGCCCGGTTGAAGGCGGACAGTCAGCGCAAGCTGGCGGAAACCCGCAGGCGCTACGAGAAACTGGTGCGCGCCATGCGCGCATCCGAGCAGAAAATGGAGCCGGTGCTGGCGGCCCTCAAGGACAATGTGCTCTACCTCAAACATAATTTGAACGCCAGGGCGGTGGCCGCGCTGAAGACTGAATTCAGCCAGATCGACCGGGATATCGATGTATTGATTGCCGAGATGCGCAAGGCGATTGCCAGCTCGGATGAGTTCATCGACAGTCTGCGGGCAGAGGCTTAGCGGACTGTGGATCTCGTACCCTACGCCATACCGTTTTTTGTGCTGGCCATGCTGTTCGAGTGGGTCTATGGCCTGCGCCGGGGCCGCAATACCTACCGCATCAACGATACAGTGGGCAGCTTGTTCATGGGTACGCTGCGTACTGCCAGTAAACTGGTACTGATCGGTGTCGGCGGCGCCGTGTTTGCCGCAATAGAACACCATTATTCACTCTGGCGTATGGATACCTCCCACTGGGCAACCTGGGTGTTTGCGTTTGTGGCGTACGACTTCTGCTATTACTGGAACCACCGCATTGGCCACGAACGACAGATATTCTGGGCCTCTCACGTGGCGCACCACCAGAGCGAGGAGTACAACCTCAGCACTGCATTGCGCCAGACCAGTACCGGGTTTCTATTGAGCTGGTTGTTTTACGTGCCGATGTTCCTGCTGGGCGTACCTGCAGAGGTCTACGTGACCGTGGCGTCCGCCAACCTGATATACCAGTTTTGGGTGCACACGGAGCACGTTCCCAAACTGGGCTGGTTCGAATGGTTCTTTGTCTCCCCGTCCAATCACCGTGTGCACCATGCCCAGAACGACCAGTACATGGACCGCAATTACGGCGGCGTGTTCATCGTCTGGGATCGCCTGTTTGGCACGTTTCAGGAGGAACAGGAAGACGACCCTTGTGTTTTCGGCATTCGTGGTCCCCTGCACACCTTCAATCCGCTGTGGGCCAACCTGCACATCTATGTGGGCATGATGCAGGACGCATGGCGCACTGCAGACTGGCGAGACCGGCTGCGGGTGCTCTGGTCCAGAACCGGGTGGCGACCGGCGGACGTGGCAGCGCGCTATCCCAGGGAGTAAACCGACCTGAGCGCTTTCAAGAAGTATGATCCGCCTGTGCCGGGTCTGGTCAACACCTACGCATTGCTGCAACTGCTGGTCACTACCGGCGTGGGTACGGCGCTGTTGTTCGTCTCCGGCCTGACGTGGCCGGTCACTGCCGCCATCGTGGGTTTGATGCTGCTGGCCATGGTTTGCACGGGCTACTGGCTGGACGGGCGGCGTCCGCTGGGCCTCGAGCTCCTCAGACTCGGCCTGTCTGGCGTGATGCTGGCGACGGCCTGGCAGCTGTCGGTGTCAGCCTGGGTTACCTTGCCCCTGACGCTGTATCTGGTCGCCAACCTGCTGGTGCTGCCGGGACTGGCGCAAGCCTCGCTGCGACTGCCGGGATTGGCAACACGCTAGACTGACTCCTCGCGGGGCGCAAGCGCCGCCTGGGCGTGATTGGCAAAGCCCGAACCCGCCTCCGCGTAGAGGTCAAAACTGGCGATGTCGTATTTTTCCAGATCTGCCGCTTCCTCGGCATAGCGCACGATGGCAGTGATTTTGCCGGCGTATCCCATGTCCCTGAGCAGGGCACCCACCAGCATGTTCTCACCGTGATTGGTCAGCGCCAGCAGAACCTGTTCCACTTCATCCAGGCGAACCTGCGACCAGAACAAGGGGTCACTGGCATCCGCCCCCACCACACGCTGGCCACGCGCGCGACAGCTCTTGAGCTTGCGGTCGTTGTCGTCAACGCCCAACACGGCGCTGCCGTAGCGCTGCTGCAGTGTTTCGTAGGCGCCGCTGCCGATATTGCCCATCCCGAGAACGATAATGCGCGTGTTGGAACAGTCCGGCAGGTCCACTTCAAGCTGCTCGCTCTTGAAGCGGCGCAGGCGGTGGTAGAAACGCATATACAGGGGATGTATGCGCTGGTTGAGTCCGGTGGAGATAATAAAGCTGACCGCGATTGACAGTGAAAGCGCTGCCGACCACTCGTAGCCAATGATCCCTTGCTTTGTAGCGATAGCAATGACGATCAGGCCGAATTCGCTGTGGTTGGACAGTGCCGCGGCACTGAGCATGGCGGTGCGCGGCGGCGTATGCAGTCGGGTCATAAGCCAGAAGTACAGCGGTGACTTCAGCGGTACCAGCAGCCCCAGCAGTATCGCGAGACCGGCGAGCTCAGCATAGGGCCAGCCAGAGAGCCCGATGCTCACGAAAAAGCCGACCAGGAAAAGATCCTTGAATTGCAGCAGGTTCTTCGCCAGTTCCTTGCCTTTTTTATGGCCGGCGAGCATGGCGCCGAGAATCAGTGCGCCGAGGTCACCCTTGATGCCGACCAGTTCAAACACGTCGGCCCCGCCGATGGCCAGTGCCAGGCCGCACAGGGTAAACAGCTCCTCGTGTCCTGCCAGCTTGAGCAGCCGAATAATCAAGGGCCTGGCCGGGATAAGCAGCAACAGCAGCAGGGCGGACGGCTGGGGCAGCTTGCCGGTGGCTGCCGCTATGTACAGGACGGCGGCGACATCCTGAATCAGCAGCACGCCGATGCTCAGCGTGGCATGGCGGGAGGCCATCTCACCTCTGGACTGCAGCACCTGGATTGCAAAAACCGTGCTTGAGAAAGACAGGGCAAAGGCGATCAGGACCGCGGTGTTGAGGGTCAGGTCAATGTCCTGTATCGCGCTGCTGGCGACAAGCAGCAGGGGTGTGAGCAGGCCGATAGTCAACAGCATATGCGCCAGCGTAGACCCCCAGACCTTGGGCTCCAGCAGTTCTGCGGGTCGCAGCTTCAGCCCGATGCTGAACAGCAGCAGGGTGACGCCCAGGTCGGACAGCTCTGCGATCATCGGGCCTGGCACAGTGCCAAGCTCGTAGAGCACAAAGCCGGCAGCGAGGTAGCCCAGCAGTGACGGCAGGCCAAAGCTGCGGGCGAGCATTCCACAGGCCAGTGCGCACATTATGGTTACGGGCTCAAACATCCTGGCTAGTCCATGTCGATGAATCGGGTCTTGAACAGGACGTAAACGCAGAGGCAGACCACTGCCGTTTCAAGACCTATATGCCAGCTCTGCAACGGACCGCTTCCATGCAGGCTGGCGGCCGCGCCCAGCAGCACGTCCAGGCTGACAGAGGCGGAGGTCAGCCACAATACGAACCGTGACTGTCCTGACAGCCCCAGTGCCAGCATAAGGAAGTATGCACCTGTGAGCGCGGTAAACAGGCTTTCGCCTGTGGTTTCCCTGAACCACAGCTGCACGATGTGACTGATACCGGCCAGCAGCATGAGCAGCGCGGCGCTGCGACGGGCGTTGCGAACGAGTTGAATCTGCATGACGGATCCCCTGATTCCCCGAATGTACACAGCTTGTCGGGGGTGGGCCAGTGGAGGCGTTATTGAGAGCGCGTCCTCAAGGCGTTGGCGGCCCTGGACTGGTTGGGTCGGCCCAGTGCGCGGGTGATGTATTCCCCCGCTTCTCGCAGCAGTGTTGCATCGACGCCCGTCTCTATGTTCAGACCGTTCAGCATGTACAGCACGTCTTCCGTGGCGACATTGCCGGTGGCGCCCGGCGCATAGGGGCAGCCACCCAGTCCGGCGACGGAGGCGTCAAAGGTGGCTATCCCGTGTTGCAAACCCACCAGGATGTTGGCCAGCGCCTGGCCATAGGTGTCGTGGCAGTGCAGCGCCAGCTTGTCTGCCGAGAGGTGCCGCAGCAATTCCCCCAGCAGCGCGCTGACGCTGCCCGCGCTGCCGACCCCGGTGGTATCCCCCAGCGACACCTCATAGCAACCCATATCCAGCAGGGCGTCGCTGACCTCCCTCACCAGGGCAGGTGAGGTTGGGCCGTCAAAGGGACAGGCGATAACGCAGGATATATAGCCCCGCACCGGGATATCAGCCTCAGCGGCAGCGCGTGTTACCGGGCGAAACCGCGCCAGGCTCTCGTCGATGCTGCAATTGATGTTTTTCTGGCTGAAACCCTCGGATGCTGCCGCAAACACAGCGACCTCATCGGCGCCGGCGGCCAGCGCGCGCTCAAAGCCGCGCATGTTCGGCGTGAGTGCTGTGTAGCGGGTTCCGGCACGCCGGGTGATTGCCTCAAAAACCGCTTCGCTGGACGCCATCTGCGGTACCCATTTAGGGTTGACGAAGCTGCCGGTCTCAACCACCGGCAAGCCGGCAGCAGCGAGCCTGTTCACCAGGGCCACGCGTATCTCCGTGGATACCGGGGTACTCTCGTTCTGCAGACCGTCGCGCGGCCCCACCTCAACCAGCGTTACACGCTCGGGCATGCTCACGTGTCTGATTCCTCGAATGCCAGCAGTTCGGCGTTGCCGTCAACCAGCTCACCGGCCTGTACGTAAAACGCTGTCACCTGCCCTGCAGTGGGCGCACGAATGGTGTGTTCCATCTTCATGGCTTCCATGACCAGCAGAGGTGCGTTGGCTGCAACGGGCTCTCCGGCGTTGACCAGTAGTTTGACGATCACGCCGTTCATGGGCGCCCGCGGGTTGCCACCGGTTCCCTCGGCGGCGGCATTGCCGAGGTCCGGACTGGACTGCGCGAACGTGAACGCACCATCCTTGCCGTAAACAGAGTACTGGCCATCATGGGCCGCAACGCTGACAGTTTGCCGGAAGCCGTTTATATCGGCATCCAGGCGCTCTCCCTGCAGCACGCCGCGCACCGTGAGCTCATGCGCGTCCCAGTTCAGGCAAAACGTATCCGCTTGCAACTGCTGCGCAGACACTTTCAGCGTCTCACCTGCGTATTCCAGCGACAGGTTCTGCAGGTGCGGTTCGTTCATGCGCCAACCGCTGGCGGTGTGCCAGGGCGAGTGACGGTCCGGGTGGCCGGCTGCGGCGTTCGCCGCGTTGCGTTGCCGGTCCAGCAACAGAAGCAGGCTTGCGATGGCGATAGCATCCAGAGGCGCAGTGCCGGGTGGCCTGAGCAGTGCGTCCCTGTGTTCCTCGATGAAACGGGTGCTGAGGTCGGCGGATGCAAACGACGGATGGGTAGCGATGTTGTAAAGAAAATCTATGTTGGTACTGAGTCCGCTGACCCGGAACTGGCTGAGCGCGCGAGCAAGTCGACGCAGGGCGCTGCTGCGATCCCTGTCCCAACTGATAAGTTTGGCAATCATCGGGTCGTAGTGGACGCTGACCTCGTCGCCCGACTGGACGCCAGTATCAATCCGCACGTGCTCGGATTCCGCTGGAAACTCAAGGTACGCCAGCGTTCCCGTCGTTGGCAGGAAATCGTTGGCCGGCTCCTCTGCGTAAATGCGTGCCTCGAAGGCATGGCCCCGCAGGGACACATCCGCTTGCGCGACGGGAAGCGGCTCACCCGCGGCGATGCGCAACTGCCACTCGACCAGGTCCAGTCCGGTGATCATTTCGGTGACAGGGTGTTCCACCTGCAGCCGGGTATTCATTTCCATGAAATAGAATTCACCGGAGCTATCCAGCAGGAACTCCACTGTGCCGGCACCGCGGTAGTCTATTGCCTGGGCAGCGCGCAGGCCGGCTTCACCCATGGCCCTGCGAAGATCCGCTGGCAGGCCCGGTGCGGGTGCCTCCTCGATAACTTTCTGGTGGCGGCGCTGTAGCGAGCAATCCCGTTCGGCAAGATACACACCACCGCCGTGGTTATCACAGAACACCTGTATTTCCACGTGCCTCGGTCGGGTCAGGAATTTCTCTACCAGCATGCGCGCGTCGCCAAAACTGGAGGTGGCTTCCCGCTGTGCCGCAGCCAGTGATTCGTGAAAGCTGGCCGCCTCGTCCACCCGGCGCATACCCTTGCCGCCGCCTCCGGCCACCGCCTTGAGCAGTACCGGAAAGCCGATTTTCCCGGCCTGCTCCAGCAGCAGGTCGGGCTCCTGGGCCTCGCCGTGGTAACCCGGCAGCGTGGGCACGCCCGCGGCTTCCATAATCCGCTTGGCGGCGGCCTTGGATCCCATCGTTTCAATCGCGTCTGGCGTAGGACCAACAAACACAAGACCCGCATCAGCGCAGCGACGGCAGAAGGTTGCGTTTTCGGAGAGGAATCCGTACCCGGGGTGAATTGCCTGCGCTCCGCTGTGAAGAGCCGCTTCCAGAATGCGATCGGCCTGCAGATAGGAGCTCCGCGCCGGCGCCGGGCCGATGTGTACGGCTTCGTCCGCCATGCGCACGTGCAAGGCGTTCGCATCCGCGTCGGAGTAGACGGCTACGGTGCCGATACCCAGGCGATGCGCGGTGCGGATAATCCGGCAGGCAATCTCGCCACGGTTGGCGATGAGCAGCTTGTCAAACATCGGTGGCCTTCCAGGGAGGCGCTGCCTTGTTCAGGAAGGCCTGCAAGCCCGCCTGGCCTTCCGCTGACACGCGCACGCGCGCTATACGGTTGCAGCTGTCTTCTATGAGGGTCTTGTCGACGGGGTGGCCTGCGTACTCAAGCACCAGGGCTTTCGCCGCCTTGACGGCCTGAGGGCCGTTGTCCAGCAGTCCGTCGACGCGCGCCGCCACCGCAGCGTCCAGTTCGCCCTCGCTGACGACCTCGCTGAGAAGCCCCAGCGCAGCTGCCTGTTGCGCGTCGATAACCTCAGCGCTGCAAAAGTACCGCCTGGCGGCACGCTCGCCAATCGCGCGGATTACATAGGGGCTTATTGTTGCGGGAATCAGGCCAATCTTGACCTCTGACAGACAGAATTGCGCCCGTTCTGAGCCCACGGCCATATCGCAGCAGCTTACCAGGCCCACGGCACCACCGTAGGCTGCGCCCTGCACGCGCGCGATGGTAGGCTGGGGCAAGTTGTTCAAGTCTTGCAGCATGCCTGCCAGGGCGCGGGCATCCTCGAGATTTTCCCGCTCGCTGTAGCTCGCCATCTTCTGCATCCAGGCGAGGTCAGCGCCTGCAGAAAAACTGCGGCCCGTCGCAGCCAGAACCAGGACGCGTATATCGGGGTCTGCTGCCACTTGCAGTAGCACCCGGCTGATCTCTGCAATCATGCTGTCGTTGAATGCGTTGTGCTTGTCCGGGCGGGCGAGGGTCAGGGTGGCGACCCCCCTCGCGTCGCGGGAAAAGTCGATATCGCTGGTCATCCGATCTACATCCTGAACACGCCGAAGCGCGTTTCTTCAATAGGAGCGTTCAGACACGCGGACAGGGCGAGGCCCAGCACCATGCGCGTATCAGCGGGATCAATCACGCCATCGTCCCAGAGCCTTGCGGAAGCGTAGTACGGATGGCCCTGCGCTTCGTAGGCATCAATGATCGGCTGTTTGAATGCTTTTTCCTCCGCCTCCGGCCATGCCTCGCCAGCGGCCTCTTTCTGGTCGCGCTTGACCTGGGCGAGTACCCCGGCGGCCTGTTCGCCGCCCATCACCGAGATGCGGGCGTTGGGCCACATGAACAGGAAACGCGGGTCGTAGGCGCGGCCGCACATACCGTAGTTGCCAGCGCCGAAGGAGCCGCCAATCAGCACGGTGAGCTTGGGCACATTGGCGCAGGCCACGGCGTTGACCATTTTGGCGCCATGCTTGGCGATGCCGCCAGACTCGTACTGTTTGCCCACCATAAACCCGGTGATGTTCTGCAGGAATAACAGCGGTATTTTTCGCTGCGCGCACAGCTCTACGAAGTGCGCGCCTTTCTCGGCGGACTCTCCGAAGAGAATGCCGTTGTTGGCCACTATCCCCAGAGGGTAGCCGTGCAGGCGGGCCAAGCCGCATACCAGCGTCGTGCCGTAAAGTGCCTTGAACTCGTCCAGCTCGCTGCCGTCCACCAGTCGCGCGATGATCTCCCGAACGTCGTAGGGCTGCCGTGTATCGGCGGGCACGATGCCGTAGATGTCTTCGGAAGGGTAGAGGGGCTCCCGGGGCTCGCGAACATCCAGCGTCACGGCTTTTACCCGGTTGAGACGACTGACCGCCTGTCGCGCCAGGGCGAGTGCATGGGCATCGTTGTTGGCGTAGTGGTCGGTCACCCCCGAGGTCCGGCAGTGAACATCCGCGCCGCCCAGCGCCTCGGCGGTAACAACCTCGCCGGTTGCGGCTTTTACCAGCGGCGGGCCGCCCAGGAAAATGGTGCCCTGCTCACGCACGATAATGGACTCGTCAGCCATGGCCGGGAGATAGGCACCGCCTGCAGTGCAGGAGCCCAACACCGCGGCGATCTGGGGAATGCCCTGGGCGGACATGCGCGCCTGGTTGAAGAACGCCCGACCGAAATGCTCACGGTCGGGGAATACCTCGTCCTGCAGTGGCAGGAAGGCCCCGCCTGAATCAACGAGATAGATACAGGGCAGCCGATTTTCCGCAGCGATTCGTTGGGCCCTGTCCTGTTTTTTGACGGTCAGGGGATAGTAGGTCCCGCCTTTTACCGTGGCGTCGTTGACGAAGACCATGCATTCCTGACCGGCGATCCGGCCGATTCCGGTGATGATGCCGGCAGCGGGTACCGGGTCTTCATATACCTGGTAGGCAGCCAGCTGTGAGAGTTCGAGAAACGGAGAGCCCGGATCAAGCAGCGCATCCAGTCGCTCCCTGGGCAGTAACTTCCCCCTCGCCTTGTGACGCTGCTGGTACTTCGCTCCGCCACCCTCGCGGATAGACGCAACCAGCTTGCGCAGGTCGTCAACCTGCGCCTGCATATGCTGGCGGTTTTTCTCGAAATCCGGATCCCGCGTGCTTATCTGGCTTTTGATCAGCGCCATGGTCTCAGGCCGTTTCGCGGAAGAGTTCGCGGCCAATGAGCATGCGTCGAATCTCTGAGGTGCCTGCGCCTATCTCATAGAGTTTGGCGTCTCGCAGCAGGCGCCCGGTGGCATACTCGTTGATGTAGCCGTTACCGCCCAGCGCCTGGATCGCTTGCAGCGCGACCTGGGTTGCCTTTTCTGCGGTAAACAGAATGACTGCGGCGGCATCCTTGCGGCTGTCCTCGCCCCGGTCCAGGGCTGCCCCCACAGCGTAGAGATAGGCGCGAGAGGCATTGAGGTCTGCATACATGTCTGCGACCTTGCCTTGCATCAACTGAAACTCGCCAATGCTCTGGCCAAACTGGGTGCGGTCGTGAAGATAGGGCACCACGATGTCCATGGCGGCCTGCATCAGCCCAACCGGGCCGCCAGACAGGACGCAGCGCTCGAAGTCCAGCCCGGACATCAGTACATTGACCCCCCGACCCTCCTCGCCAAGCACGTTTTCCACCGGCACCTCACAGTCTTCAAACACCAGCTCGCAGGTGTTGGAGCCTCGCATACCCAGCTTGTCCAGCTTCTGGGCGCGGGAGAAGCCCTTGAAATCCCGCTCGACAATAAAGGCGGTGATACCGCGGGCGCCGGCGTCCGGGTCTGTTTTGGCGTAGATCACGTAGGTGTCGGCATCGGGACCATTGGTGATCCACATTTTGTTGCCGTTAAGAATATAACGATCGCCGCGTTTCTCGGCGCGCAGTTTCATGCTGACAACGTCTGAACCGGCGTTGGGTTCTGACATGGCGAGGGCGCCAACATGCTCTCCGCTGCAGAGCCTGGGGAGGTAGGCTTGCTTTTGTGCTTCGCTGCCGTTCTTGCGAATCTGATTCACACACAGATTGGAATGCGCACCATAGCTCAAGCCGACAGCGCCTGAAGCACGTGAAATTTCTTCCATGGCGACGCAATGGGCCAGGTAGCCCATGCCGCTGCCGCCATATTCCTCTTCCACAGTGATGCCCAGCAGGCCCAGGTCGCCAAACGTCTTCCACATGTCGGCAGGGAACTCGTTATCCCTGTCAATCTGCTCTGCTCGGGGCGCCAGTTTGGCCTGGCAAAGCTGGTATACCGCATCTCGCAGCATGTCGATCTCTTCACCGAGGCCGAAGTTGAGCGTGGGGTAGGGCGTATTCATGGGTGGTTGTCCTCTTCCAGGGCTGCGAGGGAGCGCCGACAGCGCCGCTCGACGTCGTCCAGTTCCTGCATCATGTCCTTGATGTCAGCGAGTTGTGCAGTGAGTACGTCGCGGCGCTCGCGCACTTTATCGAGGAGAGAGTGTAGCTGCTCGACATTGCTCTGCCCGGGTTCATACATCTCGATGATCTCGCGACTTTCATCCAGGCTCAGCCCGCAGCGCTTGCCGCGCAATATCAAGGCGAGGCGAACCCGGTCTGCAGGCCGAAACAGCCGCGTCTGGCCATCGCGCTCGGGGTTAAGCAGGCCTTTTTCCTCGTAAAATCGGATAGTGCGGGGCGTTATGTCGAACTCGCTGGCGAGCTCGGATATGCGGTAGTGGGTCGCAGGCATTTTATGGGCACTCTCTTGAGCGGCGCAGTATATATTCCGTTTACGTAAACGTAAACTTTTTGTGGCGACGGCGTTGCACTCGCTGACGACGATTGCTGGCGGTGCGTATGCCCTGTTTTGCTATGATGGCCGGCAATGTCTGCCTTTCTATATTCCGTTTATGAAGCCGCTGGGGGGTATCGCTCGCCAGCGCCCCGGGCTGCCCTTGGCTCCCCGGGGGCGCGGCTCGTGGGGCAATCGTGATCCTTTTACTGGATATAGGAAATTCCTCGGTGAAGTGGCGCCTCGCGGGGAGGTCGGGCCGGCTCTCCGGCGATACGTTGTTGCCGCCACTGGAGCGCGCGCCGGACGCGATCTGGGTATCCAGCGTTGCTTCGCCAGAGCGGGAGCAGGCGCTTGCCCGGGAAGCGATGCAGCAATGGCAACGGGATCCGTGGTTTGCGCGCAGCGAAGCGTCGGCGTGCGGGCTGACGAATAGCTATGCCCAGCCCCAGCGCATGGGTGTGGATCGGTGGCTGGCGATGATTGCCGCCTATGTGCGGGTGAAGGGTGCGGTTTGTGTTGTGGATGCGGGCTCGGCGCTGACGATCGATTTCGTGGACGCGGATGGTCAACATCTGGGTGGCTACATCATTCCCGGGCTTGACCTGATGGCGCAATCCCTTGCCTCGGGCACGGCGCGGGTGCGGGTTTCAGGGCCCGGACAGGGGGAGCTGCTGCCGGGGCGCTCCACCGAGGCTGCGGTCAGTAACGGCTTGTATCTGGCCCACGCGGGCGCTGTGGCCCTGGCAGGGGAGCGCTATGGGCATAACAGCAGTTTCGTTTTTACAGGCGGCGGCGGTGAAGAGCTGATGCGCGTGCTGGGCCTGGGTGGTGATTACGTCGCCGATCTGGTTCTCGAAGGCCTCGCCCTGCGCGGCCGTCTGGCCGGCCCCGACGGTCCGGGTGCATCGGCGTGAGACTGCCGTTGGTCTATTGGTTGATTGCTGCCGCCCTGCTGGCAAACGCCGCAGTGTTTTACTGGCGTTACCTCGCGGACAAGCCAGCGCCTGCGCTGCAAGCCGATATCGGCCGCCTCCAGCTGCTCGACGAGCTTGAAACCGATGCCGAGCGGAAAGCGATAGCGGCCAGTAAACCTGAGGCGCCCGCTGTGCGCCCGAAGCTTGAGCAGGCGCCGGAACCCGTCGCCCCGCGCGTGCCGGCGGGCACTGGGTCACCTGCTGTGTCGACAGACCCCGAGTCCGAAGCTGTAGAGGCGGCCCCGCCCGCCAACGATAAGGTTGCGGAGGCAGCGCTGCCCCAGCGATGCTGGCTGGCCGGTCCGGTTGTGGGCGAGGCCATGGGTGAGCGGTTACTGGCGGCGTTCGCGGGAGCAGGTGTCAGCATGGACCTTGTGCTGCGGACGGTGGAGGCAGACCCGGAACACTGGGTGTACCTGCCCACCGAGGGCAGCCAGGCGGATATCCGCCGCATGTCGCGTGAACTTCGCCAGGGCGGTATCGACAACTTCCCTATCACTGACGGCCCGCTGTCCGGGAGTCTTTCCCTGGGGCTCTTCCGCAGTGAGGAGCGCGCACAAGCGTATAAAGAAGCGATTGCGCAGAAAGGTTATAAGCCTCTCGTCTATTTGCGTCCTGCATTTGTCGAGCAACCCTGGGCGGCGCTGACCGACAGCGGTCTTGCTGCACTGGGTTGGGATGATTCCGGTGACATACCCGGTTTTCCTGAGCTGCGCCTGACACAGCGGCAGTGCCCAGGTGATGCTGCCGCATTGCAGTTGCGGGACAGTTTGTCTAGACTTGCCGCCCTCGGCGCACCCCAACGCTTTCATGGTGTGGTCAGCGCAGCGCGGTATCGCGCCAGGGATGGCAAAAAAAGTTTTAACGAGGCTGGCGTAGCTCAGTAGGGCACTGCAAGACCGATATGCCAGTGGCATATCGCAGCTTGCAGGGCGACCCGACAGGATGTCGGGGCCGGTGCCTGCAGCGCAGCGCGGTATCGCGCCAGGGATGGCAAAAAAAGTTTTAACGAGGCTGGCGTAGCTCAGTAGGGCGCTGCAAGACCGATATGCCAGT
>JAZBPS010000425.1:0-6426 GCA_036353375.1 Halieaceae bacterium | reverse complement strand
GGGTATCACAAACTGTGGGAGCGCTATGCCGAGCAGGGCAGCAATCCCCTGTATCGGGCCGCCGCCGCAGTAGAAAGCCGTCGCGTGCGCGATGCAGAGGTGGCGCTGTGCCAACGCTGCGATCTGGTATTTGCCTCCCCCAATGACATCGACGCGCTGGTGGCCGCTGGCGCCAATCCCGCGCAGATGCGTGAGACCTACCACCTGGGTGATGCCGCCAACCTGGAGCGGCCGGCGCTGGAGAACAACTCTCGTCAAACCAGCCTGCTGTATGTGGGCAATCTCGCCTGGGAGCCCAACGCAGCCGGCCTGCGGGCCTTTATCGAAACGGCCTGGCCGCGATTGAAGCAATATTACCCGGCGCTGCGGCTGGACATTGCCGGCCGCGGCGCCGATGACCGACTGCAGCAATTGGCGGCGGACGGCCACGGCATCGTATTGCATGACTTTGTCGATGACCTTGAACCGCTGTACCAGCGTGCCAGGCTCAGTGTTGCGCCGCTCAGCTTTGGCGCCGGCATGAAGGTCAAGGTACTCAGTGCCATGGCCCGCGGTTTGCCGCTGGTGACCACACCGGTGGGCGCAGAAGGTGTTGCCGCGCGTCATGCCCAGCACCTGATGATCAGCGACAGTATCGCTGCGATGGCAGACGACATTGCCCGGGTGCTGGAAGACGCGCAGCTCTGGCAGCAGCTGGCGACAGAGAGCCGCCAGCTGATCAGCGATCGCTACACCTGGGACGGCCTGTTCCAGTCCATGCTGTCGGCTATGCACCAGATGGATAGCCGTCACACGTCCAGCGCACTGCCTGCGCCCGTGGCAGATCGGCTGCCCGCCTACGCGCCTGTGTCGCCCGCGTGAAGCTCTGGAAAGACATACCCGGTCTGTTGCTGGTGCGTCTGCTGGGCCTTGGCCTGCAGCTGGTCGTGCAACTGGTCGTCGGTCGCCTGGCGGGCCCCGCCGGCCTGGGACTGCTGCAACTCTTTACCAGCTGGACGTGCGTGGCGGGGGAAGCGGCGGCGCTGGGTCGGCCGGTTCACGCCATGCGTACCCTTGCGGTGTCGCGCGAGGGCGCGGGCCGCAGCGGTCTGGATGCCTATCTGTCGCGACAGGTGCGCGCCATCGCCGCGCCCTGGTTTGTCATGCTGATCATCGCCCTGCCGGTGCTGCTGCAGCTGAAGCGGGGGCGTTTTATCCTGCTGGTGATGCTGGCGGCGGGTGGCTTTGCGCTGCTGCGCCTTTTCTCCGAATCCCTCAAGGCGCTGGCGCGGCCCGCGGTCAGCGTGTTGGTGGAGACCTGCGTACCGGCTATCGCGGTGCTGCTGCTGTGTGCTGCGCTCTGGTGGACGGGCGATGCCGTGCGGGGAGAGCAACTTATCCTGTCCATGGCCGCAGGTATTTTGCTGGCGGTGCTGATGCTCGCTGCCGTGTTGGCCAGGCGCCTGGCGGATTCCCGAGACCAGGGCGATGCGGTGGCAGACGCCCGCTGGTCCGAACTACTGCCCCTGTGGGGTGGGGGTCTGCTGTCGATCCTGCTGATGCAGCTTCCCTTTCTGTTCCTGCCGTTTTATGCAGACGTCGAGTCAACCGGGCAGTTCGCCCTGGCCTACAAGCTGGTGAACCTGGTTAGCGTCGTCCTGTTGCTGCTCGCCTCATTGTACGGCCCAAGATTTGCCAGCGCCTGGCGCGATGCGCCCGCCGAACTGTCGCGCTTGTTATGGCAGTCACAGTACAGTTCCTTCGCCCTGTTTGCCGCGCCTGCCCTGCTGTTGCTGTTGGGCGGACGCTGGCTGCTGGGGCTCTTTGGCGCAGAATTTGTGGAGGCCCAGCCCTTGTTGCTGGTGTTGCTCTGCGGCCAGCTTATCAACGCCGTCACCGGCCTGCCGGGCCTGTTACTCAACATGGCGGGCCGGGGCCGTGATGAATTCCACAGCCTGCTGCTCTCCCTGGCACTGGCCAGTGCCGGCTGCCTGTGGCTGGGCCCGGCCCACGGTGCCATGGGCATCGCCGTTGCCTACAGCGGCGCGCTGGCCTTCAAGAACCTTTTATCCTGGAGCCTGGCCCGGCGCGTCCTGCGCGCCGTGCCGGGAGACGCTGAGGAGCTGATCTCATGAAAAACCTGGATTTCATCATTATCGGGGCGCAAAAATCTGCGACCACGGCACTCTACGCTTACCTGCGGGAGCACCCGCAGATCGCCATGCCGGCGGCCAAGGAAGCGCCGTTCTTCGATGGCGATATCAGCGACGCGCCCGCCTGGGAGGCATTCAGTGCCCGCCATTTTCCAGCACCCGCAGAAACGTCGGACCAGCTCTGGGGCAAGGCCTCGCCCCAGTACATGGGTCACCCCGAGGCGCCCGCGCGGATTGCGCGATTGATGCCGCAAACCCGGTTGGTCGCCATCCTCAGGGACCCGGTAGAGCGGGCCTGGTCCCACTACCAGATGTGTCGGCGGCGAGAAGTGGAGCTGCGGGATTTTGAGGCCGCAATGGACCACTGCCTGACCTTGCAACAGCAATGCCGCGCGCGGGTGGCAACCCCGCCACGCCATACCCTGGGCTATGAGAGTGAAGCGGCCTTCTATCTGGCCTGGAGCGAATATGGCCGCATCCTGCAGCAGTACCTGTTCCACTTCCCGCGGGAGCAGATACTGGTGCTGACCACGCAGGAGCTGAAGCAGGATCCGGCTGCCGCCCTGGACAGGGTGCTGGCTTTTATCGGGCTGGCCCCGGGTTTCCGGCCCGCCAACCTGGGCGATGTGGTGCACAAGGGCGGTGGCGCGCCGGTCATCACCGCGGCGCAGCGACAGCGCCTGCGCGCCCTGGCACCCTTGCGCTGGGCCTGGCACTGCATACCGGAATCCCGTCGCGAAGCGCTGCGCTACTGGTTTGACCAGAAAAACGTGCGCAAGGCGTCGGCGCAGCCCCTGCAGCTTACGCCCGCTATGGAGGCGCGCCTGCGGGCGCATTTCGCCGAGGACATTGCGCAACTGGAGCAGTCATTTGGCCTGTCTTTGCCCTGGTCTTCGCGCTATGCGAGCGCTGTTGCAAATTGCGACACGCAGGCTGTTGCATAATGCGAAAAACAGACCCTGCCCGGGTCGTTTCAATCCGGCAAACACCGCTATAACTAACTGAAATATAATAAGAATATTGTATTTTGGCAGGGCTGGCATCCGCCTTGCAACTCTCCGGGCAACACGACTATTCCCGGAGAGGGACAATGAATTCACACGACCACAAGACGCGTTCAGCCAGCCGCCAGCGCCGCCGCTGGTTGCGCGCACTCGCCGTCTGGCTGGGTTTGTGCGGCGTGGTACCTGCGCTGCAGGCCCAGGACAATCTGGACCCGGTGTTTGAAACCCTGCCCTACCTGCAGAAGGCGGCTGCGCGCCGCGCGGCACCCAGCGGCATGGACAAGCCCCTGGATGTGCCCACCCTGGCGCTACAGCAGCCCGCGCCCGTGCTGGAAGAGTCGAACCTGGAGCAGCAGGCGGACGAGAAGCGCCGCGCCATCAGCCTGGACGAAGCATCGCGCAGCCAGGCACTGGAGCAGCCCCTGGCGCAATTCGGCTATGACATGTTCCGGGAAGTACCCGGCACCTTCGCGCCCATAAGCGATATCCCGGTCCCCGCGGACTACCGCATTGCCGCAGGCGACACCCTGGTTGTGCAGCTCTACGGCAAGCGCAACGTGGAATATCGCCTGGTGGTGACCCGCGAGGGTCGCGTCCTGGTGCCGGAAGTTGGCCCTGTCGACGTCGCCGGTCTCACCTTTGAGGAAGTGAAGTCGTTGGTTGCCGAGGGTTTTGAGCAGCGCGTAATTGGCGCCCGCGCGGTGGTCACCATGGGCGACCTGCGTGCCCTGCAAGTGCGCCTGGCCGGCGATGTGGTCAAGCCCGGTGTTTACACCATCAGTGCACTGTCCGGCCTGGTCGATGCGCTGCTGGTCACAGGCGGCATTCAACACACCGGCAGCCTGCGTGACATTCAGGTGAAGCGTCGCGGTGAGCTGGTGGCGCGCTACGATCTCTACGATCTGTTGCTGCGCGGCGACACGGCCGCGGACATCACGCTTGAACACAACGACGTGATCTTCGTCCCGCCCCTGGGCGACATTGTTTACGTGGGCGGCGAAGTGCAGCGCCCCGGCATCTATGAGCTGCGCGGTGAGCGTCGCCTCGAAGACGTGCTGGCACTGGCGGGCGGCTTGACTGCGACCGCCTCCATAAAAGATTCCCTTATCGAGCGCGTCATTCCAGGCCGCTATCGCACGCTGGTTTCGCTGGACGGTCGCCGTCCGCTTAAGACCGAGGTGAAGGCCGGCGACTTCCTGCGCATCCTGCCGGTGGACGACACCCTGGATGGCGTCGCGCTGCTGTCGGGCCACGTCAAGCGTCCCGGTGGCTACCAGCTTCGTCCCGGTATGCGCGTCTCTGACCTGGTGCCGGATGCCCGCGTGCTGATGCCCAATGCGGACCTGGACTTTGCCCTGATCAAACGTGAACAGGCGGGCACTCGCCGCACCGAAATCGTGTATGTGAACCTGGCCAAGGCCATGCGCCAGCCGGGTGGTGAGGGTGACCTGCTGTTGCGCCCCCGGGATGAGTTGGTGATTTTGCGTCTGGATAGCAATCGCGCAGATGAATTGGCCGCTGTCGTGCGAGAGCTGGACATCCAGTCAACCGATTACCGGCCTGCCGCCACCTTTACCCTGCAGGGCCATCTGCGCCACAGCGGCCGGCTGCCCCTGCAACCGGAACTTCGTTTGGTGGAGGCGCTGGCCATTGGTGGTGGCATCCGTCGCGGCACCGATATGGATTATGGTGTGCTGGCCCGTACCCAGCATCCCAGCGGCGTGGTGGTACTCAGCTCCTTCAGCCTCGCAGATGCACTGCGCAACACAGACAGTGCAGACAACCCGGTTATTCAGCCGGGTGATCGCATCTACCTGTTTGACCAGGAGATGGACCGCAGCGCGCTGCTGGCGACTGAGCTGGCCGCACTGGAAGCCCAGGGTGACTACAACGCGATCGCGCCTATCGTTTACGCCAACGGCCGCGTGAACCATCCCGGCCGCTATCCGCTGGAGCCGGGCATGCGCGCCAGCGACCTGCTGTGCGCCGCCCGCGGGCTTACGGAAAACGGCTATGGCGTGCGTGCGGAACTGACCCGCTATCGGCTGACCATGGGCGAGCGCCGCCAGGTGGACCAGTGGTCACTGGATACGCCGCGCCTGATCAGCCTTTGCAACGCGCAGCGACAGGCCGCCGTCCGTCTGGGGCAGCACGAAGTCCGTCGCCGGGCCGAGACCTGGGGTACGGTAATCCGCGAGGCCGAAGGCACTTTTGCCCGCAACCTCGTTGCGCCGGTGTACTTCGATTCAGGCCGCGAGGCACTGCCTGCCGAACAGCTTGAGTTGCTGCGGCAGGCGGTGCAGGACTATGCCAGGCGCTCCCGCAATGTCACGGTTATCGTGGCGGGGCACACGGACGATCAACCGCTGTCGGCTGAGCTGCGTGAGGTGTATCGCGACAACCTGGGATTGTCCCAGGCTCGCGCCGCCCGTGTCGCAGACTATATTCGCCAGCGCCTGGGCCTGGCCGAGCAGCAGGTGCGCTTTATCGGCTACGGCGACACGCAGCCTTTGGCCGGCAATGACAGCGCAGCGGGGCGCGCGGAGAATCGCCGGGTAGAGATCAGCCTGCAGCTGGATGACGATTACCTGGAGCAGCAGCCTGCCGGTGAGACGCCGCCCGCAAACGACGCACAGACGCCGTCGCTGCTCGCCATGTACTACGACGACAGCATTAACCCCCTGTTGCAGGCAGACGACCAGCTCACCTTTGTCGGCAAACCCGGCTGGATTGAGAATGCACGCGTCACCCTGGAAGGTGAGATCAACCGCCCGGGCGTGTATGTAATAGACCGCGGCGAGACACTGTGTTCCGTCATGCAGCGCGCCGGTGGTGTGACCGCAGATGCGTATCTGCCGGGTGCAGTTTTCACCCGGGCATCCATTCGCGCCCAGCAGCAGGAGACGCTGGACGGGATCCAGTCCCGGCTGGACGACCTGCTGGTGGACCTGTCCCTGTCCCACAGCTACAACAACGCAGACAAGACCCCCGCCAGCGATCACAAGGCGGAGTACCTGCGTGTGATCAAGCAACTGCAGGCTGCGGAGCCGAACGGACGCATGGTCATCGACCTTGAAAAAGCGTCGACCTGTGACCAGCGCTATGACGTCGCCCTGGAAGACGGCGACACCCTCACCGTGGGCACTACACCGAATACAGTCTACGTGGCAGGCCAGGTCTATGTGCCCACCTCGCACCTGTACACCGAGAAGCGCACCGTCGCTGACTACCTGGAGCTGTCCGGTGGGGCCACGGTGCTGGGACACGAGCAACATGCTTATGTCATCGGT
>JAZBPS010000424.1:0-6880 GCA_036353375.1 Halieaceae bacterium | reverse complement strand
GCGTCTTTCACGTGGGCACCGAGGATATCCGCCAGTTCAGGCCGGTGCTGGCGGATCTCTGTTGCGGTCAGGCCCTCCAGTGAATGGGGGTACTTGATCCATTCACTGGTCTCGTGCAGGAAATAGTCCGGCGTTCGCGCGGTCTGGTTGCGCGACGGCTTGTAATAGGGCACTGCCACGCGAATATCTGAAGGTGTGTTGAGCCGGGCCTTTCTTTCCAGATAGCGGATGACCGCGTCAATGGTGTTGCCGGTGTCAAACACGTCGTCGACGATCAGCAACCTGTCCTCGTGGCGCACGTTCTTGATCAGGTAATTCATGCCGTGGATACGAATTTCATTGCGGCGACCGTCGATGCCGCTGTCGTAAGAGGAGGTACGAATCGCGATATGGTCCGTTTCCACGCCCTGGTAGGCCAGCAGTTCCTGCACGGCAATACCGATGGGGGTGCCGCCGCGCCAGATTGCAATCATCACGGTGGGGCGAAAGCCGCTGGCCAACACCCGCGCGCCGAGTCGGAAGGAGTCCTCCAGCAGATCCTGGGCGGTCAGATACAGTTTTTCGCTCACGTGATGGGGTCCTGTCCGGATGATTTGGTTACACTGCGCGCTAGTCTATTAAAGCACTCGACAGATTGGTGTCGCCAGCATGGGAAATGTAACCGACCGCAAACAGTACATCACGGAAGAATCGCTTTTGCTGGACGGCTATCGGCTGGCGGTGCAGATATTTGAAAGCGGCTTCCGGCCGGATTTTATCGCCGCCGTCTGGCGCGGCGGTGCCACCGTGGGTATCTACGTGCAGGAATGCCTGCAATACCTCGGTGTGGAAACCGACCACATCGCAATCCGCACGTCCTATCGCGGCGTCGATGATTACCTGCAGCGTATCGACAGCCCCGAGGGCATTCGGGTGCACGGACTGCAATACCTGTTCGAAAACCTGAATCGCGACAACCCCCTGCTGATCGTCGATGACGTCTTCAGCAGCGGGCACAACATCGAGGCGGTGCTCAATCGGCTCAAGGCCAAGGCGAAACGCAACACGCCCGGGGACATCCGCATTGCAGTTCCCTACTTCAAGCCTCAGCACAACCGCACAGGGCGCACTCCCGACTACTATCTGCACCAGACTGATGACTGGCTGGTACTGCCCTATGAACTCACCGGCCTGAGCGTGGAGGAACTGCGAGAGCACAAGCCCTGGATTTTGCCCATACTTGAGGACTGCAAACCCAAAATATAGTCTGACGCGGTTCTGGCCCTACCCCTGGCGCTAGTTTTGCATTGGAGCGCTCTCGTCCCAGCGAAAGCCCACGCCTCCGCCCTGCCAGACACCTGCTCCCGCTGGACGCCGGCCGTGTATATCAACCTGTAGCGGCAGTGCATGGCGCGGCCTGAGAATATCCACACCGCGCACCGTGCTGCGATCCATGATGCGCAACCCCTGCTTCTCCGCCGGTTGATGCGCCTCCGGCGCCGCCCGGTGGGCAACGGCAAGGTTATCTATGAACAGACAGTCGCCACGCTGGTACTCGTAGGTGAGGGCATAGCCATTGTCAAAACCCGCATTGAGCAGGTCATTGTATTCATGACAGAGGCGCTGCAGTTCGTCTGCGTCCAGCAGGCGGAAATCATCCTCATTGCAGTTTTCAAACACGGCACCCGTCATGCCCAGGTGCAACCATACGCTCCTGCGACCCGAGCGTGGATGCAGGTGCACCAGCGGGTGTACAACGCCGGAGTTGGAGTTCACCGAAGATAGACGCTGCCAGTAGGCCTGGCGTTCCTCCGGCAACGCATCATAGGCCGCGCCCTGATGGGCAAAGCTGGTGCCACCGCCTCTCTCTGCAGGCCGGATAATGTGATAGCCGGAATGGGAAAACGTTGTCGGATTGAAGCTGCCGTCGTTATGCCACTGCGGGCCGACACCGGGGATACCGTGCCTTGAATCGTTAGACAGGCGGAAGATGTGTCGATTTCCCCCTGGCGTGGCCGGATGCACGCCGTGGGTGCTGTGCAATTCCCTACCACCCCACCAGCAACTGGCGCGCAAAAACGCGTCGGGCGTCAGCGGGTTTTCATTGCGAAACACGACAAAACCCCGCTGGGCCATTTCCTGTTCCAGTGCCGCGACAACCTCCGCTGCGGGCGGTGTCTGCGCCGACAGGTCAATGCCTTCGACCACGGCGCCTATGGGGTGCAGGGCTTCAATTCGCCCGCCTGCGCTTTCAATGACCTCGGCGCGCGCGGGGTCTACGGGCATCACCCAGGTGGATTTCATGATGACCTCCTGTCGATTGCGCGTTGACCGCCCATAGTGACATTCATGGAAGGGTGAC
Organism: Halieaceae bacterium; assembly: GCA_036353375.1. Classification (GTDB taxonomy): domain Bacteria; phylum Pseudomonadota; class Gammaproteobacteria; order Pseudomonadales; family Halieaceae; genus JANQIO01. The sequence continues at coordinate 4,539 of JAZBPS010000424.1, read as the reverse complement.
AACAACCGGGGCTTTGCAGGACACAGCGACGACAGGGATGCCTTATCAGAACGGCGGGCTTATCCGCTACACTCCGCGTTACGCGGAAATTCCTGGACGATGTTATGTACGAAGACCTCAAAGGACGTGTCGCCGTTATCACGGGCGCCGGCGCAGGCATAGGACGGGCCATCGCCCTGCGACTGGCGAGTGAGGGTTGCCTGCTGATACTGAACGACCTGCGTGAAGCACCGCTGGAGGAAACCCGCGCACAGTTCGCAGCCCCCCACAATGCATACCTTCTACCCGCCGATATCGGTACCCCGGACAGCGCCGACAAGCTGGCTGCGCTCGCCCTGGAACGCTTCGGCAGGCTGGACATCTGGATCAACAACGCGGCACACACACGCTTCGGCAGTGTGGCAGGCCACAGCAACGAAGACTGGGACGCTGTCATGCGCGTTACCCTCAACGGTGCGTTTTACGGCACCCGCAGCGCCCTGCATGCCATGCAACAAAACCCCGACGGCGGCGGCACCATTATCAATATCTCCTCTGGTGCGGCGCTCGCCGGGGAAGCGGGCCTCGCAGCATACGGGGCGGCCAAGGCCGCACTGGTAAACCTGACACGTACCACCGCCGTGGAAAATGCCAGGGCCGGTATTCGCTGCAACGTGATACTGCCCGGCCCCATTGCCACGGCACCCATGCTTGCAGCCGCCGAGGCCTCTCCCGGCGGCGTCACTGGCTGGGCGGACCAGTTGGTGCCGGGCAGGCTGGGGCAGCCCGAGGAGATCGCCAACGCCCTGTGTTTCCTCGTTTCCAGGCAGGCGTCGTACATTAACGGCGCCATGCTCTGTGTGGACGGCGGCGTCTCGGCACGCACCAACTCACCGCCCTTCAGTTAAGGAGCGCAACCGCAGCCCCTGCACGTCCCAGGCTGCGACTGTTGCCATGGGACCAGCGTCACACCGCGGTGCCCGCTGACCCCGGGAACCACCCCCACACGGCTCGACAGATTGAACCATATCCGGGCAGTCACGCCTTAAAGTACCGGCGAACAAGACGTCATCAGCGCTGGTTTGGTCTACTTTGGTTACACAGGCCCGTCACCAGACGCGCGCACCCTCGGCGGAGATGCGCGTCCCCGGCAGTGACTGATGCTCGAAATTCATAAGAATAAGTGGCAACCATGAACGAGAATGATACTGACGCAGCGCTTGCCAGCGCCTGGGATCAATTCTGCGACCAGCTCAAAGCGGCGGGCAGCATCCCGTTTCGGGACAGCGTGCCCACCGGCGACCTGAGCCGGGTGGCGGGGTTTCGCAGCCTGGCCCAGAACATCGGCCTGGCGGTGCAGTTTTTCCTTGAAAACGACGACCCCTTGCACCCGGAGTTGCTGCACTACTTCGACCCGATTCGCAAACAGGGCGGCGATAACCCGGACGCTGTGTACGTGGGTGGCCCCATCAATGGCACCGACACCTATCGCATCAGCGGCGACAGGGGCAGCGCACGGTATTTTTCCGTGACAGCCGTGGAAACGGGTAACACCCCCTGGGGCGGCGGCGTCGCCAGCACGCTGTTTGGCGATGACATCGTCGTCGACGCAGACGGGCGCTTTGAGCTGATCTGCAGCCCCGATCCCCACCCCGGCAACTGGCTGAAAACATCGCCCGACACCTTTCGCGTCACCTTTCGCCAGTTCTTCGCAGACTGGGAAAGGGAACGCCCCATGCACGCGATGATAGAGCGGCTGTCACCGAAGCCTGCCGACAAACCGGTGATGGACGCACAGCGACTGTCACGGGGCCTGGACGCCGCCTCACGCTGGGTCTCGGATTCGCTGCTGTACTGGGCTGACATGATCGAGCGCTGGAAGGCCCACCCCAACACCTTTCTTTCCTACCGGCAACTTGATGACAACGAGATAGATGCCACACCCGGGGGTGAGCCGCTGATTGCCTACTGGCAGCTACCCCGGGACGAAGTCATCGTTATCCAGGTGACGCCACCCAACGCGAAGTACTGGGCGGTGGAGTTTGGCAATTACTGGTGGTGCTCCATGGACTATCGCAGCATCCTCAGCAACACCAACTGTCACTATGCGCGGCTGGAGGACGACGGGGAGCTGATCCTGGTGATCTCTCATGTCGACACGGGGCATGCCAACTGGCTGGATCCGGCCGGTTTCTCGGAAGGCTATGTCACCGTTCGCTGGATGCAGGCCGATCACTATCCGGTGCCGGAGGTCGCGCAGATCAAGCTCACAGAACTCGATAGCCACCTGGCTGCCAACGTGCAAAAGGTCACCCCACAACAGCGCGCCGAACAGATTGCCGCGCGCAGGCGCGGCGTTGTCCAGCGGTTCGGCGTCTAGAGGCCGCGTTGGACCCATCCCGCAGAAAAGCTCATACAGGAGTTCACCATGGATCTTCAGCTGGCAGGTAAAACAGCCATCATTACCGGCGGCAGCGGCGGCATAGGCCGCGGTCTTGTACTGGAGTTTGCCCGGGAAGGCCTCAATGTGGTCAGCGCTTCCCGCGACCTCGCCACGGGCCAGGAGATTGCGCAACAGGCCGCGGACGAAGGACTGAGCGGCCGCGTGCTGCCGATACAGACCGACGTCACCGACCGGGCCAGCGTGGACCAGATGGTGGCGCAGGCGAACGACGCTTTTGGCCCGATTGATGTGCTGGTGAACAATGCCGGTGGCGTCGCCTCACCCTCCGAATTCGAGAACCTGGATGAGGCATCGCGGCGCTGGGAGATTGCCCTGAACATCGACGGCGTGGTCAATTGCTGCCAGGCCGTATCCAGTGACATGCTGTCCCGAAACACCGGCAGCATCATCAATATTTCGTCGAATTCCTCCCTGCTGGGCGAGGCGGCCGCCAACATCATTCACTACGGCGGTGTTAAAGGCTTCGTGAACAGTTTCAGCAAGGGCCTCGCCTGGGAATGGGCGAAGAAGGGCGTGCGCGTCAACAATATATGCCCGGGCTGGATCGTGCCGCGGGACGAGAACGAGGTGGGCGAAGGCAGCTTCTGGCGCCGTTTCGGGTTCGACACCATGGGCAAGCCGGACGATATGCAAAAAGCGCTGGAAGAGGGCTCTCTCTACAACATGAGCGGCCTGCCCATCCCCCGCCTCGGCCGGCCGGAGGACATCGCCTGGCTGGCACTGTTCCTGGCCTCGGAGCGGTCCGGCTACATCACGGGCCAGCTGATTTCGGTCAGCGGCGGTGCCTGGATGCCCTGAGCCTGTGCCGGCATCGACCGTGGACCCTGTGTACCCAACCGAAAGGACACTGAATGACTGACTGGACACCGCCAGCGCGACCCGACTGGGTAGAGCAAATCATCAGCGAAGGGCGACATATGGATGTCCGCAGCCTTGTGCCGTTGCGGCCAGACGAGCTGATGGCGACAGCAAAGGCAAATACCGGCTTCGATGATTTTGGCGAGGATTCCTGGCAGGAGGGATTTCACGTATTCCTGGACGCACTGGAAAACGAGGCCGAACTGCACCTGCTGGGGCGACTGATGACGCGCTCGGACATTCTGGGCTGGCTGGAAGCCCGGCTGGGCATTGAGGCGGCGTACAAACAGCACCCCGAGATAGACCAGGAAGTGGTTGCACAACCGGTGGTGGTGACCGGCCTGCCCCGGGCGGGCACCTCCATCCTGTTCGAGCTGCTGGCCCAGGACCCGCGCTTCGGTTCCCCGAGGCAGTGGGAGATGATGTTCCCCTACCCGCCCCCCGAGAAGGCCAGCTACCACTCGGACCCACGCATCGCGCGCTGCCAACACCTGGTGGAGCAGTGGAATCGGGTGGTACCGACCTATGCCTCCATGCATGAGATGGGAGCGGAGCTGCCCAATGAGTGCATCGTGGCAATGAGTTGCACCTTCCTCACAGAAAACCTGCCCGGGCAATACCAGATACCCAGCTACAACGCGTGGTTCTACCAGCAGGACCTGCGCCCGGCCTACCGCTACTACAAACGCATGCTGAAACTCCTGCAGTGGAAAAACCCCCGGACACAGTGGCTGCTGAAGGCACCGTCCCACCTGGGTAATCTACCGGTGCTGTTCGATACGTTCCCGGACGCCCAGGTCGTTATCACACACCGGGATCCGGTGGTCGCCCAGGCGTCTGTTACCAACCTGCTGGGTACCTTGTACTGGATGCGCAGCGAACAGCCCTTCGATGCGGGTGCCTTCGAAAACCTGATGACGCCGGAAGCGGGCGCAGCGCGGCTGAACGCCGTTATTGATTTACTGGAGCAGCAGGCGATTCCACGCCCCCAGATCAATAACTTCCTGTATGCGGAACTGGTTGAAGAGCCCCTCGCGGCCCTGCGGCGCCTGTACGCGCAGATGGATGTACCCATGACCGAAGAAGCGCAGACGGCGATGCAGGCCTACATACAGCACAAGCCCAAGGGCAAGTTCGGCAAACATCAGTACTCGCTGGACGAATCCAAAGAGATCCAGCGCAAGCGTGAGCTTTACAGTCGTTACCAGAAATACTTTGGCGTGCCCGATGAAGTGGGT
>JAZBPS010000423.1:0-11094 GCA_036353375.1 Halieaceae bacterium | reverse complement strand
ATGCTGGTCCATCATGGCGTGCTCCGGTCTGGCTGTCGGCGAGGCTGAGAATACCGCGACTCGCGAATCCCGTAAATGAGAATGATTATCATTAACTTTAGCCGCCCCGCGACCGTTTGCCAAGTCCTTTTTGCGTGGCCCTGTCACAAAATTTTCACTGGGGCGTATTTTTGCTGCAACAGCCCGGCGGCATGCTGCGCGCAACACGCTGGAGGTGCACCATGCCGAAGTCAAAAGTCGTGGTTACTGATACCGAAAAGCAGCGCATGCGCGCTGAGATCGATAATCAGGTAGCGGAGTTTTTGCGTCGTGGAGGCAAGATCGACGTTCTTAACGATCAGCCGTCACAAAGCGACAACAAGCTGGGCAGCGTGTGGCACGCGCAGGACGATGCTCAGCTGCTGGTGTCACAGTGATATATCTCTCGCACTGCTGCTGCGATCCTGGATTAATGCCAGAGTTATGAGGAACACCTGGTGCTGAACGTCGAAGCCATTCTCGAGCAACGCTACCCCGACTTCGTCACCCACCACAGCACCGCTGCCCGCACCCTCTCCCGCTTTCTGGGATTCCTTTTCTACCAGTCCCGGTTTGAGCAATTCGCTCGCGAGTACCCGCACCTGGAAGGCTTCGATTTCGTCGAGGCGGCTCTCCGCTTTTTTGATTTCACGCTGCGTCTGCGGGAAGACGAGCGCAAGCGCATCCCTGCCACCGGACGCGTGGTGATTGTGGCCAACCACCCCATCGGCTCACTTGACGGCCTGGCCCTGCTGCACCTGGTTCGCGAGGTTCGACCCGATGTCAAGGTGGTCGCCAACGATATGCTCGCAGTACTGGATCCGCTCAAGCCGGTACTGCTGCCAGTGAATAACATGGGCGGGCGCACACCCCGGGAAAACCTCCGCAATATCAAGCAGCACCTGCGGGACGATGGCGCCCTGATCATCTTCCCCGCCGGAGAGGTCTCCCGCTTCGGCCCCAAAGGCGTCAAGGATGGCCGCTGGCAGCCGGGCTTTATCAAAATGGCGCGCAGCACCGGCGCACCAGTGCTGCCCATCTTTGTCGCCGGTCGCAACAGTCTGTTTTTCTACAGCATCTCGTTTCTCGCCAGGCCATTGTCCACCCTGTGGCTGGTACGCGAGATGTTCAAACAGAGTCACAACACGGTGGATGCGCGCGTCGGCAACCCGATTCCGTTTGACGTTTACTCCCGTTTCGACGCCTCCTCGCAGCATCTCGCAGGCCTGTTCCGCAAACATGTTTATCGCCTCGCGCGCGGCCGGCGCGGCATCTTCCAGACCACGGAAACCGTGGCCGCGCCGGAAAACAGGCTGTTGCTGAAACGCGAGCTGGAGCAGTGCGAGGTACTCGGTGAGACGCCCGACGGCAAGCGCATCTACCTGTACCGGCAAAAGAGCTCCGATTGCCTGATGCGGGAAATCGGCCGACTCAGGGAGCTGACCTTCCGCTCCGTGGGCGAGGGGTCAGGTAACCCGCGGGATATCGATCGCTTCGACAGGGATTATCTGCAACTCGTCCTCTGGGACCCGGAGCAACTCGAAATAGCCGGCGCGTACAGGCTGGGTGACAGCGCTCAACTGTGCCGGGACAAGGGACAGGACGCTCTCTATACCAGCAGTCTTTTCCACTTCGGCGAAGGCATGCAGCCGGTTCTGGCAATGGGGCTGGAGCTGGGAAGAAGCTTTGTGCAGCCCCGCTACCAGAACCGCCAGAGCCTGGACTATCTCTGGCTGGGCATCGGGGCATTCCTGCGTCGCTACCCGAATTTTCGCTACCTGTTCGGGCCAGTGTCCATCAGCCGGCTTTACGGCAACGCCGCGATCGCCCGCATCGTCTACTACTACTCTCTGTACCACGGCAACGACGCACTGGAGATTGAGGGGCGCACACCCTACCTGCTATCGCCGGAACACCAGCAGCAGATTGTTGCCGAGTTCAGCGGGCAGGATCGCGACGCGGACTTCCGCGTACTGCGTGACTATCTTGCAGAGCACGGCATGCCAGTACCGATTCTGTACAAGCACTATGCCGAGGTTGCCGAGCCCGAAGGGGTGAGCTTTGCAGCCTTCAACATCGACCACGATTTTGGTGACTGTGTCGACGGCCTGATAGTCGTCGATCTCGACAAACTGAAACCGCGCAAAAGAAAGCGGTATCTAGGGCAGAGCTGAAGTTAAGGGCGGGCTGTTGACGCCGGATGCTGCAGTGATGCCGCCAGGAGTGGAGGAGAGGAACGATGGAAGCGCTGAGCTTTGAGGGCGAAATTGCCTGCAAGACCGTGTGGATTTCTGACGTGCATCTGGGTAGCGCCAACTGCAAGGCAGAGCACCTGATCAAACTGCTGGACCGGGTGCGCTGCGAGCGGCTCTTCCTGGTGGGCGACATTGTAGACGTGTGGGCCATGTCCAAACGTGTGCACTGGCCGGAGAGCCACAACCAGGTCCTGCGCAAACTGCTGAACAAATCGCGGGCCGGTGTCGAGATTATCTATATACCGGGCAACCACGACGCCAACTTCCGGGAGTTCTGCGGTAGCGAGTTCGGCAACGTGCTGATCAAGCGACGCCACGTCCACGTGACACCCGATGGCCGTCGCCTGCTGGTCACCCACGGTGACGAGCTGGACCACGCGGTGCGCTACAGCCGCATTAACCGCATCATCGGCGACTGGGCCTACGACAGCATGATGGTGGTCAACCGCTGGATCAACCGCGTTCGCCACCACTTCGGGCTGCCGGACTGGTCGCTGTCAGGCTGGGTCAAGGCCAACGTCGCCCAGGCCGAGCAGGCGATTCAGGCATACCAGGAAGCGGCTGTGAACATGGTTCGGCAAAAGGGATACGACGGCATCATTTGCGGCCACCTGCACTACCCGGTAATCCAGCAGTATGAGGATATCCTGTACTGCAACGATGGCGACTGGGTCGAGAACTGCACGGCGCTGCTGGAAGACGCCAATGGGCAGCTCAGGCTGGTGCGCGGTGTAGGAACCCGTGAAACCACCACCGACGTGGTATTCGTTGCGGCATAGCGCGGTCGGCAAGCGCCGGGGACCGGCGCTTGTCCGCTAGTAGTCGAAGCGATTGGTCAGCCAGACTGCCTGGTAGGGTGCCAGTGCCATCTCCCCTTTCAGGTCCTCGTACTTCTGCCCGCCGATCAGGTCTTTCCATTCGTCGGTGCCGGTCAGGTTGATATCCGTGAGCTTCACGGTCTGGGGCTCAAGGGTGATGTTGTACAGGCAGAAAATGCTCTGGCGCCGGTCCATGCTCTGGCGCCAGAAGGCAAAGATCTTCGTGCCCAGGTGCATGGTGAACTGGGTAGCGTTGGGATGAAAGGCCGGCTGCAGGCTGCGCAGGTTGATCAGTCGCTTCAACGCTTCGAACACGGTCTTGTGGTGGCGGCCGTCGTCCTCCAGGGCTGCCAGCAGCTCGGTATCCTGCCAGATATGCCGGTTGATGGTGCGGGCCCTGCCGGTGTTCTCCACCCTCTGGTAATCGTTCTCGGTGCCGAGCAGGCTGTGGATGTAGAAAGCAGGGATACCCTCCAGCGCCAGCATAATTGCGTGGGCACAGATGTAGCGCTGCACCTGCAATTCATCGCGACCACCCTCTATGGTGCCCTGCAGGGCGTCGAACAGGGAGATGTTGATCTCGTAGGGCTTGTCGTAGCCCTCCCGCGCCCGGCGCATGGTCACCATACCGCCATAGCCGCGCATGCACTCCAGCATCCGGTCTATGTCGGCGTCCTCCAGCAGGCCGTCCAGCGGTCGCAGGCCGATCCCGTCGTGGGAGGCGATAAAGTTCAGGTAAGCCGTGCCTGACTGTGCCGGGGGCATGCTCATCATCCAGGTTTTCAGGTGCCGGCAATCGCCCTCCAGCAATGTGTAAACCAGCAGGGGAGGCAGCGAGAAGTTATAGATCACGTGCGCCTGGTTAGCGTTGCCGAAGTAGGTGAGGTTTTCCCGGTTGGGCACATTGGTCTCTGTGATCACAATGGCATCCGGGCTGTGATGCTCTATCAGCGTGCGATAGAGCTTGATGATCTCGTGGGTCTGCGGCAGATGTATGCAGCTGGTGCCCACTTCTTTCCACAGGAAGGCCACCGCATCAAGGCGGAAGATGAGAACGCCGCTTTCCAGGTACTGGCGAATGATGCCGGCGAACTCCAGCAGCACCTCGGGGTTGGCAAAATTCAGGTCGACCTGGTCCTCGCTGAAGGTGCACCAGACGTGGCGCACGCCGTCTGCTGTATCCACGGTAGACAGCAGCGGTGAATTACGTGGACGCACCACATCACTCAGGTCAGCGGCAGGGTCTGCCTCAATAAAGAAATCCTTGCCGGGATCCACCCGCTTCTTGAAGTTCTCAAACCAGCGACTGCGTGAAGAAGCATGGTTCAGCACCAGATCTGACATCAGGTGGAAATCCCGGGCTATGGCAGTGATGTCGTCCCAGTCGCCCAGGGCGGGATTGACCACGGAGTAGTCCATCACCGAAAACCCGTCGTCGGAGCTGTAGGGGAAAAACGGCAGTATATGCACGCCGCGAATCGTATCCTTGAGGTGGCTTTTCAGGAACCGGTGCAAGGTGCGCAGCGGGGTCTCGTTGCCGTCCAGCACGCTGTCGCCGTAGGTGATGAGGATGTTGTCCGCTTCGTCCCAGAGGTTTCGGTGGGGCAGCGGCGACGGGGTATCGGCGGCGATACCCATCACGTTCAGAAGCCTGTCGCACAGGTGCGCATTGTCGGCACCGGGGTAAAGGACCTCCAGGTGTTCCTGCAGCCGCAGCTGCAGTCCGCTCAGAGTCTCACCCGCCGGGGGCGTATTCACGTAGGTCCTCCTCCACGGCGTCGTGGAATTCAGTCAGTATGTCGGGCAGGGCGCTGGCCACCCGATTCCAGCCCGGTATAAAGGGCTTCTGCATGGGGCGCTCCAGGAAGTGTTCACCCGCCAGCATAATGTTCTTGGCAAACATTTCTACCGCCTCTTCTTCCTTGTGGCGGTGGTACTCCAGGCCGTTGATCACCGCATCGTTGGCGTAGGTGTCGATAAAATCAAGGGCGACCCGATAGTAGGTTGCCTTCAGGGTGCGGAATGTCTCGGGCGTGAACACCTGTCCCTTGGTAGCCAGCTTGCGGAACAGGGCTTTCGCGATGTCGGTGCTCATCTTCGACAGCCCCCGGGAGGGATCCTGCGTGGACAAGTCCTGGTGCTTGTGGTCGTAGATTTCCGCGATATCGACCTGGCAGATACGGTTGGTCGCATAATTGCGGTTCATCTCCGACAGCACCCCCACCTCCAGCCCCCAGTCACTGGGAATCAGCAGGTCGTTAATCACGTCGGCGCGCAGCGAAAACTCGCCGGCCAGTGGATAGCGAAAACTGTCCATATAGGCCAGAAACTCGCTGTAGCCGCATACCTTGGTCAGGGAGCGCAACAGCGGTGTTACGAACAGGCGGCTGACCCTGCCTCCCATGTTGTCGGTGGCGATGCGTGCGTAATAACCCTTGCAGAAGGCGTAGCTGAAGTTGGGGTTGGCGACGGGATAGATCAGTCGGGCCAGCAGCTTGCGGTCGTAGGTGACGATGTCACAGTCGTGCAAGGCAACGCTCTCCGCCCGCCCCGTGGCCAACACGTAGCCCAGCATGTACCAGACATTCCGGCCCTTGCCCTTCTCAGCGGGTGACAGCCCCTGCCCCCGCAGCTTCTCGTCGATGGCTGTCAGCCGCGGGCCATCATTCCACAGCACCCTGTGGTGCTGGGGCAGGCGCGAAAAATAGCACAGGGCCTCCACGAATTCTTCCTCATTGGCCGCATCCAGCCCGATCACGATCTCATCCAGATAGGGCACCTTGCAGAGCTCATCAACGATATTCTCCAGCGCCGGACCCGCCAGCTCGGAAAACAGGCAGGGCAGCACCAGCGTCATGGGTCGCTGCTTGCGGAACTGCATCAGCTCGCGCTCAAGGTCTTCTATCGGACGGTCGGTCAGGTTATGCAGGGTGGTGACCAGCCCGTTTTGATGGAAATCGCCCATGGCCTTGCTCCTCGCATGGCTTGCAGGTTTATTGGAATTCTTCGAGCAGAGGTAACACGGCCTCTCGCCAACCATCGGGTCCCGGCAAGGTGGTGCGAAGAACCCGCCCGGCTCCCTCGGCGCGCATCGATTCTGACCGCGCCGACTTGATAATAACCGCTATATCCGCCGCCGACAGCATGGCTTCGTCATTAGGGCTGTCGCCCAGCGCAATGATGCGCGCTCCGGCATAGCGCTCGCGCAGGCGCGCCAGCGCGCGCCCCTTGTTGGTACGGCCTGCCACTGACAGAAAGCGCCCGCCCTGCAGGGCGCTCAGACCCGCGGTTGCCAGCGCTTCCAGGAACCGCGTTTTGCGTTGTTCGCTATCCTGCCAGCACAGCGGCTCGCTGTACTCACGCTCTGCCGCCAGCACCGCCTGCTCCAGTGGCAAGCCTGTCATTCCCGCAATCTCCTCGGTATCGCAGTCGGCAAAGCCCTTGAAGCGGAAACCATCATCGTCGCGCAAGCGCCGCAGCACCGCCAGCACCTCTGTCCTCGGCGGCACCAGGGCCTCCACCACATCGGCGTCGCCGCTCTCGCCTGCCGGGGGCACACAGATGGCCGCTCCGTTCTCACAGATAAAGGGGCCGTGGATATTCAGGGTTTGCTGCAGCGCGCGCATCTCGGCTCGCGTCTTGCTGGATGCCATGATCAGCGGTATCCCGCGTTCGGCCATAGCGGCAAGGGCAGGCCGGGCAGGTTCTGCGCTGTAGGTATCGTGATCCAGCAGGGTGCCGTCCAGATCGGTGACCACAACCAGACCGGTCAAGAAACCCGGGCCCCGATCAGCTCGTGCGCCTCGTTCATTTCCAGCAGGTAATCTGCACGCGCGGGCATTTCCTCCAGGCAATAGCGGGTAACCCGCTCGTAGTGTGCAATAAACGCGGCAACCTGCTCCGACGTCATGACGCCCGCCCCGGCGCGCCTGGCAGCGAGCTTGGACTCCTGTAACTGGCGCCAGCCCAGCACGCAGTCAAAAGAGGGCGCCTTGAGCATCACCAGGCAATGCAGCTTGTCGAAGAGCTCACGGTAAGGGCCCTGCAGTTGCTCATTGACATAGCGACGCCAGCGACCATCGGTGTCCTTCTCTGCCTCCAACTGGTTGATCGGTGTCTCCAGCGCCGCTTCGGGTTGCGCCCTGGCGCCAACGCACCAGCCCTCCACCATCACAATGTCGCCAGGCTGGACTGTTTTCCAGGCCGCTTCCGGGGCGCGATCGTCCTGCGCCTTGTCAAATACCGGCACGGTGGCCGGGGCGCGCATCACCAGCGTATCCAGCACCTCTTCGAGTCGCTCCACTTCATGGGTGCCCGGTACACCCCGCGTCTCCAGAAGAGGATGCATCACGCGCGCCAGCAGACGCCGGGCGGAGCGATCAAGGTAAAAGTCATCCAGCGACAGGGTAACCCCTGTCACCCCCAGGGATTCGAGCATCAGCTCCAGTACGCTGCAGCAGGTGGTCTTGCCCGTGCCCTGTGCCCCGTTTACACCCACCAGCAAGGCACCGCCGCCCACGGACGCCCTGCGGGCGATGAGCCATTCAGCCAGCGGCATGAACCAGCGCATGGCCATGTCCGGGTATTCGTCCGGCAGGCTTTCTGCCTGTGCCAGCGCCTCGAGCTGTTCCCGGAGATTCATGCCTTTTTGTGCGGGTCCCGACTATTTCGCAAAGGGATTATCTAACAAGTTTTGTGCCAGGGGGACAATCATGTTTTGGGGCGATAGCGCGGCAAACCGCGGCTTCTTTGCACTGCATCAGTATATTCTGCCTGCGAATGCGCCATGCTGGTGCGATGGTCCGTTGATCAGACCGCGGACGCCACTCGTATAACCGGTTACCCACGTTTGCCCTGGAGTTCCCATGCCCAAGATTCTTCTGGCTGCCGCCCTGGCAGTGCTCACCGCCTGCAGTAACGTTACCGTTGAGGACTATCAGCAGGGTAAGCCGCTGCTGACGCCCGAGACATTCTTCGATGGCAAACTCACGGCGCACGGCGTGGTGATGAACCGCGCGGGCAAGGTAACGCGACACTTCAACGCCGATATAGACGCCTACTGGCGCGATGGCGTGGGCACTCTGGACGAGGATTTCGTATTCGACGACGGCGAGCAGCAAAAGCGCGTATGGACGCTGACACCCGACGGAAATGGCGGCTATATCGGTCGTGCCGGCGATGTCATCGGGGATGGCAGCCTGAGCTACGCAGGCAACGCCATGTTCCTGGACTACGTGCTGCGGGTCCCCTACGGTGACGGCAGCATAGACCTGCGGGTGGACGACCGCATGTACCTGGTGGCGCCGAATGTATTGATCAACGAGTCCAGGCTCTCCAAATTCGGTGTCAATGTCGGTCGCCTGCTGCTGACCATCGTGCGCCACGAAACAGGCGACACCCTGTGATAGGCGCTGAAGCCAGTGATACCAGCGTTGTTATAGCAGGCCCCTGGGACCATGAGCAGGTGCGCCAGTATCTCGATGACACCACCTTCCCGTTGCGTCTCGCCTGCGTCGCCAGCGACGGTTTCCCGCGCGTGGTGTCGCTGTGGTACCGCTACCAGCAGGGCAGCTTCTACTGCGTCACTCACAGGGATTCCAAGCTCACCAAGCTGCTGCGGCGCAATCACAAGGTGGGCTTCGAGGTCTCTCCCAATGAGCCGCCCTACTACGGCGTTCGCGGGCAGGGCCTTGTCACACTTGCGGAGCAAGGCGGGGCGGCCATGCTGCAGGAACACCTGCAGCGCTATCTGGGCGGCACGGAATCGGGGCTGGCGCAATGGCTGCTGTCGCGCGCAGAGGAGGAACTGCTGGTGCAGGTGCAGGTGACGCGGATGTTCAGCTGGGACTACCGCCAGCGCATGGAGGGCGCCCGCTGACGTTGCCGCGCGACGATGCGGCGGCATCTATTTCCCATGTAACGGGGTGGTTACAGGGCCTGGCGCCGTATGGGCGTCGGCCGTCTGCCGCCAGGGCTTCCCATCGCAGTGCTGGCGGTTGGGGCAATCGATCGTACACCCCCGGCAGGGCAGCGGTCGCTCGGGCGAATCAGCCATGGCTTGCGTGCTCCTCCAGAACGGCTTTTAACGCCTTTTCCATTAACCAGCGGGCCTGGCTGGTATAGGCATAAACGCAGGTGTGCGTCGCCGCGTCTGACCAGCTTTCCACCGCACACTGGCTGGAGTATTGCTCGAACGCCGCCAGCGACTGGATAATCTCGGCCAGGTGCTGCGTGCAGCCACAGGCAAGTGCCGAATCCACCTTGAGGTGCTCCAGCAGCTCCTCGTCCTTGAACAAGCGACTGCGCGGACGTGCCAGCTCGCCCGCATCACTCACGCCCCGCTCGACCTCCAGCGTACCCTGCAAGCGCTTCATATGGGCCGCGAATGTCTCTGTATCCAGCGGCAATTTGGTCGCACTGATACCCTCAATGTTCAACTGTGACAACCAGCGCTGGCTGCTGAACTGGTAGAACACCAGCGCCGAGCGCGCGTGCACGCGCTCGCGCAGGCTCTTGATGGCCTCCACCTGTTCCGCATTCAGGGCTGCGCAATCCAGTACCAGCAGATCAACCGGATCCAGATCTGCAGTCAGCTCTGTCGCCACGTCCTCGACGGCTCCTCGGTAAAGCTGGGAATCGAGACTGGTGAGACAGCCAGGGTGCTGGTCCAGCCAGCTGCACAGGGCATTGCCGACAAAAAGAACCCGCGGCTTCGCTTCGCTTTTGGCGCCGTGGCCTGAACTGCCACCGCCCTGCTCCAGCATCGCTTCCAGCGTCTTGCGCTCCATGGAGGCGATTTCGCCAATCCGGAAGCCCTGCTCCACCAGTTTGACCACGATCTGCAAATGCTCGAGATCTGTCTGTGTGTAGAGTCGCCTGCCGTTGTCTGCTTTCTGGGATGCACCGAGACCATAGCGCCTCTCCCAGATGCGCAGCGTCTCGGGCCGCACCCGCGTCAGTCTGGCCACGGTGCCAATACCGTACAGAGGACGTGTTTCCAGTGTTGCAACGTTCATGTTCAGGTCTCCGTTGTTAATCGGACTGATTGTTCAGATATTGTTACGCGGAACCCCGCATAATGGAGCACTGTTATGCTTCTGACCATACAATCACCTAAACAATACCTGTTCAACAGAAATCTTTACGAATTTTGTGGCGTACATTGAGAACCAATCACGCGAAAGTGGTCTGACAATGACTATGATGAGCAACGACACGACAAACGACACTGACTTTTACCTTGAAGCCAGCAGCCACTACCCGCTGCTCACGGCGGAACAGGAACGCCACATCGACCTGCAGAAATGGGCGGCTACCCGGCGCTGCATGCGCTTGCTGCTGCAAGATGAGCGAGGGCGGGAACTGGTGCATGCGCTGTGCGTGGCCTGCCTGGACACGCCGCCGGCGGTGGAAGACTTCGAGCCGCGGTCGCTGTATTTCACGCTGCGCAAGGACATCGTCGACTTTCTGCCCGGCGCCGAGCACGCCGAGGCGATGGCTCGCTTCGTCAAGGCGCTGAAGCGCGCTCGCGCCAGCAGTGGCGACATTATGGAACGCTACAACGATATGCCGTGGCCCACCACGCTGGTCACCGGCCTCGCCATCATTCACCTGCGCAGGCAGGGCATGAAGCTGCCCGACCTGATGGCAGACGCCATGTGCATCTGGCAACCCGCGTGGTCGCGCCGCTACCTGCCCGCCAAGCAGTTTGCGCCGGATCGTGTCCTGAAGCGCGCGCTGGACCAGTATGTCAGTGCACGGGACAGGCTGGTGATGCACAACATTCGCCTGGTACATAAACTGGCCTGGGATCACCCGAACCGCAGCATTCCCCAGCGGGATCTGGTGCAGGACGGCATTATTGGCTTGATCCGCGCGGCAGAAAAGTTTGAGTTCAGCCGGGGCTACCGCTTCACCACGTACGCCTACCCCTGGATCAACCAGCATCTGCAGCGGGCCACCGAGAGCAAAGGTAGCCTGATCAACTTCCCCGCCCACGTGGT
>JAZBPS010000422.1:0-9732 GCA_036353375.1 Halieaceae bacterium | reverse complement strand
GACGCGCTGCCTGTGGCGGAGGATGCGCCGGTCGAGCCGGCCAGCGTCCCCGGCGAAATCCCGGCGCGCCCCGGCTGGTGGAGCGAATTACCCCGTCCGGCCTGGCAGGACTTTGAGCCGGTAAAAACCCTGAACCCCTGGTTTGAAGTGTATGAGGTGCAGCGCGGCATCTTCGCCATCTACGAGCCCGGCCAGAAGGCCGAAACCATTTCCTGGCTGATTGTCGGTGACACCCAGGCGCTGCTCTACGACACGGGCCTGGGCATGGGGGATATCCGCAGCGTGGTGCGCCAGCTCACCAACCGTCCCATCGTGGTGTTGAACTCCCACGCACACTACGCACACGTGGGCGGCAACCACCAGTTCAGGACGATTCTTGCCTTGAATCACCCCTTCGTGCTGGAGCGCGCCAAGGGCATCCCGAAGACCGCCGTGGGCGAAAACGCTGTGGGCGACGCGATCTGGAAAACCGCGCCACCGGACTTCAATGCCCTGGATTACGCGATCCAGCCCTGGAGCTTCGCCCGCTGGGTGGAAGACGGCCAGACACTGGACCTGGGGGGCGTGCAACTGCAGGTATATCATTTGCCCGGCCACACGCCGGACAACCTGGTGCTGCTGGACCGCGCCCGCCGCCTGCTGTTTACCGGCGGCAGCTTCGCCCTGGACCGCATGGACCTCTCAGGCGCCGACAGCGACGTGCTGATGTTTGCCGATAGCGCCGCGAAACTGGCAAGCCTGGCCGAGGCGGTAGATCTGCTGTTGCTTTCCCACAGGGTACCGCTGGCGGAGGGGCGCTACCTGCTGGATCTGGATCGGGCCATGCAGGGCATTCTTAATAACAGTGCTCCCTTCCGTCGCATTGACGGTGGCCGGGAGTACCCGTTCACCGCATTCACCATTGTTACGCCGGACCCGCCCCTGTCGGAGTCCGCGCTGATTGAAGCCCTGTGATCGTCTACGGCCACAGGGGCGCCCGGGGCGAGGCACCGGAGAACACCATCGCCGGAGCGCGACATGCCGCAGGTCGCGGTGTGCGCCACCTGGAGATCGACCTGCGTTTGTCTGCGGACGGCAAGCTGGTGGTCATACACGATGACACGATTGTCAGAACAGCGGGGGCCAACCTGGGTGGAGTGAACCGGGTGGACGCACTCAGCAGCCGCCGACTGGGCGAACTGGATGCCCGCCAGGACGGCCCGCCCTGGCCCAACAAACGCCAGACGGGTGTTCCCACGCTCACCCGGCTGGTCAAGGCGCTGCCGGAAATACGCCACTGGCAGCTGGAGCTCAAATCCTGCGGGCGCAAGGGCAATACAGCGCTGGCCAGCGAAGTGGTTGCCTGGCTGGGCAAGCACAGTGTTGACGCGGTGGTCACGTCGTCCTCGGTCGCGCTGCTGAAAGCGGTCAGGAAGGCGCTGCCGGAACAATCCCTGGGACTGGTAGCCACACGGGCTGACGTGGACGATGTGCTGCTGGAGCTGGGCTGCGACTACCTGATCGCGCACTACAAGACGCTGGGAGACCGACGGCGCCAGCGGCGGCTGCAAAACCGCGGCATCCACATCTCAAGCTGGACGGTCAACGACGCCAGCGTGATCGAATCCCTCTACCGGCAGGGCGTGGACAGCGTGATCACCGACTACCCGTCGATGGCACTGCCGCTGGTGGCGAGTCTTTCTCGGCGGTGAATGGGGATATTAGATTGGAACCGCATTGCAAGATTGAGCAAGCGTTCCGGTCAGTAACGCATTCCACTCCTACACGGACACGCTAAAAGCATGACGTCCATGTCTCGCTCGACAACGGCCATCCATGGCCGTTGACGGTCCGCGTAGGAGTGGAATGCGTTACTGCCCTCGGCTCAACGCGAGAACTGCCCATGACAGGTTCGTTTAGAGCATTTGAGACGGCAGGAGCATTATCAGTTTTACCTTTTCGATATGGCTCCTCTTTCGAATAACGCATGTTTTACCAGGGGCCGGCCCACACTGGAGCTGATCAGACCATCTCACGCCGCTGGAAGTGGGGAATGAGCTAGAAATCCGCTCTGACCAAATTTTCACAAATGACAGGTTTGTCGCAGCGACAACACACTCTGGAACGGGTTGTCCTTTAGCTTATTGGCAACTAGCTGTGCAGGGCAGAGGCTGGAGAGGCCAGATTCCTTAGCTGGCTTTACAACCACCGCCGCACGCGCTGGCAGTAGGCGTCGTACTCCTCGCCGAACAGGTTGCGCAGCATGGCTTCCTCCGGGCGGATGAAGCGCCACTCGATGATGGCCATGAATAGCGGTACCACCAGCAGGCCACCGACGGTGCCGGTGGTGCAGGCGACACCCAGCAGGATCAGCGCCATGCCCAGGTACATCGGGTTACGGGTGAAGCGATAGACACCACCGGTGACCAGGGCGCGCACGTCGCGGAAGGGAATCAGATCGGTATCGGCCTGCTTGAATAGACCGCCCGCCAACACCAACAGCGCCAGGCCGATCACGATGGATACGCTGCCCGCGGCCTGGAAAGGCATGCTGGTAAAGCGCATCACGGGCAGGTAGCGGTCACAGATAAAGATGACGATCAGGCCGATCACCAGCCAGGCGGGTGGGTAGATCTTGCGGCGCGGGCGGGGTGTGTATTCAGTATCAGTCATGGTCGGATCTCAGGTCAGGCGAGGCCCGGCAGTAATTTGATGCCTGCCCGTGCGACGCCATGGGCCGCCTCGTCCTCCACAAAGCGTATCGCGTAGGCAAGACCGATTCCCAGCAGGAACGCCAGGGTCAGCTTGACCCGGTCGTGACTGTGGAAGTGCACCTCGGGCAACAGGTCTCCCAGGGATATACACAGGAATACGCCGGCGGAGAACGCCAGGGCGCAACCCACCACCGCCGACTGGTTGTCCAATTGGCCCAGGCCCCAGACGAAGGCCACTGCGCCCAGGGGCACCAGCAGGGCAAAGCCTACATTGGCCGCCACTCTTGCAGCAGATGGCCAGCCGCCCGCTTTCATGATGCTGATAATCGACAGGGCATCCAGCGGCTTGTGTAGCAGGATGGCGAAGAACACGCCCTGGCCAAGCCAGCTGAACCCGCCCGCGGCATGCGCGCCCACCACACTGGCGCCCAGGGCAACGCCGTCGATCAGCGCATGCACACTCTGTCCGGCCGCGATCCCTACCCAACTCAGGGGGTGCGCGAGGGTGTGCTGGTGGCCATCGTGAGCGTGACCGTCCGCGCCGTGGTCGTGGCCATCATCACCGAACTCGTGCTGATGAAAGTGGAACAGGCGCAGCATCATCAACATCAGGATCATGCCCAGCATCATCCAGGCGGCCACGCTGTCTATCGCACCGTGCACACTCCCCGCCCGCGGCTGCAATGACGCCAGCGCGTGGGGCAGAAGGTGATACAGGGCCACACCCAGCATCAACCCGGCGACAAAGCTCATCACCAGTTGGGTACGGGTATGCGTCATACGCAACAGCGACGGCAGCCAGCCACCCAGCAGGGAAGCAGCAATAATCGCGGTGCAGTAGGCCGCCAGGGTGAGATTTTCGGCGCTCATCGGGGCTCACACATCAGGGAACGCGCAATAATGCCCTAGCGGGGCGGGATTGGAAAATGGAGAAATGAGAGAAAAGGGGTCAGAGCGAAAGGGCGAAAAGGGGGGGGAAAGGGGTCAGAGTCAGTTTTCCTGCGGAAAAATGACTCTGACCCCCTTTTCGCTTTTTCCCCTTTCCTTGCCCCGTCAGGCGTTCGCTGCCGACTCGTCGGTAGTCTCCGCCATGCGCTTGGCGAAGGCAGCTTCCATGTGTTCCTTGATAGCGGCCTGTTCGTAAGACTGGGCCTCAGAGGTATCCAGCGGACGCTCCATGGCCTTCCAGTCGATGTCGCCGTCGTCGGGCAGGCTTTCGAAATCCAGAATGCCCATCTCCTCGAACTTCGGTCGAATGCTGTCCGTCATCAGGCCGATGCGCTTGAGGTTGGGGATGACGCGCTGGAACAGCAGGTCGCGGAAGGTCGACATCACAAAGCCTTCCATCACCCGCTCCCGGGCCTCTTCGACATTCCAGCCAAAGTGGGCAAACACATCGGTGGCCACCAGTCGCTCGCGGCTGACCAGGCAGGCCTCGTAGGCGAACTGGGCGCGCTCTTCTTTTTCTTCCTGGCTCAAAGTCTTCACAAACTCTTCGAGGTAATTCACGCCGAAGGTCACATGGCGCGCCTC
Source organism: Halieaceae bacterium (assembly GCA_036353375.1). Lineage (GTDB taxonomy): Bacteria > Pseudomonadota > Gammaproteobacteria > Pseudomonadales > Halieaceae > JANQIO01. The sequence goes on along the minus strand of JAZBPS010000422.1, from coordinate 5,506 downwards.
GTCCCGGGTCACCAGATAGATAATGTCCTTCAGCACCGGATCCGGCGTGGTTTCGCGGGCGGTGTTGAAAGCCGACAGGGCCAAGCCTTCGATGATGATCTGCATACCGATGAACTTCAGGTCCCAGCGCGGGTCGGTGAGAATCTTGTCCAGAATGCTCTTGAGGCTGGTGTTGATGGGGTACATCAGGCCGATACGGGTCTGGATGTACTTGTTGAACACCTCGACGTGCCGCGCCTCGTCAAAGGTTTGCGAGGCGGCGTACAGCTTGGCGTTGAAGGTGGGTGCGCAGCTCGCCAGCTGTGAGGCCACCAGCAGCGCGCCCTGCTCGCCGTGCAGGAACTGTGACAGGCTCCAGGAATTCTGGTGCAGCCAGAACTCGCGCTTCTGCTCTTCACTGAGCGCGCGGTAGGGCGCGTAGTCCGCCAGATTCATGAGCTCTGCGCCCTGCTCGAAGTCTTCCTCAGGCCAGGGGCGATTCCAGTCGATGTCCATCTCCGCGTTCCAGTTGAGCTCCTTGCCCAGCTCATACAGTTTCTTGATGCGGTCGTCCTGCACCGTGTAATCCCAGTTGTAGCTGCCGGTCAGGGGCGTGGAGAAGATTTCCGCCACCTGATCCACGTGCTCATTGGTGAGCTTGTCGTCGATGTCGTTGCTGTCGTCCGCGTGGGCGGCGCGGCGCGCGGAGCCGGCAAAGCTCTGAATCTTGCGGGGTGTTTCGTCCAGCCACTTGAGTTTCATGTGTGCTTCCTCGGGTTCACCGCGGTGACGGTGTTTTGCTTGGACCGCCATGCGAGCAGCGGATTTATTGTTCGAGCATGCAATATGGCCCTCGCCAGCCCTTGTGCCTAGAGTGATCTGTTGTCAAAATGTGGTCATATATGGCCACACTCGCAAGCACCAGCCCGGCGCAATACATCCTGATCCTGCTGGACCTCGCCCAGCAGCGCGGCGTTGCGCCTGCCGTACTGCTGGAGGGTAGCGGCCTGTCCGAGGCCGACCTGGTCAGCATGGGCGCGCGCGTGGACGGCGATGTGTTTGCCTATCTGGTGGAGCGGGCCTACCAGCTCACCGGCGACAAGGCCCTGGGCCTGCACCTGGGCAAACGCCTCAACCTGTCTGCCCACGCGACCGTGGGGCAGGCCTTCATGACCTGCGACAACCTTGAGCAGGTACTCAACTTTTTCCTGAAGTACTACCGCATCCTGGCGCCCACCCTCGAGCTTGCCTACACCCAGCGTGAGGGCCGCTGCTGGATCACGGTAACCAGCCCCTGGCCGGAGGACTTCCTGCTGTTCAGCTACGAGATTTTCTATGCGGCCTTCGTCTACAGCGTCAACCTGCTGGTCAACGATCCCAACCTGACCTACCGGGTCGAGTTCCCCTACCCCGAGCCCGACTACGTGGACGAATACTACGAGCTGTTCGGGGAGGACCTGATCTTCAACGCCCCCGCCGGACGCATCTCGCTGCCCGAGCGCTGGCTGGAAGCGCGCCTGCCCTCTTCCAACGCGGCGTTGCTGGCGCTGTACGAGCAGGAGTGCAAACGCCTGCTGGCAGACCTGGAGGAGGACGACTCGCTCACCGAGCAGACCCTGCAATTGCTGCGCAAACTGGAAGGGCACTACCCACAGATGCCGCGACTGGCGGAGATGCTGAACATCAGCCCGCGTACCTACCGCCGCCGACTGGCCGAGGAAAACACCTCCTTCCAGCAGTTGCTGGACACGGTGCGCACCGAGCATGCCACCCGCTACCTCACCACCACGCGCCTGCCGCTGGCGTCGATTGCCTTTATGGTGGGGTTCAATGACGTCTCCAATTTCCGGCGTGCCTACATCAAGTGGACGGGCAGCACGCCGCGAGAAGTGCGGGAACAAGCCCGCAGCGCACAACATGCCTGACGCGCTGTCGGTGTATGCAGGTGCAGAGGCGCGGCGCCGGCTGGCGGAATCCGGCTGGCAACCCGCGCTGTTCGATACCCTGGTGGGTGCCTCGGGCGGCCCCAAGTTTCTCGGCCTTGCCGGGCTGGATCGCGTCCTGTTCGGTGAATTCCTTGCGGGCAGCAGCCACAGCATGCACCTGATGGGCTCCTCCATCGGTTGCTTTCGACACGCGGCCCTGGCGGCGCGGGAACCCATGGCGGCGCTGGCCAACCTGCACCGTCGCTATATTGCCCAGCGCTACGACCCGGCGGACCCGAGGCCGCGCACGGAAATCGTGGGCGAGTTGTGCCGCTGGGTGCTGGATGGTTACCTGGCAGATGAGGACATCGCCCTGCTGTGCCGGCACCCGCGCTTTATCACCCACATCGTCACCGCCCGAGGCCGCGGCCCGAACAGCGCCGCCAACGCGCTGGGACAGGCCTCGGGCATGTTCGCTGCCGGGGTCAGCAACGCCATGAACCGCAAGCTGCTGCAGGGCTGGTTCCAGCGCGTGGTCTTCAGCCGCGACGGGTTTGAAGACCTGGATTTTGAGTTCGACGACTTTGCCACCCTGCACGTCCCCCTCACCCCGGCCAACGCCCGGGAAGCCATCCTGGCCAGCGGCTCCATCCCCTTCCTGATGCCGGGCGAGCGCGACATCGCCGGCGCACCGGCGGGCCACTACTGGGACGGCGGCATCGTCGACTACCACTTTGATTTCAGCAAGCACCGCGGCAAGGGGCTGGTGTTGTATCCCCACTTTCGCGCGGCCATCACGCCGGGCTGGTTCGACAAGTTCCTGCCCTGGCGCAAGACCCCGGCGGACCTGCTCGACAAGGTGGTGCTGCTGTGTCCCTCCGACGCCTACCTGGCCACCCTGCCCCAGGGCAAGATTCCCGACCGGAGTGACTTCAGCAAGATGGAGCAGGAGGCGCGGATTCGCTACTGGCAAACCTGCGCGGATGCCAGCGATGCCCTGGGCGAGGCATTCCTGCGGCAGGTGCAGGCCAGCGATCCGCTGGCGGGTGTGCAGCCTTTTCCCGGCTAGCGGGACTCAGCCCACGTAGCGGTCCATGTGTTCGTCCACAATGCGCCGCAGGGGGCGCTCAAACGCCCGGGCCAGCAGCCCCAGGGTGACCGTGACCTGCACGGTTTCAGCGTCGATCTCCAGCCGCCCCTCCACACCGTTGCCACGCAGGGTCACGGTGTCGCCCTGCCAGCGGGCGCGGATACCGTATTTGTCTTCGAGTTCCGCAGCCAGCGCCTCGGCATCAGCGCGAACTTCGTCACGAGGACGGGTGTAATGGCGACTGACGGTAAAACCTGCCATGGGCGCCTCCCGGCGAATCAGTGTTCCGTGCAGTCTAGCGCAAACCGAACCGCCTGCATCAGGCCGTCCGTGGGTGGCGATTGCTGGCCAGCGCCAGCCAGTTGCCCGCCAGCACCAGGGCGATGCCGACCGCCGCCAACAGGGTCCAGCGGTACCCTTCCAGCGCCGTGGAAATACCCAGCGCCACCAGCGGGAACAACAGATTGGCGTAACCCGCCCGGTCGGCGCCGATACGCCCGATCAGGGTCAGGTAGGCCCAGAATGCCACCACCGAGCCAAACACGGACAAAAACGCCAGCGCCAGCAAGTAGGACGGCTGCCAGGCTATGGTTATAGGGGTTCCGGTGAGCAGGGCCACCCCATAGGTCGCAGCAGTGCCGTAGCTCATGGCCCAGGCGGTGGCGGGCAGCAGCGGCACCTGCTGCAGGCTGTTGCGCGCGGCGATAATGTTGCCGAAGGAGGCGAGCCAGGTGCCCGCCAGGCAATACAGCACCGCCACGAAGGTCCGGTCGGTCAGGTCAAACGCCCGCAGCTCGCGCCAGAACACCAGCCCGATCCCCGCGAGGCCCACCAACCCGCCCAGCACAACCTGTGGCCGCACCGGCAGCCGCAGGAACAGGGCGCTGTTCACCACATTGGCAAACATCAGCGTGCCGAACACCACCGCCACCAGACCGCTGGTCAGCACCAGCTCCGCCGAGTAGACAAAATAGAAATTGCCGCAGAACAGGCACAGGCCCTGCAGGATGAGAAAAGGCTGGTGGCGCCGGGGCAGCACTTGCAGGCGACCGGTGACCCACAGCAGCAGCCACATCAACAGTGAGGCCAGGGCAAAGCGATGCCCGATGGACGCGAGCACGGCCACCTCGCCCAACTGATACTTGATGGCGATCCAGGTGGTGCCCCAGATAAGCACGGTAAGGCTGTAGAGGATCAGCGTATTCACGCGGGAAGCGAGGCGGTAACGCGCAGCCGGGCGCGCTGGCCAGCTGTGGCCGAAGGAAGGACAGGCATAGAAAGCTCACTGCGTGTAGATCAAAAACCCGCACCCGTTCACACAAACGGACGCGCGGGGGTCAGTATTCTGGCAGGACAACCCGCCAGCGCCTATAGTTAACGGTGAAAACACACGCCGCCAAACCCTGCACCCGCCCGGCGTGCAGTCGGGGCTGCAACAGGAGCGCAACATGCTGCTGAGACAACTGTTCAATCACGCCACCTTTGGTTACACCTATGTGCTGGCGGATCCTGAAAGCCAGGAAGCGGCACTGATTGACCCGGTGCTGGGCAAGATGAAGGACTATGTCCAGCTCTTCAACGAACTGGGCCTGGTGCTGACAGCCGCGATAGACACCCACACCCACGACGACCACAAAAGCGCGCTGCCACAACTGCGCGCCCTGTGGCACTGCGAAACCATCGCGGGCCAGGAAAGCCCCAGCGAGGACATCAGCCGCCGGGTCGCCGACGGCGACAGTGTCAAGGTGGGCGATATGGCCCTGCACGTGCTGCATACGCCGGGCCACACGGAAGACTCCTACAGCTTCCTGATTGAGCGGCCGGGACGCAGCGCGGTGTTCACCGGCGACACGCTGCTGGTGCGCACGGTGGGCCTGAGCAACCAGCCCACCAGCAACCCGCGCATGCACTACGACAGCCTGCACAATATCCTGGGAGAGCTGGCGGAGGAGACGATTGTCTACCCGGGCCGGGACTTCAAGGGCTGGCCGCTGAGCACAATTCGTGAGGAAAAGGCGTTCAACCCGTACCTGCTGGTGGAAAGCCTGGACGAGTTCATCGAACTTAAAGCGAAGCAGCGACCGGCGGACATTACGCCCACGCTGGTCGATGAGGAAGACGCAGCAGACTTGCCGAGCAATGTGCCGGGCGCCCCCCCGGGCACGGCAGCCCCGGCGGGTGATTTCTACCTGCCGGGAGAAAAGGGCCTGCGGGCGGTAGATGCCATCAACGACGAGGAAGGCACGCCGATTACCAGTTGGCGGTAGCCGAAACGTTTCTCTTCGCTTGGCCTGACAGCCACGTCATTTTGCGATTGGTGTAAGTCGGGATGGAAGCTGCGTAGCACGGCCACGCACGGCATCAGGTATTTTGCGGACGCGCTAAAAGCATGACGTCCATGTCTCGCTCGACGACGGCCGTCCCTGGCCGTCGACGGTCCGGGAAGAAACTATCCCGTCACGTACCTCCTATCGTGCTACCCCATGATCCTGAGCGGTCGCCCGAAACCGAT
>JAZBPS010000421.1:0-20010 GCA_036353375.1 Halieaceae bacterium | reverse complement strand
CCCGAACCGGATCCTCATTGTAGGGCAGCACCCGGCGGTTCTCACCGCTCTGCTTGCGCAGCCGGAAGGCCATGGCATTGCCGATATCCCAGCCGCCGCGATTGACCACCGACTGCACCAGGCTGCCGATATCGCTGCTGCGGTAGGAGCGTTCCTCCCGCCAGCGGTTGCTGAAGGACCAGTCAGTCTGTGCACCCCAGCTGCGGCCGTCCACCGTACCGTTGTTGTTGGTGAACTGCTCGGCGTCGTCTGTATTCTGGATTTCAATGCGCACCGTTGTGGGGTCGTCATCGGCATCATCCTCGGCGTACAGCTCGAGGTAGGCAGAGAGAATCTTCGCGCCCTGGGGCACCTGCAGGTCTGTAAAGCGCAGGCCCACGCGACGGGAGGTGCTTTGCAGGTCAAGGTCGTTGGAGCCGGTCCAGACATTGCGGCCGTCTTCCTCCACGTCGTCCAGGTTGCGGGTGATCTGCTTGGAAATCGACGCCCTGGCGCAGGACTTACCGGCCTCTATGGAGGCCTGGTCGTACTGCACCCGCAATACGGGTTGCAGGCCATTGCGTTCATCCCGGGCCCAGGCGTAGCGAAGGCCCTCGCCCTCCAGCTTGAAGGCCATAGCGTTGCCACCGCACCAGTCCGCCTGGTTCACCATCTCCTGCACGACTTCGCGCAGGTCAGGCGTGGTATGGGTCTGGTTGTTCTCGTCCCAGGTGGGAATCTCTTTCCAATCTACCGCTGCAGACGTTGGCGTGCGGGAGGAAATTTTTGCGCCGGCCGAATAGGGTGCGGCATTGCCACTCAGCTCGCCGTGAATCCGCAGGTTGGTTTCCACCGCTGAATCGGTCTGTGCCGAGGTAAAGTCGATATACGCACTGGTGACCTTGGCATTCTGAGGCACATTGACGTTGGCGAAGCGCAGCCCCGTCAGGGTTTCCAGCTGCTTGGGCGGGGAGCCGACGTAGTAGGACACACTCAGCCGCGGTTCAAAATCGCCGCGATCATAGGACTGAAGGTCGTGTTCAGCCACGGACGTTGAACCCGGGCGGCGTTCAAAAACGAATACCATGTCGGACACCAGCCCACCGTCGCCACGCCAGTTGGGATTGTCACGGACAATCTCCTGCACTACTGGAGTGAGGCTGGGGGTCGAGATAATCTCATCGCGGGCGGTTTGGGTCAGGGTCCAGTCCACACTTGCGCTGGTGCGGTTGCGACGGCTGATATTGCGGAAACTGTCCTGGAACGGTCTGGCATCGCCCATCTCGCCGGTGATCCGCATCTCAGCGGCGCCGCCAGCAGTCACGTTGTCTACTTTGAACTGGATAAACGCGTCGGTGATGATCGCACCTGGCGGTATGTTGAGGTTGGTAAAGCGCAGGCCAACAATGTGCAGGCGGTTCCAGCGGCCGTCATCGTGGGTAAGTTCAAGGTCTGAGTTGATCCGCAACACGTTGTCACCGGCGCCGATCCAGGTCTCTTCCTCGGCGTCGTCGCTGCCGTTCTGGATGGGGCGCACGAAAGACGTGGCGGTGCCGACGATGGTCTGCACCATCTCCAGCTTCTCGCCGTCGATGATCATATCGCCGGTGTCGACGATTTCCTGGGCGTCGTCATCATCGTCCTGTATTGACGCGGTCACGTCGATCAGGACTTCCTCGAAAATGTTCTTGTCGATGTTCTCAATCTGGTAGAGCACCGGGCCGCCGGGGTTGCTGAAGCGCATCAGGCCCACGTTCACGTTGTTGAGGCTGTTCAGCAGCAGGTGCAGGCCTTCCTGCACGTTCTGCATACGGGTTTTACCGGTGCCGGCTACCCGGCTTCCCATGGAGCCGGAGGTATCTACAATCAGCAGCAGGTTGGGGGCCGCCGCGTTTTCCGAGACGTCGCCAAAGAAAATTTCCGTGTCGTCGGCCCACACCGGCGCCGCCACAATCAGGCCGCCGAAAAATGCGGCGGTGGCAGAGCGCAGGCGCCGCCCGCTCAACAGGCGGGTCGCAGCGTGGGTGAATGTCGTCATTACCTTGTACATGGTCATGTCCTCCAAGCGTCGTTGCGCTCAGTTCAAGCTCGGGCCTTCAACGTAGATACCCTGGGTATGCACGCTGCTGATATTGGTGTTATTGCGATCGGCGCTGCCGATCACCTGGTAGTAGTAGGTGGCAATACCGCTGGCACCCTTGCGAATCGAGTAACCCAGCGAGTTGGCGTTGTTCATGAATTCCACGCGCGCGTTGGCGTTAATTTCCGGGTCGTCAAACTGGTATTTAGCCGTGGGCCAGTTCTGGCTCCCCTGCAGTCCGACGGCGTAGGCACTGGAAAGTAAAGGCAGATCGTCGAGCGCAAACTCTATGGTTGCCTCGGCAGACTGGAAAGTGAGTTCCTGCAGTTCCCGGGAGGTCGCCATTTTTGCTTCCAGGTTGCTGGTCTCCATGGCGGAGAAGCCCACGAAGGTTGTGATCAGCAACATGATCAGCGACACAATCAGCACGGCACCCTGCTGGCTGGAGGAACGCTGTAATGGCCTTTTCATTGTCTGTAACCCTTTCATGAAACCCTGTCCCCGATTCAGTTGCGAAACAGAACCGTCGTCTGGAAAACGCGCCGCAGGGCGCGATCCCCATTGTGTGTGTAGGTGGTGCCTGAACTGCCAATGGACTCGTCCAGCACCTGGTAGGCCGCGGTATCGGCTGCGTCCCGGACCGGCTCGAAGCTCTGCATCAGGATGCCCACGCGAATGCCCACCACCTCGTCCAGAACCAGTGAGGCGTCACTCGCCGGAACATAGCGAATATTGCCCGAGGCCAGTTCCTGCCCGTACAACACCTGCAGGTACTCAACCCCTTCCACCATTTCCTCTTCCACATTGTTTTCAATGCGATAAAGGGCAAACACGGGGATGTCATTGCGCTCCCGGCCGGTGTCCCGCACGTACCAGGTTTTCTCGAAAAACTGCATAACTTCGGTATTCGGCGGATAGCCGGGCTCGATCGACGCGGGATTGTTCGATCCCAGCGCATATTCATAGCTGGTGGCGCTGCCATCGCAGGCCGGCGTATTGGTCACGCGGATCAGGTGAGCCGTCACACAGTTGGAGACAACCACCAGGTCATTCTGGCGCACACACTCGGCGTTGCCCGCCACCGGTATCGCGGTGCTGCCCGGCACAATGGCCGCGGACGTCGGGTTCACCAGCGTGCGCCCGTGCTGCAGGCTCAGGACGTCGCTACCGGTGCGATTGGTGGAGCCGATCGCGACATTCAGGACGGCGCCCAACGGCGGTGCCCAGCCCGCGGTGCGACGCTCGAAGCCTTCGACGCCGTTCCACGTCACGCCGGTCGCCAGCACTGTCAGGCTCCCGTTGCCCGAGTTGCAGCCGATGTAGTTGGCGTCGCGAATGTCCGCGACCAACAGGTCCAGGGCAATACGGCCGTTTTCCTGCAGCCGCGCCAGCGAGGTCTCCAACTGGGTGGAACTCTTGTTGGCCAGGAACACGTTGACCACGCCGGCGATCAGGAACAGGCCCAGCCCCATGGCCACCATGAGTTCGATCAGGGACATGCCCCGTTGGCGTCGCTGCATGCATACTGTGGTTGGCATAGTCATAAGCTTCTCGGGCCTAGTTCAGGGTCGCGGTGAAAGACACCTGCCGCGTGACCCGGTCCCGGGTGAGGTTGCCGGCATCGTCGTAGTCCCTATCATCCCAGGACACGGTGACGGTGAAATCATTCCCACCCGCGGTGACGCGCTCCACGATGCCGCGGCCGTTCAGCAGGCGCGGACGAAAATCTGCCACGTTGAGGGTGTTGACGAAGTTCTGTGACCACTCCCGCAAATCCTGCTGCGCCATCTGGGTGGGGGAACAGCCCGCCGGCGTAGCGATGCAGTTGGGCGAGCCCGGAATGGTTGAACCGTTGTCGGTGTCCACGGCGTTGTACACCGTGGTATTGCGGTAGCCATCCGGGTTGGCCCGAATGCGATCCAGCATGTCCTGGGCGAGATAGACCGCCTGGGAGCGCATATAAGCGCTCTGGTTGGTCTGGAAACTCATCATCTGCATCGCGGCCACGCCCAGGATACCCACGGTCAGTACCAGCGTGGACACCAGCACTTCAATCAGGCTGAAACCGCCCTGCGCTGCCAGGGGCCTGCGCGATGGCATACGTCTGCTCGCTACGGACATGTGTTCACCTCCGAGCCATCGTCCGCCTCAATCATCCGGTTCTCCGGTGTATCCTCATCCACGGCCATCCGCGGCTGCCCGGAGCGATTGAGGACAATGCCACTGGCCTGCTGCGGGTCGTCGCGGCAAACGACAAAGGTACCGCGCTCTGCCGCCATGCCGTTGAGGTCAAAACTGACGACACCTGCGGTGGTAAAGTTGCGGGTTCTCACGGTCACGCCGCCGCCGATTTCCTGGCCGATACGGATCAATTCTTCACCGGCCTGGCGCGCACCGTCATCCGGCGTACCGCCGCCGTTGCCGTCATCGGCGAAAACAATCCAGCCACTTTCCCAGTCAGAGCCACTGCAGGCATCACCGTCGGGGCTGGCACAGGCAGCCACACTCACGCGCCGGGTCACCGCTTCGCTGCGGGCGGTACCCAGCATGGCAAACATGTCACCCAGCGCCGACTGCTGGCGGTTGCGGTTGACCGCGTCGAAGAAAGTCGGGCCCACATAGGTGCCCAGCAGCACGACAATCACCATCGCAATCAGCATTTCGATCAGCGTATAGCCAGCAACGCCCTGCCGGGGCCGCTGCCGGATCTGCTGTGCTGTCTGTTGCTGTACTTGTGCCAAAACGGGATTACCCCAACGCTAGTTACGCTGGAGAATAGCAATTCAGGGAAAAATGCAAACAGAGGTGCCGATGAACGGCGCTATAGACGGATAAACGGCAGGAAAAAGCCCAAAAGTGTGACGGATTCCCGTTTGGCGCCGAGACTTCCCGCACCCGGGGCCTGCGGACTACTCCACCTCGCTCACGGGAATCCGCAGCTCTCGCGGCATGGAGAACGTGACATTTTCCGGGCGGCCCACCATCTCAACGGGGGCCGTGGCGCCGAGGTCTGCGAGGCGCTGCACCACCTCCTGCACCAGAATTTCGGGTGCCGATGCGCCCGCCGTGACACCAATGCGGGACTTTCCCTCAAGCCAGCTGGGATCGATGGCCTGGGCCGTGTCTATCAGGTAGGCATCGGCGCCCATACGCTCAGCGAGCTCGCGCAGCCGATTGGAGTTGGAGCTGTTGGTGGAGCCCACCACCAGCACCAGGTCGCAGTCTCCGGAAAGTTCCTTGACGGCGTCCTGACGGTTTTGGGTGGCATAACAGATGTCGTCCTTGCGCGGGCCCTCAATCCGGGGAAAGCGCCTGCGCAGCGCGTCTATCACCCGCGCCGTGTCATCCATGGACAGCGTCGTCTGGGTAACGTAGCAGAGCCGGTCCGGGTCTCGCACATCGAGTGTCTCTACCTGGCTTTCATCTTCCACCAGATAGATCGCACCGCCGGCAGAGGCATCGTACTGCCCCATGGTGCCCTCCACTTCCGGATGGCCCGCGTGGCCGATCAGGATGCATTCGCGCCCCTCTCTGGCATAGCGGGTCACCTCGATATGAACCTTGGTGACCAGCGGGCAGGTGGCGTCAAACACCTTCAGCCTGCGCTGTTCGGCTTCCGCGCGCACCGCCTGGGATACGCCATGGGCACTGAAGATCACGGTGTTGTCATCGGGTATCTCATGCAGCTCTTCGACAAAGATCGCGCCCCGCGCACGCAGGTCATCCACAACAAACTTGTTGTGCACCACTTCGTGACGCACGTAGATGGGCGCGCCAAACACTTCCAGCGCGCGATCAACGATGGCGATTGCCCGGTCAACGCCGGCGCAGAAGCCACGCGGGTTGGCCAATTTGATCTCCATGGGTACCTCTCTCGCGGGACGACAGACTGTCATCCCGGCCACTGCTGCTAACTCAGTGAAACTGTAACACGACGCGGCCGCATGTGGCTGCCACCTAGTGCAGTTCCGCCGCCTCTACCCTGTGGACCAGCACATCGAACAGAATGCGCCTGCCGGCCAGCGGATGGTTGAAATCCACCGTGACGTCCTCGTCATCTATGGCGACAACAAGCCCGGGCACCTCGCCACCCGCCGCATCGGCGAAATAGAACAACAGCCCCAGCTCCAGGGGGGTGTCTTCATCGAAATGCTCACGGGGCACCTGCTGCACGTTGCTGTCATTGGGCATGCCAAAGGCGTGTTCGGGCTCCACCGTGAAGATCTGGCGCTCACCCGGCTGCATCCCCATCAGCAGGCTCTCGAAACCCGGCAGCAAGCTGCCGTCGCCCACCACAAAGTTGACCGGGTCGCCCTGGAAGTTGGAATCGATTTCGGAACCATCCTCCAGACTGAGGGCGAAATTCAGGAATACACGGGTACCCTCTCCGATACTGACGTTTTCCTCGCTCATCACGTCCTGTTCACACTCCGTCATCACATTGTCGCAGCGCCTGTCCGGCGCTCACGCTTCCCCCCGCGCCCGCCGTGCCTGCAGAATCGCATCCAGAATCATCAGGGCAGCGCCGACGCTGACCGCACTGTCTGCCACATTGAACGTCGGGAAATACCAGTTATGGTAGTGGACCGAGATAAAGTCCACCACGTGCCCGTATTGCAGCCTGTCCCAGAGGTTGCCCAGCGCACCGCCCATGATCAGGCTGAGACTGACCGCCAGCAGGGTTTCACCGCGCCGCAGCCGCAGCAGCCAGACCGCCAGCACCGCACTGGCGGCTAGCGCTATCGCACTGAAGAACCAGCGCTGCCAGCCACCCGCGTCACTGAGAAAGCTGAAGGCGGCGCCGCGATTGAAGTGCAGCGTCATATTCAACACCGGCAGCACTTCGACCGGCTGCGCATAGTCGAGCTGCGCCAGCGCTAGCAGCTTGCTGGCCTGGTCCAGGGCCACGACGCCGGCGACCAGGCTAAACCAGAGCCAGGGCCGATAAGTATCACGCAAAGCGCCGCTGCTCCCCCGCGCCATCAACGTTTTCCACACAGCGGCCACACAGTGTTGGATGGGCCGCATGCGCACCCACATCCGGGCGGCGGTGCCAGCAGCGCTCACATTTGTCGTGCTCGCTGATGGCGACCGTCAGGGCCAGCGCATCCACCTCGCTGCTGGCGGCGTCCGCCGGAGCATCCGCCAGCGGACGCACCCTGGCCTCCGAGGTAATCAATACAAAGCGCAATTCATCCCCAAGCCGCAGCAGTTGCTCCGCCAGCGCCTCGCCGCAGTAAAGCGTCACCTCAGCATCCAGCCCGCCTTTCAAAACCCCGTTGCCGCGCTGGATTTCCAGTTCGCGATTGACCGCGTCCCGCACGGCAATCAACTGCTGCCAGTAGGCGTCATCGAAGCCGCCGTCGGCGGCCTCGGTGAACCCGTCGAACCACTCGGCGAGGAACACGGAGTCCTCCCGCTGGCCGGGCAGGTTCTCCCAGATTTCCTCGGCGGTGAAGGAAAGAATCGGCGCCACCCAGCGCACCAGGGCCTCGGCGACCTGGTGCAGGGCAGTTTGCGCCGAGCGCCGCGGCAAGCTGTCCGCGCGGGTGGTGTACTGACGGTCCTTGATGATATCGAGGTAGAACCCACCCAGATCCGTCACGCAGAAGTTGTGCAGCTTCTGGTAAATCAGGTGAAACTGGTAATTCTCGTAGTCGGCGATAATTTCCTGCTGCAGGGCGGCGGTGCGACGTATCATCCACGCGTCCAGCGGCAGCAGGTCGTCTGCGGATACGGTGTGCGCTGTCGGTTCGAAGCCATTCAGGTTGGCAAGCAGGAAGCGCGCCGTGTTGCGAATGCGCCGATACGAGTCCGAGGTACGCTTGATGATTTCGTCCGACCAGGCCAGCTCGCCGCGGTAATCCGTGGCCGCGACCCACAGCCTGACGATATCCGCACCCAGCTCGTTCAGTGCCTTGCGCGCCGGCATCACATTGCCCAGGGACTTTGACATCTTGCGCCCCTGTCCATCCACGGTAAAGCCGTGGGTGAGCAATGCCTTGAAGGGCGCTTCGCCCGTGGAGGCGATGCCGGTCAGCAGGGCGTGCTGGAACCAGCCCCGGTGCTGGTCCGAGCCCTCCAGGTACAGGTCGGCGGGATAGCACAGCTCCTCGCGCTTGCGCAGCACACAGGCGTGGGTAACACCCGAGTCAAACCAGACATCCATGGTATCTGTGCTTTTTATGTAACTGGACGCGTCTTCGCCCAGCAGCGTCACGGCATCCATCTCAAACCAGGCGTCGATACCGCCCTGCTCTACCTTCTCTGCCACCCGCTCAATCAGCGCGGGCGTATCGGGATGCAGCTCGCCTGTCTCCCGGTGCACAAACAGCGGGATAGGCGAACCCCAGGTGCGCTGCCGCGAGATGCACCAGTCGGGCCGGTCCTGCATCATGGCAGTCAGCCGCGAGCGGCCCCAGTCAGGCGCAAACTCGATACTGTCCACGGCCTTGAGCGCTTGCTCCAGCAGGTGGTTCTGCTTCATGGAGATAAACCACTGCGGGGTGGCGCGAAAGATAACCGGGGTCTTGTGGCGCCAACAGTGGGGATAGGAGTGGTGGTAATCCTCGCAATGCAACAACGCGCCGCGCTCACCCAGCAACGCAATGATGGCGGCGTTGGCCTTGTTGATGTGCTGGCCGCCAAAGATCTCTGTGTCGGGCAGGTAAACGCCGTTGTCACCCACCGGGTTCAGCACCTCCAGTCCGTACTTCTGCCCAACGATATAGTCGTCGTGGCCGTGCCCGGGCGCCGTGTGCACTGCCCCGGTACCGCTTTCGGTGGTGACGTGCTCGCCCAGGATCACAGGCACCTGCCGGTCGTAGAAGGGGTGCTGCAACAGCTGCCCCTCCAGCGCCGCGCCGGTGCAGTTGCCGGCCTGCTCATAATCCTCCCAGCCGATACGGGCGCACACCTGCTCTACCAGATCGCTGGCCACAACCAGCCCCCGGCCCTGCGACAGCACCAGGCTGTATTCCAGCGCGGGGTGCAGGCACACCGCCATGCTGGCGGGCAGCGTCCAGGGTGTTGTCGTCCAGATAGGGATGGAAACATCCATGCCCTCAACACCAAACAGGGCCAGCAGTGCCGCCTGGTCTACGGCGCGGTAGGCGACGTCGATGGCCTGGGAGGTTTTGTCTTCATACTCCACCTCCGCGACGGCGAGGGCCGAACCGCAATCCAGGCACCAGTGCACCGGCTTGGCACCCTTGTGCAGGTGCCCGTTGGCAATGATTTCCGCGAGCGTGCGCAGCACGTTCGCCTCAAAGCTGAAGTCCATGGTCAGGTAGGGCTGTTGCCAGGCGCCCAGCACCCCCATGCGCACAAAATCCTCGCGCTGGCCGTCCACCTGTGAAGCTGCGTACTCACGACAGCGATCCCGGAACTCGTGTGCCGTGACCTTGACCCCCGGCTTTCCAACCTTTTTCTCAACATTCAGCTCGATCGGCAGTCCGTGGCAATCCCAACCCGGCACATAGGGCGCGTCAAACCCCATCAGGCTGCGGGATTTGACCACGATGTCCTTGAGAATCTTGTTGGCCGCATGCCCCACGTGCAGTTCGCCGTTGGCGTAGGGAGGCCCGTCGTGAAGAATGAATTTTTCCCGACCCGCGCGGGCGGCGCGCAGCTGTCCGTACAGATCCTGCGCCTGCCACTGTTTCAGGCGCTCGGGCTCGCGCTGGGCCAGACTCGCCTTCATGGGGAAGTCCGTCTGCGGAAGGTTTAACGTGCTTTTGTAGTCACTCATAGGTTGAAAAGCTCTCGCCCACGGGCGATATCCCTGTGTATCTGCTCTGCCAGCAAGTCAATGCTGTCGAATTTCTGCTCATCGCGCAGCTTCTCCAGGAAGCGCACATGCAATCGCTTGCCGTACAAGTCGCCGGCGTAATCCAGCAGGTGCACCTCCAGGCTGGCGCGAAACTGCTCACCCACCGTGGGCCGCCGGCCCACGTTGGCGACCCCGGGCCGCAGACCCGCTTCCCCGGCGACCTGTACCTGCACCTGATAGACGCCGGACAAGGGAGATCGCAGGCGATGCAGCAGCAGGTTGGCCGTGGGGGCACTCAGCGTGCGGCCGCGCTGGTCACCGTAAACCACCTTGCCCGATATGCTGTAAGGCCTGCCCAACAGTTCCTCGGCCAGCGCGAAATCAGCGCGCGCCAGCGCCTCGCGTATGCGCGTGCTACTGACCCGCTCCCCCGCCACATCCAGTGTGGGAGTAGGCATGCACTCAAAGCCGTGGCGCTGTCCCTCCGCGCGCATAAGGTCAAAGTCCCCTTCCCGGTCGTGACCGAAACGCAGGTCATCGCCGAGCACGACATAACGTGCCCCCAGCCCGTCTACGAAAATGCGCTGGATGAATGCCAGTGCCGACATGGTGCGCAGGTCCTCGTCGAAGCGGACCCGCAGGACCCGGTCCACGCCCAGGGCCGCCATGGCGTCAAACTTCTCGCGAAAGCTCATCAGCCTCGCCGGTGCCGCCTCGGGGTTCAGGTACTCCCGGGGGAGCGGCTCAAACAGTATCACTGTGGACGGCAGACCCATGGCCCTGGCGCGCTCCAGCAGGTGCTGCAACACAGCCTGATGGCCCTGGTGCACGCCATCAAAAGCACCGATGGTGGCGACGCACCCACGGTGCCTGTCCCGCAGGTTGTGCAGACCGCGTATTAGCTCCATGGATAAAGGGGACAGTGCCTGATCAAGGCGCGCCATTATAGCCAAATCACGGCGGCATTTGACCAGAAAAATCCCGCGGCCGGGTACCCATGGCAAACTGCACCAGGATATAGGTCGCGAAGCCCGCCAGCACCAGCCCGCCCAGGGTCGCACTGCGATTGAGCCAGTCCTGCCCCTGCCAGGCAGCCGTGTCCGGACAGTTCCACCAGAGTACAGCCGCCATCACCGCGGTGGCTGCGAACAGCCGCCGCAGGAACAGGCGCCAGCCGGGCTGGAACGCCAGCACATCAACCTGCTGTAGCCCCCTGAACAACAGCCCCGCGTTAAGCCAGGCTGCCAGGCTGGTGGCGAGGGCAAGCCCAACGTGGCCCAGATTGAAATACAGGTACAGCGGTGTAACCAGGGCCAGGTTCAGGAACATATTGGCAACCATGGCACGGATACCGATGCGCACCGGCGTCGCCATATCCTGGCGCGCGTAGAATCCCGGTGCCAGCACCTTCACCAGCATAAACGCCAGCAGCCCCAGACAGTACGCGCGCAGGCTGTAGGCCGCCATGGTCACGTCATCGGCTTCCAGCGCCCCGTACTGGAACAGGGTGATAAGTATGGGCTTCGCCAGCAGGGTGAGGGCCACCGCCGCGGGAAAGCCGATCAGCAAGACTGCGCGCAACGCCCAGTCCAGCGTCTGGGCAAAACGCGCCGGGTCGGACTCGGACTGCAGTTTTGACAGCCGCGGCAGTATCACCGTGGCGATGGCGATGCCGAATACACCCAGCGGCAACTCGGTCAGACGATCCGAATAATACAGCCAGGATACGCTGCCCGTGGGCAGGAACGAGGCCAGTACGGTGTCCAGCAACAGGTTGATCTGGCTGACGGAGACCCCGAACAGCGCGGGCACCATCAACGCTGCGATGCGCCGCACGCCCTCGTCACCCGTATCCCAACGCGGTCGCGGCAGCAGCTCCAGTCGGTACAGGAACGGTAGCTGGAACATAAGTTGTATGACACCTGCCAGCAGCACACCCCAGGCCAGGGCAAACACCGGCTGGTCAAACCAGGAACCGGCCAGCAGGGCCGACGCTATCAGCGACAGGTTCAACAACACCGGCGTGAATGCAGGCACCGCGAAGCGCCCGTAACTGTTCAGCACGGCCCCGCAAAACCCCGTCATCGATATCAGGAACAGGTAGGGAAAGGTAATGCGGATCATGTCGACGGTAAGCGCATACTTCTCAGGATCGGCGACAAAGCCAGGCGCAAACACCGCGGTCACCACGGGCGCACCCACCACCATCAGGGTCGTCAGTGTCAGCAACACACCACCGAGGACGCCGGCAACCCGGTCCAGCAGTGCCTGCACCAGCGCTCTGGACCCCTGCTCACGATAGTCCGCCAGTACCGGCACAAACGCCTGGGAGAAGGCGCCTTCGGCAAACAGGCGACGCAGGAAATTGGGCACCTTGAAGGCCACAAAAAAGGCATCGGCGTTGGCCGTGGCGCCGATGAAGCTGGCAATCACGATGTCCCGCAACAGGCCCAGCACCCGGGACAGCATGGTCATACTGCCCACCACGGCGCTGGAGCGCAGCAAACCCGGATCGGCGGCCTTGTCTTCCAATACGCTGCTCATCAACCCAGCTCGAACTGCTGCAGCAGGCGGTAGGGCCGCTCACCACGCCAGCTCTGGTAGAGTCCGATCGCGTCAAGTTCAACCGGCAAGGCGGCCACAGGCGGCAGCGGCGGCGGTACAAAGCTGCGCTGCGACTGTGGCAGGCGCGCCAGGGTCAGGTGGGGACGGTAATCGCGGTGCTCACAGTGGAAACCTTCAGCACGCAGACGGCGGGTCACAGTGGCCTCAAGCTCCCACAGCCCAAGGGGCGCGCTGAGCAACAGGGCCAGCAAGCGCGGCTTCAATGCCGAGGGGAACCAGGCCAGCCTGTCCAGTTCGCCGCACAGCGGCGCAGCGCCCTCTGCAGCGCGGCTCACAACATCGGACAAGCGGCCCAACAGATGCTCCGGCACCTCCCCGAGAAACACCAGCGTGATGTGCCAGTTCTCTGGCGGCACAGCGCGCAAGTCCGCGTCTCGCGCCAGACCCAGCCTGTCGCCGAGGCTGAAAAGCCCGCGCTCCGCGGACTGCGGTGCAAATCCGAGAAACAGTCTCATCCCAGCCAGCGCTGCCGCAGGGCATCCCCGTGCACACGCAACCACAGCAGGGACATCAGCGTGTGACCATTGCTGATCTGGTTGGCATCCACCATCGCCATTACGTCCTCGCGGGGCAGGCGGTGCACGCGGATGTCCTCACCTTCATCCGCACAGCCGTGCAGACCGCCCGCGGCCGCGGCGTCCACCCTGCCGACAAACAACCGCACGTGCTCTGAGCAGGCGCCCGGGCTGGGGAAGAAGCTCACGCTGGGCGCCAGGTCCAGCAGGGCAAGCCCCGACTCCTCCGCCGTCTCGCGCCGCGCCACCTCATCATCGCTCTCGCCGGGTTCGACAATGCCCGCAACAATCTCGAACATCCAGGGGCTGGCGTCACCGCGCATGGCCCCCACCCGGAACTGCTCAATCAGAACCAGTTCGTCGCGCTCGACATCCCAGGGCAGCACGCCCACCGCATCACCACGCTCGAACAGCTCACGGGTGATCGGGTCCGCCCAGCCACCGGCAAAAGCCCGGTGTTCAAGCGTTAACCGCCGTACCCGGTAATAGCCTGAGAAGACCTCATCATCGTCCAGAAGTCGTACGTCAGCGGCCCCGAACTTGAGCTGCATCGGCTCAATCCCCGCCCTGGTCTTCCAGGAAGCGGCTGCCGGTATACCAGTTCACCGCCCGGCTCTGCTGATCCACCTTGTCCGCTACATCCAGCACCAGCGCAAACAGCGCCATACGCACCACCACCCCGTTGTCCGCCTGGCGGAAGATCGCCAGATTGGGGTTGTCGTTGAGGTCGTCGTCCAGTTCCCGGGCACCGGCGCGGGAATCGCGTGGCAGTGGGTGCATAATCACGGTGTTGGGTTCACAGTGCTGGGTATAGATGTTCTGGTTTAGCCGGAAGCGACCCCGGTAGAGATCCGCCTCCTCGCGACTGCCGAAGCGTTCCTCCTGTATGCGGGTGGAGTAGGCAATATTGACATTGGCAATGTGGTCCTCAAGGTCCTCGGTTTCCGTGACCCGGTGGCCCGCCTCGCGCATGGCCTCACAGATTTCGCCCGGCATGCGCAGTTCCTGCGGCGATATGAGATGCACCTCGATATCGCGGAACAGGCACAGCAACTTGCACAGCGAGTGCACGGTGCGACCGTAGCGCAGGTCGCCAATCAGCGCGATGCGCAAGCCGTCCACGCCGCCGCCCCGGCCCTGCATCTCGCTCTTGATGGTGTACAGGTCCAGCAGTGCCTGCGTGGGATGCTCGTTGGGGCCATCGCCGCCGTTGAGCACCGGCACGCGGCTGGCGGCTGCAAACTCCGCAACGGAACCCGCGGCGGGGTGGCGCATGGCAATCACATCACTGTAGCCGCTGATCACCCGCGCGGTGTCGTAAAGTGACTCCCCCTTGGCGATGGCGGAATCCTCGAAGCCGGTGGTTTCACGCACTTCCCCCCCCAGCAAGTTAAAGGCACAGCCGAAGCTCACCCGGGTGCGGGTACTGGGCTCAAAGAACATGTTCCCCAGAATCGCGCCTTCCAGTACACGGGTGATCTTCTGCCGCCTCGCATAGGGCAGCATCCGGTCGGCTACCGTAAAAATCCGGTCTATGTCCGCGCGCTCGAACTGGTTGACTGACAGTATGTGCTGACCGGCGAAGTGCATGACACGTCCTGTGACACGTTGAATGGAACGGGTGCTTGAGGCCCGAGCGATCACTCTGCTGCTGGCAGTGCGACCGTTACCGGGTCATTATAGACCGCGGCCCCGCCTGAAAAACGGGAATAATGCCTGAGCCGTCAGGGACTCAGCAGGCTGTCACCGTAGTCCTGCAGGGCATCCAGTACGCGCTTGTGTGCCTCGCCGGCGCTGGCCGACAGGGTCTGGATACGCTCCTGGTATTCCTCCAGGGTGATAGATGCTCCCGCGTCCGGTTCCGTCAGGTACTGGAATCGCTGCTCCTCCCATTGCGCCCGTTCAGCGTCGCTGAGGCTGTCCGGGAAATTGCGGGCACGGTAGCGAAACAGCATTTCCGGCAGGCGATCGTCTTCAAACACGAAGCTTTCGCTGGCCAGTGCTTCCTGGCTTGCCTCGCGCAACCGGTCCATCTGCCGCCTGTCGGCATCACTGAAAAATCCACCGCTGTAGAGCATGCGGTCCGGGTCGGTGACGACAGCGTGCTGCCGCTGTCGATACAGATCCGTAAGCTTCTCTCGCAGCCCCTGAATTGCGAGCAGGCGGGCCTGATTGGCAAGGCAGGCATCGGCGTCGATCGCCAGTCGTTCAGCCGCGGCGGCATCCAGCACGCGGGGTGTGATCAGCATCGGTGAGCGATTGATGTGCACGCTTTTGATCCCGGGCCGCAGCGCCCCTTCCGGCAACTGATCGGTCGGCGTAAAAAGCCTGGCAGCCAGCTCGCTGGCGTTCAGGTCCTCCAGCGGCGAAACA
Organism: Halieaceae bacterium; assembly: GCA_036353375.1. GTDB lineage: Bacteria > Pseudomonadota > Gammaproteobacteria > Pseudomonadales > Halieaceae > JANQIO01. The sequence goes on along the minus strand of JAZBPS010000421.1, from coordinate 4,667 downwards.
TCGGCGCCGAGGTCGACGCAGATGATTTCATTGCGGTTGACCGGATGGCGCACTACCGGCGCGACCAGCGCAATATTGTGACGCTGGGCGCCGAACATCCCGGAGACATGCAGAACCGGACGCATGGCATCGAGGTCCAGCAGTGACAGAGCAACGTCCTTGCTGCGCAGGCTGAGCGCATAGTCAAACAACTGGGGCTGGCGCTCCCGCAGCAGCCGGGCGATGGCAATGGTTGCCTGCACATCGGACAAGGCATCGTGCGCGGCCGCGTGGCTGATGCCGTTGGCCTCGGTGAGGCGCTCCAGCCGGAAGCTGACGCGACCGTCCTCGTCCCGAGGCCACTCAATACCCTCCGGGCGCAGGGCGCAGGCCATGCGCACCACATCGATGAGGTCCCAGCGGGAGTTGCCCTGTTTGTACTCCCTGGCGTAAGGGTCGTAAAAGTTACGGTACAGGGTGTAGCGGGTCACCTCATCATCGAAGCGGATACTGTTATAGCCCACACCACAGGTACCCGGCCGGGCAAGTTCCTCATGGATACGGCGGATGAAGTCATACTCCGGCACACCTTCTGCGAGGGCACGCTGGGGGGTGATGCCCGTGACCAGGCAGGCCTCGGGATGCGGCAGCACATCCCTGGCCGGCGCCGCGAACAGTACCAGCGGCTCACCAATGACATTAAGATCCTCATCCGTGCGCAGCCCGGCGAACTGCACCGGCCGGTCGCGGCTGGGGTCGACGCCGAAGGTTTCGTAGTCGTGCCAGTAGAATGTCCGGCTCACTGGATGCTCCCTGCCGGAAGCTGCACAACGCGTGGATGCCTCAGAGCAGCTCCAGGACTTCTTCTTCGATTTTCTTTTTCCAGATAGCCGGCCCGGTCTGGTGCACCGACTCGCCGTTGACGTCCACCGCCACGGTCACCGGCATGTCCTTGACTTCAAACTCATAGATCGCCTCCATCCCCAGTTCGGGGAAGGCGACCACCCTGGCCTCTGTGATCGCCTTGGAGACCAGGTAAGCCGCACCACCGACTGCCATCAGGTAGCTTGCCTTGTGCTTCTTGATGGCCTCCAGGCCCGTGGGACCGCGCTCGGCCTTGCCGATCATTCCCATAAGGCCGGTATGCTCCAGGATAAAATCGGTGAACTTGTCCATACGCGTTGCGGTGGTAGGCCCGGCAGGTCCCATGACTTCGTCGCGCACCGGGTCGACCGGGCCCACGTAGTAAATGAACTTGTCCTTGAGGTCCACTTCCGGGGGCAGCCCCTCTCCGGATTCGATCAGCTCGCGCATTTTCTTGTGCGCCGCGTCGCGCCCGGTGAGCATCTTGCCGGACAGCAGCAGGGTATCGCCTGGCTTCCATTCGGCCATATCGTCGCGGGTTACCGTGTTCAGGTCCACCCGACGCACGCCCTCACCGACCTCCCAGGTAATGTCCGGCCAGTCTTCCAGGTTCGGCGGCGTCTGCAGCGCCGGACCGGAGCCATCAAGCACAAAGTGCGTGTGTCGGGTTGCCGCACAGTTCGGGATCATAGCCACCGGCAAAGAGGCAGCGTGGGTGGGATAATCCTTGATCTTCACGTCCACCACGGTGGTCAAACCACCGAGACCCTGGGCACCGATGCCCAGCTTGTTAACTCCATCCATGATCTCCAGGCGCAGCTCCTCGATGCGGTTGGAAGGGCCACGCTTGCGCAATTCCTGGATATCCACCGGATCCATCAGCGCTTCCTTGGCCAATACCGCCGCCTTCTCCGCCGTGCCACCAATGCCAATCCCCAGCATGCCCGGCGGGCACCATCCCGCTCCCATGGTGGGCAATGTCTTCAGCACCCAGTCGACAATACTGTCCGACGGATTCAGCATCACCAGCTTGGATTTGTTCTCGGACCCGCCCCCCTTGGCCGCCACTTGAACGTCAACCGTGTCGCCCTCAACGACCTCCATGTGAATGACAGCAGGCGTATTGTCGCGGGTATTACGCCGCGCGCCTGCCGGGTCCTCCAGTATGGAAGCGCGCAGCACGTTATCAGGGTTTAGATAGGCACGACGGACGCCTTCATTGACCATATCGGCGACCGACATCTGTGCATCCCATTGCACATTCATCCCGATCTTCAGGAACACTGTCACGATCCCGGTATCCTGGCAGATGGGTCGATGCCCCTGGGCGCACATGCGGGAGTTGATCAGAATCTGCGCCATGGCGTCTTTGGCCGCAGGGTTCTGCTCCATTTCGTAGGCGCGATGAACCGCCTGGATGTAATCCAGCGGGTGGTAGTAGGAAATAAACTGCAGTGCGTCAGCGACGCTGTCGATAAAATCGTCCTGGCGTATGACTGTCATGGTACCCCTCTTTTGAGAATAAGCGTGCCGACGGCACTAGCCTGCCGGTGGTGCCTGTGCCGGCGCGGCAGGGGGCAGGCCCTGACGCAGTTCCAGCAGCGTCTGATTCACCTGGCGACGAAACGCGTCCACGGATGCCTGCCACTCCTCGGCGTCCTGCAAGCGTTTTTGCAGCCGGCTGGTTTCCAGCGCCGCGCGACTGACGTCGTCACCCAGACGCTCCAGCAGCGCCTGGTTGGCATCGGCGGTGGTTATAAGGCGATCCAGGTCACCTGCCACGTCTCGCAGCTTCTGCAGGTCTCCGCCCAGGGATTTGAGCTGGCTGGAATAGGCGGCGTCTGTTTTCTCCAGCGTGGCAAGCTTGTTGTTCAACGCATCGCGGCTCGCTTCCAGGTCGGCGATCTTCGCCTTGTTACGGCGCCAGGCCGAGGCCCAGAGCTTGTCGACCTCGGAATACAGTTCCTTGATCTTGACCGACATGGCGGCAGCGGATTCATTCAGGCCCTCGTCGGTGTCAGACAGACGGGCTTCCAGGTCAGCGATCCGGGTTTCGTACTCCAGCAGCAGCTTGTCGCTGCGCTCAAGCGACTGCTGCAGTTGCCACGCCCAGGCACAGGCCACAGCAGCGACCACCAGGGCGATACAGATAAACAGCCTTGCCAACAGGCCCGCGCCACCCTCGCTGGAGGATGTCGCGCGCTTGTTGCGCGCAGCGCCGCGCGCCTGGCGGCTGGCCACCTCGTCGCGGGCCGGAACCATGGAAGGAATATTGTCGAGGTCTCCCGGTGTATCAGCGGGACGTTTATTCGCCATAGCGGACTACAACAGCAGGTTGCGCCGGGCCAGTGGCCCGGCGGTTGAAGGATTTACAGGAATGCGAGCATGCCCCAGATGGCAGCGGCCAGCGCAATGCTCAGATGGACCACACCGACGACGGAGGCCATGGGACCCATTTTGCCGAAGATCGCGTTGAGCTCCAGAAGCACGATCACAGCAAATGCCGCATACACACCGGTGCTGCTGATATCTGAAATGTACAGGTGCTTGCTGCCCAGCATGCCAAACAGCATCGGGCCGGAGAACAGCGTATTGGTGCGGGATGCCAGTCCGGCCTTGGCTGCCGCCGCCGGGCCGTCGCCCTCTTTCATACCCAGCACAATCTGTTGCTTGGGCCAGATGATCAGCCATACGTTCAGGAACATGAACGTGCCCGCCAGCGCCCCTACCCAGATAATGGGCATGCCCATCAGGCTTTTGTCAGCGCCCACGGCGTGCAACAGATAGGCACCGGTAATAAAGGTCAGCAAAGCCCCCCAACGGAACCACCATAGCGCCCGTGGCGCCAGTTTCTTCATCGCATCGGCCTTGGCATCGGCCTCTGCTTCCTTGAAATACTCGGTCTGTACAAAGTTGAAGTAATACAGCATGCCTATCCAGACAATGCCGAAAATGACGTGAAACCAACGGAAAATGAATTCAAGAACCATGGGGTGCCCCTCAATGATGCACGTGACCCTGCCTGGCGCGATCCCGGTGGACTGACTGCCGGGGCACAAGGACAGGACGCGCATTGCTTTTGTTAGAATGCGCTGCAGATTATACACCCCGCCATGGGTCGTGAAACACGATTGACACAGCTGATCGCTAAAGTGGCGGGCTGCGTATTTCCTGTAAACCCACCAATGAGGAGCAAAACATGGCTTTCGCACTTCCAGATCTTCCCTACGCACGCGATGCACTGGCACCGCACATTTCCGAGGAGACGCTGGACTTTCACTACGGCAAGCATCACGCCACCTATGTCGACAAACTGAATGCCGCCATAGAGGGTACGGCTGATGCCGACAAATCACTGGAAGACATCATCAAAAGTGCTTCCGGCGGCCTGTTCAACAATGCGGCCCAGGTCTGGAACCACACCTTCTACTGGCATTGCCTGAGCCCCAACGGCGGCGGAGCGCCCAGCGGCGCACTGGCCGACGCGATTAACGCGAGCTTCGGCTCCGTCGACGAGTTCAAGGAAAAATTCAACGCCAGCGCCGTGGGCAACTTCGGATCGGGCTGGACCTGGCTGGTACAAAAAGCCGATGGCAGCCTGGACATTGTCAACACCGACGATGCGGAAACGCCGCTGACCCACGACGGTGTCACGCCGCTGCTGACCTGCGATGTATGGGAACACGCCTATTACATCGACTACCGCAACGCGCGGCCGAAGTACCTGGAAGCCTTCTGGAACCTGGTCAACTGGGACTTCGCCGCTTCCAATATGGCGTAAGCTGACCAACGCCTGCCCCTCCATTCGGAGGGGCACTCTGTGG
>JAZBPS010000420.1:0-6111 GCA_036353375.1 Halieaceae bacterium | reverse complement strand
CGGGGGCGATGGCGAACCGGACGCCCTGGATTACGTGGCCTGTGCCGCTGAAATGGTGCACGCCTACTCGCTGGTGCACGACGACCTGCCGGCCATGGATGATGACGACCTGCGCCGGGGCCAACCCACCACGCACAAGGCCTTTGATGAGGCCACCGCCATCCTGGTGGGCGATGGGCTGCAGGCCCGCGCCCTGGAGTTGCTGACCGACGCGCCCGGGCTGGATGCCGACACCCGCATTGCCCTGGTGCGAACCCTGTCCGCCGCGGCGGGCCTGCGCGGCATGGTGGGTGGCCAGGCCATCGACATGGGCGCCGTGGAGCGGCAAATCGACGTGGATCACCTGGAGACCATGCACGGCCTGAAAACCGGGGCGCTGATCCGGGCGTCGGTGATGATGGGGGGGCTTGCTGCCGGTGCCAGCGATGAGGAGCTGTCCGCGCTGGACGACTACGCCGACGCCATCGGCCTGGCCTTCCAGGTGTGCGACGACATCCTCGATGCCACGGGCGATAGCGAGACGCTAGGCAAGCAGGCCGGCGCGGATGCCGCGCACCACAAGCCCACCTATGTAAGCCTGCAGGGCTTGACCGGGGCCGAGGAGAAGGCCGCCAGCCTGCTGGCGGACGCCCAGGGGGCCCTGGACCTGTTTGAAAATCGTGCTTTCCTTTTGGCCGAAATCGCCGACTATATCGTGCACCGCGACCGCTGAAGCTGGTGTACACTGCAGGTCATGCCGAGCAATCCAATAATAACGGTATTTGGGGATTTCAACTGTCCGTTCTGTTACGCGCTGAATGAGCGCCTGCAGGTTTATGCCCGCGACTTCGAAATTCGCTGGAAGACCGTGCAGCACCTGCCCTTTGTCGACAGCAAAACCTCCAGCTTCCAGGAACAGACCCAGCTGACCGCAGAGGTGGCCTCTGTGCGCAAGCGTGCGCCCGAGGTGCAGATCATCACACCGCCCATGCGCCCCAACACCCAGCTCGCGAACCTGATGGTGGCTGCCATAGAGCGACGCGGCGATGAACGATTACCGCTGTTTCGCACGCTGGTGTACCGGGCACTGTGGCACGAGGGTGTCGATATATCCTCCCGCGAGGTTCTGGATGGTCTGGCCGCGCAGGCCGGACTGGCACCCGTCGAGTTTGGCGACGAAGAACGCGCCATGACCGACGGCTGGCAAACCGAATGGGAGGGCGGCGATTACGACACGCGCATTCCCTCCATGGTGAACAGCGAAGGCGGACGTATGCTGGGCTTTCCCGCTATCCCTCGCCTGATGCCCTTTCTGCAGGGCCAGCTGGATGACGACGTGCGCCTGGGGGCAACCTGCGAAGTGGCGCGTCGCCGCTGCATCCTGGTGGTGGGCAGCAATGTGGGGATGGTACAGACCGCGTCACAGGAGCAGGCCGAATTCTCCATCGTGCAGGTTGATTTCAGTGATGATCTGGAATTGCTGGCGCTGACCGCCGCCGAGGCTGACCTGGTGATACTGGACGGGTCCGACCCGCGCCACAAGCCGCTGTGTATCCGCCTGCAGGCCCGTGAAGTGACCCAGCATATTCCCGTGGTGGTCTACAGCCAGACCGCGGATTCCCGCAAGGAAGTTGAAGCCCTGTCGCTGGGCGCGCTGGATTATATGCACGGTGACCAGGACCCACTGGTCTGGCTGGCGCGCTCCCGCGGGCTGGCCCGCTACAAGCAGTCCACGGAACTGCTGGGCAAGCTGGCCCGCATCGACGGCCTGACCGAGATTCCCAACCGGCGCGAGTTCGACCGGGTGCTGGAAATCGAGTGGCTGCGGGCGATTCGCTCCGGCGACCCGCTCAGCCTGTTGATGCTGGATATCGACAACTTCAAAGCCTATAACGACGGCTACGGTCACGATGCCGGGGACGAATGCCTGCGCCAGGTCGCCCTGTGCCTGCAGGCTAAAATGTTGCGCGGCTCCGATTTCTGCGCCCGCTACGGCGGCGAGGAGTTTGTCTGCGTGCTGCCGGACACCGACCTGAAGGGCGCCCAGGCGATGGCGGAAAAAGTGCGCCACGCCATTGAGGCCCTGGGCATTCCCCACGAGTATGCCAACGGCGACCGCATCGTGACGGTGAGTACTGGCGTCGCCAGCTTCCACGCCTCTGCACGGAAGTCACCGGTGGAGCTTTTGAAAGCGGCGGACGGGGCCCTTTACCGCGCCAAGGAAGCAGGCCGTAACTGCGTCTGCGCTGCCTAGCTCCCCGTTCCGGTGCGAGCCCTTGCGGTACCACTATTATTCCTGAGCCTGCTGACGCCGCCCGCGTTATGCCAGCAACGCATCGCCTCCCTTAACCTGTGTACCGACCTGCTGCTGCTGGAGCTGGTGGCCCCGGAGCGCATCGTTTCCCTGAGCTACTGGGCGGCGGACCCGAACATGTCCTACCTCGCGGACCGTGTGCAGGACATTCCCCTGAATCACAGCCTGGCAGAAGAGATCGTGCCGCTGTCGCCGGACCTGGTGCTGGCGGGGCAGTTCAGCGACGTGCAGGTGGTTTCCCTGCTGCGACAGCTGGGACTGCGTGTGGAGGTATTGGACGTGCCGCTCACCCTGGCCGGCCTGCGGCCCCACCTGGAGGCTTTCGGCGCGCTGGTGGGGGAAGCGGAAAAGGCCACGGCCCTGGCCGACCGTATCGAGCAGCAGCTTGCCCTGGTGGCGGCGCAATCAACCCGTTCGGCTATGCCGCGGCCACTGGCGGTGGTCTACGGCCCCCAGGGCGTGAGTCCGGGGCGGGATACCCTGATGGACGATTTGTTGGCGCTGACCGGCTATCGCAACCTCGCCGCCGAGCAGGGCATTGCCAGCTACGGGACCCTGTCGCTGGAGCGCCTGGTGATGGCAGAGCCCGACCTGCTGGTGATCGACGACCTGGTCGCCAACCGCAATTCCCTGGCCCAGCAGGCGCTGGATCACCCGGCCCTGCGCGGGCGCTTTTCGGACCAGCAGGTTCTGACCCTGCCCGCCAACCTGACGGCCTGCGTGGGCCCCACCGTGGTTGAAGCCGCACAGCAGTTGTCGCGGGCGCGCGGTCCTGCCGGAGCCGTGCAATGAAGGCTGCCGCACTGCCGCTGTCGCTGTTGACCCTGCTGGCGCTGGGCGTATTGCTGGGCCTGGCCCACGGCGAGGTGTGGCTGAACCCGCTGGTGTCGGGCGGCGAGCCCTGGCGCGAGACCGTTTTGTGGGAAATTCGCCTGCCGCGGGTCCTGCTGGCGGTGCTGGTGGGCGGCGTGCTGGGCATGAGCGGCGCCGCCCTGCAGGGGCTGTTGCGCAATCCCCTGGCGGACCCCGCCATTATTGGCGTCAGCGCCTGCGCCGCGTTTGGCGCGGTGCTGGTGCTGTACACCGGCTTGGCAGGACTGCTGTGGTTTGCCTTGCCCCTGGGGGGCATGATCGGCGCCGGTTTGTCGGTGCTGCTGGTGTTCCTGTTGACGGGCAGTCGCTCCAGCCTTTTCAGCCTGATCCTGGCGGGCATGGCCGTGAATGCCTTTGTCGGTGCGCTGATTGCGCTGGTATTGAACGTGGCGTCCAACCCTTTTGCCATGAGCGAAATGCTCTACTGGTTGCTGGGATCGTTTGCCAATCGCAGCCTGCAGGATGTGGCCATTGCCGCGCCCTTCATGCTTACGGGCGGCGGCCTGTTGCTGGCCACGGGACGTTACCTGGACGCCTTGAGCCTGGCGGAAGACACGGCCGCCTCGCTGGGCTTCGGCAGCCCCCGCTGGCGCTGGCTGGTGGTGGGCGGGGTGGCCTGCGCGGTCGGGGCGGCGGTATCGGTCAGCGGTAATATCGGGTTCGTCGGGTTGGTGGTACCGCACCTGCTGCGTCCCTTCGTGGGCTACCAGCCCCGGCGCCTGCTGTGGACTTCGGCCCTGGGCGGGGCTCTGCTGCTGGTGCTGGCCGATGTGCTGGTGCAGGCAATCGGCGGGCGGGTGGAGTTGAAGCTGGGCGTCATCACGGCGCTGATCGGCGGCCCGTTCTTCCTGTGGATTATCCTGCGTACCCGGAGCACCCAGTGGTGAGCCTGTTGCGTGCCGAGTCTGTGAGCTTCAGCTTTGCCGAAAACCCGGTGCTGCAGGCGGTGAACCTGTCGGTGGCACCTGGCGAGGTGCTGGGACTGATTGGTCCGAACGGCGCGGGCAAGACCACCTTGCTGCGGATTCTGGCGGGGCTGCTCGACGCCCAGCAGGGCGCAGTTCTGATGGACGGCGCTCCCTTGCAGACGCTGCCCGAGAAGAAGCGAGCGCAGCAGATTGGCTACCTGCCCCAGGGCGCGCCGGCCCACTGGCCGCTGACCGTGGAGCGGGTGGTAGAGCTGGGCCGCATTCCCCACCGACCCTGGTGGGCCGGCCTGGCGGATAAGGATCGCGCCTGTATCGAAGCGGCCATGGAGCTTACGGATGTCAGACACCTGCGCCAGCGCATTGTGACCGAGCTGTCCGGCGGCGAGCGCACCCGGGTGATGCTGGCCCGGGTGCTGGCGGCGCAGCCGCGCTTGTTGCTGGCGGACGAGCCGGTGGCAGCCCTGGACCCGCACCACCAATTACAGGTGATGCGGACGCTTGCGCAGGTGGCGGCGCAGGGCAGCGCCATGGTTGTGGTGCTGCACGACCTGGGACTGGCGGCGCGATTCTGCACCCGACTGCTGGCGCTGGATGCGGGTAACGTGATCGCGGACGGACCAACCCTGGATGTGCTACGCAGCGACACCCTGGCCGCGGCCTACCAGCTGCGTATAGAGGTATCGAAAGACGCCGAGGGCGCCTGGGTTCGCTACCGCGATGCCTGAAGGCGTCGTCCCGGGCGGTCTGCCCCGGGCGCCTAGACCAAATAATTGGCCCAGTTCCCCCTGCCGCGGGGGCCTGCAGGGGGTTCAGTTGGCAGGCGTCGGACGCTGGCGCTACATTGATGAGTCTTGCTGCAGCAAATCCCTTTCATGGAGTGACCGTTATGCGTTTTAGCTACCAAGTGGGTATGTGTGACCCCAGCCACTACCTTCCCCTGGCCAAGGCCGCCGAAGAGGCGGGTTTTTCCGGGATCACCATCCCCGACAGTATCTGCTATCCCAAAGAATGCACCTCCACCTATCCCTACAACGCCGACGGCAGCCGTCACTTCCTGGAGACCGAGCCGTTCATCGAGTCGTTGATTGGCGTGGCCGCTATGGCTGCCGTCACGGAAAAGATTCGTTTCGCCACCTTTGTCTACAAGTTCGCAATTCGCCAGGCGGCCATCGTGGCCAAGCAGGTACAGAGTATCAATGTGCTGAGCGGCAATCGCTTCGACTTCGGCGTGGGCATCAGCCCCTGGTCGGAAGACTTCGACGTGGCCCAGGTGCCCTTTGAGAAGCGCGGCAAGCGGCTGGACGAGCAGATCGATATTTTCCGCGGTCTGGAAACCGGGGACTACTTCGGCTACGAGGGCGAAATCCACCACATGCCCGCCAACAAGATGAACCCGGTTCCCACGGAGCCCACTCCGATTCTGGTGGGTGGCCACGCGGACGTGGCGCTGAAGCGTGCGGCCCGCAATGATGGCTGGATGTGCGCGGGTGCGACTATCGATGAGCTGGCGGCCTACATGGAAAAGATCAACGCGTTCCGCGAGGAACTGGGCACGGCGGACAAGCCGTTCCGGGTGTTCACCACGGGCCGCGACGCGTTCACGCCCGAGGGCATCAAATCGCTGGAAGACGTGGGCGTCACCGACGTCATCATCGCCTTCCGCAACGTCTACGAACAGGAACCCGACCACGACCTGGACACCAAACTCCAGCAGATCCAGTGGTACGCGGGCGAGTTCATCAAGTAGCGCTCCACCGCCGCAGAGGTTCATCCGGCCCCTGCGGCGTCATATGTTCAGCTGTTTTCAAGAGTGGTGCTTCGTACCACCGGCACGCAACGGGATAGTTTCTTCCCGGACGCGCTAAAAGCGTGACGCACCCGATGAAGCGGGGTGGGCCCTCCATGTCTCGCTCGACGACGGCCGTCCCTGGCCGTCGACGGTCCGGGAAGAAACTATCCCGTCACGTACCTCCTATCGTGCTACCCCATGATCCTGAGCGGTCGCCCGAAACCGAT
>JAZBPS010000419.1:0-10383 GCA_036353375.1 Halieaceae bacterium | reverse complement strand
GCCCGGCGCGCTGACTGGCGCGAGCTGGAGTTCCTGGCGCTGGATGCCGAGATGTCTTCCCTGGACCCGGAAGAGGGCGAGCTGCTAAGCCTGGGCTGGGTGGTAGTGCGCGACGGCGCCATCGCCCTGGATTCGGCCCGGCACCTGGTGATTCGGGCCGCCAACTCAGTGGGGCAGAGCGCCACCATTCACCAGTTGCGAGACTGCGAAGTGGCAGAGGGCATTGAAGCCGCCGAGGCCCTGGACCAGTTGCTGGAAGCCGCCCGCAGCCGGGTACTGGTGTTCCACTATGCACCGCTGGACCTCGCCTATCTCGACCGCCTCTGCACGATCCACCACGGCGCCCCGCTATTGCAGCCCCACCTGTGTACGCTGCAGATGGAAAAGCGCCTGCTGGAGCGGCGCGACCATCACCTCAAGAAAGGCGACCTGACCCTGGGCGCCTGTCGGCGCCGCTATCACCTGCCCGACTACCACGGCCACAACGCCCTGTGGGATGCGCTGGCCACCGCCGAGCTGCTGGTGGCGCAGGCGGCGCACCGCGCCCGCGGTACCCGCCTGACTTTCAATCAACTCGCCGGGTAGGCGGTGCTGTGACTACTCTGTCGGGTAGGTAGGCACCACCGCCTCGGCGCCGATCAGGTCCTCCACCGGTTGTAGCAGTCCGGCGAGATCACGAACGTAAACCTTGCCGTAGCTGGTGCGCAGCAGGCCCGCGCGTTCCAGTCGCTTCATCTCCTGGCTGACCGCCTGACGGGTGCCTCCCAGCATATTCGCCAGGGCTTCCTGGGAGAGGGTTTCCAAAAGGATTTCGCCATTGTCCTGGGGGATGCCGACCCCGTATGCGGTGCGCGCCAGCAGCCGCGCGAGGCGCTGGCCCAGGCTCAGGGCACGGGACTCTTCAGCGTGCATATAGAAAAACCGCACCCGGTAGGCGAGCAGGCGATTCAGCTCGCGCGCAATCTCGGGGTGGGATGCGTAGAGGCGATCGAAGTCTGCCCTGGCCAGTACCCGCAGTTCGGAGTCTTCAGTGGCCACCGCGGTATTGAAGCGCGGCATGCCGTCGATCATTCCCACCTCGCCGACACAGTCTCCGCCGCGCAATTCGCCCAGGGTGACTTCGCGGCCGCTGTCCGACACGTTGAAGATTCTCACCCGGCCGCGCTCGATGATATAGCAGGCTTCCGGTTTTGAGCCCAGGGTATAGACTGCCTCACCCGCTGTCAGCCGACGGCGGGTAGCGGCGGCGAATACGGCGGCTCTCACCGGCTCCGGCAGGCCCGCAATCCAGCTGTGTAAACCGGGTAATCCCAGCATCTTTGCTCATCCCCTCACTGCCGTGGATTCTGCCTCAGCAGGGAGAGGATTGTAAAAAGCGGTGCCTTAGCAAAGTGTCTGCAAGTTGACAGTCCCGGCGTCTATCTACTGCTAGGCTTGCTATAAATGTACCGGCGATGCGCCGTGCATCAGACAGACTTTACCGACGAGGCTTGAGAGACCACCGTGGCCAGTAACAGACGATCACGCAATATTACCCAGGGCGTCGAGCGCGCCCCCAACCGCTCCATGTTCTACGGCATGGGCTACACCGCCGGCGATTTCGACAAGCCGATGATCGGCGTGGCCAACGGTCATTCCACCATCACGCCCTGCAACGCCGGCCTGCAGCCGCTGGCCGATGCGGCGGCGGCGGCGCTCAAGGATTCCGGCGCCAACGCACAGATGTTCGGTACCCCGACTATATCTGACGGCATGGCCATGGGCACCGAGGGCATGAAATACAGCCTGGTGTCTCGCGAGGTGATTGCCGATTGCATCGAGGCCTGCGTCGGCGGCCAGTGGATGGACGGCGTGCTGGTAATCGGCGGCTGCGACAAGAACATGCCCGGCGGGATGATGGGTATGTTGCGCGCCAATGTGCCTTCCATTTATGTGTACGGCGGCACCATCCTGCCCGGCAAGCTGGACGGGGAAGATCTCAACATCGTCAGCGTGTTCGAAGCGGTGGGCCAGCACGCAGCCGGCGCTATCGACGAAGACCAGCTGATTGCCATCGAGCGTAACGCCATTCCCGGCACCGGTTCCTGCGGTGGCATGTACACCGCCAACACCATGAGCTCGGCTTTCGAGGCCCTGGGCCTCAGCCTGCCTTTCTCCAGCACCATGGCCAACGTGGAAAACGAGAAGCTGGCCAGCACCGAGGAAAGCGCCCGGGTGCTGGTGCAGGCGGTGGAAAAGAACATCTGCCCGCGAGACATCGTGACCCGCGAGGCCATCGAAAACGCGGTGGCGGTGATCATGGCCACCGGGGGTTCCACCAACGCGGTGCTGCACTTCCTGGCCATCGCCCACGCCGCCGGCGTGGAATGGACCATCGACGACTTCGAGCGCGTGCGCCGCAAGGTGCCGGTGCTGTGCGACCTCAAGCCCAGCGGCAGGTACCTGGCCATCGACCTGCACCGGGTGGGCGGTATTCCGCTGGTGATGAAGGCGCTGCTGGAGGCGGACCTGCTGCACCGCGATTGCCTGACCATCACCGGCCAGACCATCGGCGACGTGATTGAATCACTGGACCTACCGGACATCGGCAGCCAGGACGTGGTGCGCCCGGTGTCCAACCCCCTCTACGCCGAGGGCCACCTGGCAGTGCTGCGCGGCAACCTCGCCGAGGACGGCGCGGTGGCCAAGATCACCGGCCTCAAGAACCCGACGATTACTGGCACCGCCAAGGTCTTCGACGACGAACAGTCGGCGCTGGAAGCCATTCTCGCCAACCAGATCGAACCCGGCGACGTGGTGGTGTTGCGTTACCTGGGCCCGCGCGGTGCGCCGGGCATGCCGGAAATGCTGGCGCCCACCAGCGCGCTGGTCGGCCAGGGCCTGGGCGAGTCAGTGGGTTTGATTACCGACGGACGCTTCTCTGGCGGCACGTGGGGCATGGTAGTGGGCCACGTCGCCCCGGAAGCCTACGCCGGCGGCACCATCGCCCTGGTGGAGAACGGCGACTCGATCACCATCGACGCCCACCAGCAGTTACTGCAGCTCAACGTGGACGATGCAGAAATCGAACGCCGCCGCGCCGCCTGGCAATGCCCCCCGCCGCGTTACACCCGCGGCGTGCTGGCGAAGTTCGCCAGGAATGCCGCCAGCGCCAGCCACGGTGCGGTGCTTGATCGGTACGAGGATTAAGAACCAACTCCGTCATTCCCGCGAAAGCGGGAATCCAGGGATTGAGGCGACGCACGGCCATTCCCGCACCTTCCGTCATTCCCGCGAAAGCGGGAATCCAGCTACTCCTAAGCACCCAGTAAACTGGATTCCCGCTTTCGCGGGAATGACGGGTTAGGCGCATGCGCTTACAGAAGTCCGCCGCGATGCCTTACGACCTGGCTTGGCGGCTAACCGAAAGCATCAAAAAACCCGCCGCCCATCCATCCAAGTCTGGCTGATACCGATATCGGCAATTGCCGCGGGCTCCACCGCGCGAGGGTCATCCTCCAACACCACCAGGTCGGCGTACTTGCCCGGCTCCAGGCTGCCGATTTCCTGCTCGGAGTGACAGGCCCGGGCGGCGTTGATGGTCACCGCCCGCAGCGCCGATTCCACGCTCACCCGCTCATCCGGAGCGAGCACCGTGTCGGGTTCCTTCCACAGATCGCGTGCCACCGCCGTGCGCACCTTCTGCAGGCTGCCCAGCGGCGATACCGGCGCGTCGGTATGCATGACCCACTGTAGGCCCGCGGCCTCGACCGAGGCGCAGCGGTCCAGTAGCTGCACCTTGTCCGGGCCGAACACTTTGTCGCGCATCACGTGGCCCCAGTAGTGCACGTGATTGATCAGGAAACTGGGTACCATATCCAGCGCCGCCATGCGAGTGATGTGCTCGTCCTGCAGGATGGAGCAGTGCTCAATGCGGCAGCGCAGGGCATTCACATCGATGCCTTCCGCCTTGGCTGCTTCCATGGCGTCGAGGATGCTGTCGATAGCCGCGTCGCCGTTGCCGTGGATGGCCATGGGCCAGCCCTGGCCGGTGCGCTCGGCCACCATGGCTTTCAGGTCGTCGGGCTGCACGTAGAAAATGCCGTGATCTTCGGTGCCGAAGTAGGGTTCCCGCTGGCGCCCGGTGAAGCCCTGGTTGGAGCCATCGGAGACGATCTTCCAGCCCGCCACCCGCATTAGCGCATCGCCCTGGCCCGGCCGGGTGCCGGCTTCGTCCCACAGCGGCGCGGCGCTGTTGAACAGGTAGGCGCGAATGCGCGCCTTCATGGCGCCACCTTCAAACATGGCGCGGTAGCGATCGAGCTCTGCCGGCCCACTCAGGCCCCCTGTGGCCATATCACACAGGGTGGTCACGCCCAGCGCGGCGGCCATGTCGCCGACTTCCCGGCCCGCCGAGACAAAGCCCGATTGCATGCGCGCCATCAGTTCCGGGTTGCGGGTCGACACCGCCATATGCGCGGCCACCCCGTACAGCACCCCGTTGGGCCGGCCGTCTTCAAAGCGCCCGTAGCGCGCGCCGGCCGGGTCTGGTGTGTCCTGGTTGATGCCTGCCAGCTCCAGTGCCTTGCTGTTCACATAGGCGATATGCCCGGAGGCGTTCAGAACGTAGATGGGTCGTTCGGTGGACACCGTATCGAGCTCGGTCACGGTGAGCTCCCGGGGCGGGTCCAGCAGGATCGGGTCAAACTGGCGCGCCATGATCCAGCTCTCCGCTGGCGTATTGGCGGCTGACTTCTTGAGGGCCTCCAATGCGCCTTCAAAGCTGGGCTGCTGGAAGGGGCCGATATCCGGCGTATTGCCAAAGGCTGCCAGCAGAGAAAAATGCATATGCGGCTCGATAAAGCCGGGCAGCAGGGTACGGCCGTCGAGATCGACCACCTCGTCACCGCTGCCGACGGCGTTCTCTGCGGCAGCACCCACGGCAAGAATGCGCTTGCCCTGGATCGCGATGGCCGACAGCTGGGTAAAGTCCGGATCCATTGGCAGCACCACTCCGTTCTTGAACAGGGTGACCTTGCCCGCGGTACGCGGCTCCATCTGGAAAGGCGCGTCACGGCTGCAGCCCGGCAGGCCCAGGGCGGCCAGCGCGGTGGCACTGGCACCAACGAAGCGACGGCGATTGATTGGCATGCTGCCTCCGGAACGGGGATCTGCGTTCTTCTCTTTGTTGCGCCCAGAATACCCGCTTACGCCGGGTGGAGACAGTCGACACGGCCTGCGCATTTGTGTGCAGCGGCTGATATTTCACCACTGGGGCGGATCAGGGCCGCCACATCCTGATCCATGTCACAAAACCACCCGACTACGACTTTCGTTGAGTTGCTTTTGGCGGCGGCCGCCCGCAGTGTTCGCCGCAAGCCGGGTTAGTAGACCGGCGTTGGGCAAAGTGCCCGCAATTACATTTGTATAAGGAGTGGTACTTCATGAAGAAACTTGTATTGGCAGCCGCAGCGGCCTGTACCCTGCAGGCCGGGGTGGCAAGCGCTGAAAACTTCTACCTGGGCGGTAAGCTCGGTGGCTACGACGTCGACCAGGGGATTGTCGACATCAACGAACTCGCCCTGGGTGGGTATGTTGGCTATCGCTTCAACGAGTACGTGTCAGTAGAAGCCGAGTACGTTCACCTGTTTGAAGACAACACCTTCGGTGTCGACGTCGACGGCGACTTCTGGGCACTGTCTGTACGCCCGACTTTGCCGCTGGGCGATGAGTGGGAACTGTACGCCAAGGCCGGCTGGGGTTACCTGGATGCGGAAGCAGACTCCGACTTCGGTTCCGCCAGCGACAGTGACGATGACTTTGTCTGGGGCCTCGGCGCCCAGTGGAACGGCAGAAACTTCCACGTGCGCGGCGAAGTTCAGGCCGACACCGACGTGCCGGATTTCCTGATCTACACCGTGGGTATCGGGTTCAGCTTCTGAGCCAATCCTCAAAATGGAAAGGCCGGCATTTGCCGGCCCTTTTTTCTAGTACCCCAGATACAAGCGCGTCAGCCCCAGGGTATTACCCAGCCCGTGGGCCAGTGCCGCCGGCCAGATGGCATTGCCGCCCCGTACCGTGATGGCGCCATACACCAGTCCATTGGTAAAGGTTTGCACCACACCCACCGGGCCCTGGTAGGCATGAACCAGGCCGAACACCAGTGCCTGCAGCACCACGGCGGTCATCAATGGCCCGCGGCTATTGCCCAGCACTGCGATCAGCCCTTGTAACAGCAGGATGCGAAAGGCCAGCTCTTCGCCGAAGGCGGCAAAGGTCCAGCTCATGGCCAGCAGTTTGGCAAGCTCCGCCGGTGAGCCCTCGAGGCCATCAAACCGCGAAAGGTCACGCTCACCCCCCGGCAGCTGTTCCCACAGCGGCGCCAGGCCCCAGCTCAAGCCGAAGATCACCCCCATGCCGATCAACCCCAGCCACAGGTGCTGCAGGCGGAAGGGGGTGAAACCGAGGCGGTCGATGCTGATGCCGGCCCGTGGCAGCGCATTGATTGCCACCACGATGGTACCGATGTAGAGCCAGGTGGCGAAGGGTGAAAGCGCTGCCAGCGGCGAATCGGTGCCGGTAGCCGCGCGAATGGCGGCAATCAGCAACAACGCCGCCACGTAAGCGGCGACGACGGCAGTGATGCGGGGCTGAGTCATTCGGCCTCGTCGGGCTCAGCAGCCTGTCGGGTGGAGTCGCTCAGCGTGATGAACCACACCTGGGCAATGATGATGAACAGCGCCGCCCCCGATAGCAGGAAGGGGTGGATATACCACTGCTCGCCCCAGGCGAACTCGCCCTTGGAAATTTTCGCCCAGCTCATGAAGTGCTGGTAAGAGGCCACCACCGCGCCGAAAAAGCCGATCACCAGGGCCAGGTAGCGCACCAGCCAATGCCGCGGGCTGGGCAGCAGCATCAGCACGCCGAGAATCACGATCACCGTGCGCTGGGCCCGGCAGAACGGGCAGATATAGACCATGCCCGCCCACTCGGTGGCCCAGGCGCCAAGGCCGACAAAGATGGCCACCACGCCCAGCAGGCGCTGGTGACGGATCCACGTATCAAGGTCCAGCGGGTTCATAGGGATACCTGTGCCCAAAGTAGAAACCACAGGCTACTGGATTCGCTGCCCGGCGGGAATCCTTACGCTGGTCGTCGCGTGACTAACGTCAGGCGCTGAGCTTGAAGGCACAAGCGGGGCAGGCAGCGATCTCCCGGGCCAGCTCAAATGTCGTCACGGCGCCCGCGTAGCGCAGCACCAGCAGCGGCTCCAGGCCCAGGCTTACTGCCAGCCCGGCGCCGGCTGCTACACATATCAAAAAACGATGCATGTCGGCCTCCTCAACTGGACAGGTTGCGCTGCGCCGGCAGGTCGCTCAGGTACTCCACAAACGCCCCCTCGATACCGTTGGGGTCAATGAAGTACACGTTGCGGCGGTGGGGCTCGTCGGCGCCGTCCTTGTCGACCTCAAAGCCGGCGGCAGCCAGCCGCTCGATCACCGCGCCCAGGTTATTCGTCACAAAGCCCATATGCGCCAGCCCTGGCTGGTGGCCGCGCAGGTTGCGGGCTTCGCCCTCGCCGTTGTCGTTGAAGGTGAGGTAGTGATAGTCGTCGCCAAAGTGCAGCCAGCGGCGGGGCTTGCCATTCCAGGCGCCGCCACCTTCCTCGCGCACACGCCAGTGGGGGAAGGCCGCCTGGTAGAAGGCGAGGGTTTCGGGGATGTCGTTGACGACCAGGTTGAGATGTTCGAGCTGCACCATAGTGTTGGCCTCTGTCAGTGAAGTTGCGAAGCAGTCTAAAACCTCAAGTTAACTTGAGGTAAAGCGCTTTTTGATCTAGATTTTCGGCAAAGCCCAGTGGAGAAATCGCAATGCCGGAAGCCAGCTGGACACCGGGCAAGGTGGCGCAACGCAGCGGGGTGAGCGTGGCCACCCTGCACTTCTATGAAGACAAGGGGCTGATTCGCAGCTGGCGCAACGCCGGCAACCAGCGCCGCTACAAGGCCGACGTGATGCGCCGCATCGCCGTGATCAAGGCCGCGCAGAAAGTCGGCATCAGCCTGGAGGAAATCCGTGCGGCGCTCGCCACCCTGCCCGACGAGCGCACCCCCACCCAGAAAGACTGGGAGCGCCTGTCAAAACAGTGGCGCGGCGTGCTGGACGAAAAGATCGCCTACCTCACCCGCCTGCGCGATACCTTCACGGGCTGCATCGGCTGCGGCTGCCTTTCCATGAAGAACTGCCCGATCTACAACGAGGGCGACAAGCTGGCGGGGGAGGGACCGGGGGCGGTGATCCTGGAACGGCCGGTAGATCTGTGACCACCCTGCAGTTCCACCACACGGTACTGGCAGCCTGTCTGCCGGCTCGTTTATGCTCGCCCGTACTGAGCGAACATCAATAAATAAAGTAAGGGCTAAACACTATGAAAACACTACTGGTCACGTTGTTGACTTCCATCTTTGCGGTGACATCTGTCCCGGCGCTGGCAGACAAGGACACGCGCAAGCAGGCGAAGCAGGAGCAGAAAGAGGCTCGCCAATTCGCCAGGGAGGCGAGCGAGGCTGACAAGCTTACCGGCGAGGCGCGTGTCGAACAGGCGCAGATGGAAGCAGAAGAGAAACGCGCCGCCGCCATGGAGCGTGCCGACAAGTCAGAGCACCCCGGAAAGGGGAAAGGCAAGAGCAAAGACAAGGGCAAGAAAAGCGGGAAGAGCGGTAAAAGCGACAAGAGTGGCAAAAGCGACAAGAGTGGCAGAAGCGGAAAGAGCGACAAAGACAAGGAAAAGTCTGGAAATGACAAAGACCGGGATGAGGAGAGCGACTCCAATGACGACGTGTAACGCTTAACCGCCGATCGGCTCACTCCGTGCATCCCTGACCAGGGTCTCCACATCCCGCCCGGTGAGGGACTCAATAAACGCCACCAGCGCCCGCTTGTCTTCTTCCGTCAACTCCAGCGGCCGCACTCGGCAGTCCTGCCCCTCGTGGGGTACGCCGCCAGCGGCATAGTATTCCACCACCGCCCGCAGGTTGGGCAATGAACCGTCGTGCATATAGGGCGGCGTGAGGGCCACATTGCGCAGGCTGGGGGTGCGGTATTTCCAGCGGTCTTCACTGAGGCCTGTGGCTTCGTAGCGGCCGAGGTCGTTCACGGTAGGCATCTCGAAGCTCACCGTGGGCACCACCTCCACCCCCGGCGCCAGGCGCACGCTGGCGGGGGTTTGGCCAATGCCCATGCTGCGGGCATAGCCGATGCCAGTGTCGTGAAACTGGCCGTCAGTAAATTGCGCTGTTTGGGTATCCACCTGGTGGCAGCGCACACAGCCGGTGGTCTGGAACAGCACCCAGCCGCGCTGGGCGTCTTCCGAGAGTGCCTCTGCCTGTTTCCCGAAATACCACCGGTCAAAGTCCGAGTCCCCGGCCACCAGCACCCGCTGGTAGCTGGCCAGGGCCTGGCCCACCGCCTGCAGCGTCAGGCCGTTGGGGAAGGCGGCTTCAAACAGCCCTGCGTAGTCTTCGGCGTTGCGGATTGTTTCGAGCACGAAGCCAATGGATGGGTTGGCCATCTCGTTGGTTTTCAGCAGCGGCTGCCACACCTGGTGCTCCAGGCTCTGCTCGCGGCCGTCATGGAACAGGTGCTGCCGGTAGCCCACGTTCAGCAGGGTGGGGGCATTGCGCTTTACGAAGCGGCCCTCGATGCCCACCGGGGTTTTCAGCTCTACCTGGGCAAAGCCCTGCTCGGGCACGTGGCACATGGCACAGCTCAGGGTGCGGTTGAAAGACAGCCGCCGGTCAAAGAACAGCTTGCGGCCCAGGGCGATCTTTTCCTCGGTGAGCGGGTTGGCCGTGGGCACCGGCAGCGGCGGCAGGCCCAGTACGGGCTGGTTGGCGCGGGCCAGCAGGGCGGCGGGTTCCCCGCCCACCGCCTCGATGGCGCGGGAGTTTTCATGGTTCTGGGCCTCGGCGGTGCTGGTAATTAGCAGGGCCAGGACCAGGCTGGAGAATGGGATTCGGCTTGCGAGCACGGGCAGACTGTCTAAGCTGTGTTCATATGCCAATTATAGGAGGTTTGCCATGCGAACCTTGCGCCTGCTGAGCCTTTTCTGGCTCGTATTCACAACTACCGCTCAAGCTGATGAAACCTGTATGTCGCCCTACATGGCCAAGATTATCGGCCAGGAAGACTACGTGTACGTGTGGACTCTGGGCGTACCCGGGGTGGGTGACGAGCAGGACAAGCTGGTCACCGTGGATGTAAACCCGGCATCGGACAACTACGGCAAAGTAGTGGCGAGCCTGTCGGTGGGTGGCCGCAACGAGGCCCACCACACCGGCCTCTCCGATGACCGCCGCTACCTGTGGGCCAGTGGCCTCGATACCAGCAAGATCTTCATCTTCGATG
>JAZBPS010000418.1:0-2858 GCA_036353375.1 Halieaceae bacterium | reverse complement strand
GTGCCGCAGCTGCGGCGAGCGCAGCAGGTAGAACGCCAGCACGATGTACAGCGTGTACTCCGCGCCCATGATGAAAAAGCGCCTCGCCCCGCCGCCAAAGGCATTGAAGTCCACCGTTTCCACAAAGCACAGGACTGCGAGTGTCGCGTACAGGGTGATGGTTACCTGACGGGTTTGGCGCCAGCGGACGCTGTAGCCACCGATAAAGATGCTCCCGGTCAGTGTGATCAGCAGCCAATGCAGAAACTGCACACCCGGCGGGAACCCCGGATTCTGCAAACCAAATTTCGCGCCCGGCAGAAAATACTCAATAAACCCCATCACACCCCAGGCCAACAGCGCGCCCTTCAAACCCAGCAGCGCATAGGTCATATAGCGATCCATCAGTAAGCTTCCTTATGTAGCCACCTGTCTGCACAAGCATGGTTTCTGGCTGCCTGTCCGACGCATCAGCGCAAGTTGAGCCGTGCTCGCACCTCATGCAACTTCACCCAGCGCCAGGCATCCGTGTGCCCACAGCCGTTCGCGTCAATGAATGCATCGACCTCGCTGATGCGTTCCTGTGACCGCTTATCGAGTTCAGCAGCCAATGCCTTCGAAGTGGCTTGCGGTTCAGCTTCCTGTAAAGCCGCCAG
The DNA here is from genome assembly GCA_036353375.1 of Halieaceae bacterium. GTDB lineage: Bacteria > Pseudomonadota > Gammaproteobacteria > Pseudomonadales > Halieaceae > JANQIO01. The sequence continues at coordinate 2,223 of JAZBPS010000418.1, read as the reverse complement.
CGCCTTGCGTTGTACCGCCTCAAAATTGGACTGGAAGCGCTGTCGCTCTTCTGCGCCGGGATTGCCACAGCGTCTGGTCGCCTGGTCCGCGGTCACAAACTCGTTGTGGACGAACAGTGGCTCAGCGCGGTAGCGCTGGCTGTGAAGCGCGGAGAGTTCAAGGCCCAGATAGCCCAGCACCACAACCGCCACCACAACGCCAACCCAGCTACTGGTCTGTTGCTCCGCGGCATGACTCATCGGGCCTGCATGCCTGCGGAGGGCTGCAGCCCCAGCGAAAGCGGAGACAGGAGACCAAGCCGGATCGTCCATTGCAGAAAACGCGCGCCCGGCAGCAACCCGGAAGTTTGCTGATCCCGCTTCATTTCGCGCAGAGAATACTCAATGAACAATCGCATAACCTGAATTAGCACGAAGCCGTCAAAGCACTATAGCGCATGACTCAGATCGCGAGCCACGAGTGGATATCGTGGGCAGACGCACTTATTCGCGGCACCACACTGCTTGGCTGGAATACAGGACTATTTTGAAAGTACCGCACATCAGCAGGTGAGCAAGCCGGCGTGAGCCCTGAACACTCAGGTGCGTGCTACGGCGCTATTGCGCGCTGTACCAGATAGGCGAGCTCCAGGCTCTTTCTTGAATCACCGGGTCGACTGGCGGTTCATCGCAGGCTGCGGGCCTGTCTGCACCCTCCAGTACAAGGCACTGCCATGCGCTATAACGGCAGCTGGGATTTTCCACCGCGCGCAGGTAGTACACGGCGTCGCGAGCAGGATCAAAGTCCGGGTCCTGCCACACACCGCATAGCTGCGGGTTACCGCGACCACGGGGTGAACAGGTTTTCAGGTCAACCGTTGCCCCATTATTCGCATCGCCCGCCACGGTGAACACCTGTGAGCGTTTTCGGCCCTGGGCGTCCACCCAACCCTTGATGATCTGCAGCTGCTGCAATGCGGTGCCATTTGGGTCTGCCGTGGCCGCCGCGTAAAAGCGGGGCGCGGCGGCACCTCGGTGCACTGGCAGGTCGCCGCCCATGGGAACCCCTTCGGCATAGGCTGTGGCGATGGCGTCGACACGCTCACACAGGTTTGCATCCAGAGTCCAGCCGCCAAAGAAACGCGGTCGGATACGGGGACCACTGGTACCAAACACCTCACGGCGCCGCATGGCTTCAAACAGGGTGGCGCGCCGATTCTGTTCTGCCCAGACGCCCACAAGGCCGCCGGGGTTATTGCTGGCGTTGCCAGGAAGGTCCGGACTGTATTGCACACGCTGCTGCGGAAGTGCGTCCCCGCTGCCGAGATGCCCGGGGAAATCACGCTCGCTGACAGCACCCGCGAGACCGTTGTGCGTGTCGGTACTGGCGATAATTCCAAGCTTGTAAGGATTCACTCCGAGCAGTGATTGTTGCACTAACCCTTCTACGAGGGCATTGCGCACATAGCTGAGCGGGCTCACACAGTCCGGCCCGAGGTGAGGCACAGCGTCAGCAAAGGGACCGTCGTAGCAAGGCTCCGGGACAAAATCCGCACGCCCACGCGCCATGGCAAAATCCTCAAAGGCCTCAAAGGCACACAGTTCGTCGTTGGCGGCGAGCACCCCCGGCATGCCATTGCGGCACTCTGAATCACCCTTGTGCTGCATGATTTCTACCAACGGTTCCAGCGTGCTTCGCAGGCGAGCGCGTGCGGCTCTTTCAGCTGTGCCATCCGCACCGGGATAGTCCACAGCAAACATGCGCCCGTTACTGATGTTCGAGTTGTGGGGAATGGCCAGGGCGTCGCAGTCATCTTTGGCATCAATGCACTGTGCTTTCAGCAGTCGCCATAAATCCCATTCGCGAATAGCATCCAGATAGGACACGGGCCGGCGCGGAACGGTTGCGGACTTGAAGATAACATTGCGGTGAAGGTTAGACCCGAGCCGATAAGAGCTGTATTCATAGGCTGCAAAGGTGGCTCGGCGGCATTCGCTGCTGGTATCGTTCCAGCGCTCCGCCGCCTCAACCATTTGCCGCCAGAGATCTGCAGCCGCCACGCCGCACCGCTCGCCATCATCGCCACAGGTCTCGCGATCCCGCAAGCGGAAAGGCGCCATGATACGCGCTACCAGCGCAGGCTCACGGCCTGAACCCTCACGTATCGCAGTGCAGAAATCGGCTTCATAGCTTGCGCCGCCGGGATCAGTGCACAACGCCATCTCACCCAGGAACTCAGCGTG
>JAZBPS010000417.1:0-4390 GCA_036353375.1 Halieaceae bacterium | reverse complement strand
CACAACTCAGTTTCTAACCGCGTCACGCTTTTAGCGCGTCCAGGAAAACACCACTGCAACGCGCGGCCGACCTACGAAGCTCGAACCGGTCAAAAGTGACAACCTATTGGTGAATACGAAAAAAAGGGACCGCAAGCGGTCCCTCTGGAATGATGCCTCGTGGGGGAGGCATTAAAAACTGCGTATCAGCCTATGCGGCTCAGCCTGTGCGGCTCAACCAAACTGGTTCATCGTGTTGTCTTTGCCGGAGGCCTTCAGCGCCTGCTCACCGGAGAAGTACTCCTTGTGATCGTCGCCGATGTTGGAGCCCGCCATATCCTGGTGCTTGACGCAGGCGATACCCTGGCGAATCTCCTGACGCTGCACGCCGCGAACGTAGGCCAGCATGCCCTCCTCGCCAAAGTAGCCCTTGGCCAGGTTGTCCGTGGACAGCGCCGCCGTGTGGTACGTGGGCAGGGTGATGAGGTGGTGGAAAATACCCGCCTCGCGCGAGCCGTCCGCCTGGAACGACTGGATGCGCTTGTCCGCTTCGATGCTCAGTTCGCTGTCGTCGTACTCCACGCTCATCAGCTTGTCGCGGTCGTAGGCCGACAGGTCGCGACCTTCCTCAGTCCAGGCGTCAAACACCTGCTGGCGGAAGTTCAGCGTCCAGTTGAAAGACGGGCTGTTGTTGTAAACCAGCTTCGCATTGGGGATCACCTCGCGAATACGATTTACCATGGCACCAATCTGCCCAACGTGCGGCTTCTCGGTTTCAATCCACAAAAGGTCAGCACCGTTCTGCAGGCTGGTGATGCAGTCCAGCACGCAGCGGTCTTCACCGGTGCCGGCCTTGAAACGGTACAGGCCGTTGGGCAGGCGTACCGGGCGTACCAGCTTGCCGTCCTGCTTGATGATGACGTCACCTTCGTTGACGTCATCGGCGCCGTTGACCACCTCGGTCTCGAGGAACGCATTGTATTTGTGCGCCAGGTCACCGGCGTCGGTGGACACCGGGATTTTCTGGGTCAGGCCCGCGCCCAGAGAATCCGTGCGCGCGACGATAACGCCGTCTTCCACACCCAGCTCCAGGAAAGCGTAGCGAATCGCGTTGATCTTGGAGAGGAAGTCCTCGTGGGGCACCGTGACCTTGCCGTCCTGGTGGCCGCACTGCTTGGCGTCGGATACCTGGTTTTCGATCTGGATGGCAGCGGCGCCGGCTTCGATCATTTTCTTGGCCAGCAGGTAAGTCGCCTCTTCGTTACCGAAGCCCGCGTCGATGTCAGCGATGATCGGCACCACATGGGTTTCAAAGTTGTTGATGGCGTTAAGGGCAGCCTGCTCGGCCACCTGGTCGCCGGCTTCACGGGCCGCGTCCAGGTCCTTGAACAGGTGGTTCAGTTCGCGTGCATCCGCCTGGCGCAGGAAGGTGTACAGCTCCTCAATCAGTGCAGGCACCGTGGTCTTCTCATGCATGGACTGATCAGGCAGGGGGCCGAATTCGCTGCGCAGGGCGGCAATCATCCAGCCCGACAGGTACAGGTAACGCTTGGAGGTACTGCCGTGATGCTTCTTGATGGCGATCAGTTTTTGCTGGCCGATGAAGCCGTGCCAGCAACCCAGTGACTGGGTGTACTGGCTGCTGTCCGCATCGTATTCGGCCATGTCGCGGCGCATGATGGCGGCGGTGTAACGGGCAATATCCAGCCCCGTCTTGAACTGGTTCTGCAGTTCCATACGCGCAGCGTAATCGGGGTCGATGGCGTTCCATGTGCTGCCGTGCGCATCGCGCATGGCGGCGTATTTATCAACAAGTTCCTGATAGGTCGGCATGATGTTCTACCTGTGCTGGTGAAAGAAGGCGGGATTTACCCGAGTCAACGCTGTGCAGGATAGAGGCTGTGCCTCTATAAATGAAATCAATGGTAAAGATATTTACTATTCATGCAGAAAATGTAGTCAGCAGCGGCACGGTCTGCATGCCCGGCCGCCATCGCCACATCAGCGGCCGGATTTACGACAGCGATCACAAAATATAGTGCACGCTAGCGTAATTGCTTCACCTGCGTCCGGAGAGCGTGGATTATCCGGGCCTATGGCAATAAACCCGGACACACAACCCTTTATCGGCGTCATCTGTGACGCCAGCTTTTCCGTGCTGGCTGCCCGCATCAAGCAGGCCGGCTATCGCATCGCCAGGATCTCGCCCGCGATGCTGCTGGACGGCCGCCGGCCACCGGTGGATATCTGGGTGGTCGATTGTGCGGATTCCGACCGGGTCGCAGACGCGATTGCGGAGCTGGATGCCCCGGTGGTGGCCCTGAGCAACCGACCGGACGTCAGCGATATAGAGGCCTACCGGGCCTGGGCCAACCGCATTGTCAGTACCCTGAATCGCTGGACCGCTGATGCCTGGCAGGGACGCCCGGATGCTGCAACATCCAGCGCCGACCACTTTGCGGCGGTGGATGGCGTCTGGTTGCTGGCGGGCGCCGCCGGTGCGGAAGCCGCCGTCCGGGAGTTTCTGGAGGCACTGACCTGGGTGCCGCCGGTGACCTTCCTCTATGCGCAGCACGTCAGCCCGGACGATCAAAGGGCGCTGGTAAATCGCCTGTCCAGGACCAATCGTCACCTGCGTTGCTCGCTGGCGGTGGGGCGCCATTGGTTCAATCCCTGCCAGCTGTTGGTAGTGCCTGCCAGCTGTCGGCTGCAGTTTGGGCACCAGGGCGAAGTGTTCAGCCTGCGCGATGCCTGGGGCGGTAGGCACGACCCCCATATCGATGCCTTGATGATGAGCCTTGCGGGGCTCAAGCCCCGCCTCAGCGGTGTTATCGTGTTCAGCGGTGCCAGCAGCGACGGCCTGCTGGGCGCGCAGGCCTTGCACGGCATCGGCTGCCCCATCTGGGCCCAGGATGTCCACAGCGCCACAGAGCCGGCCATGCCCAATGCCATTGCTGCCCTGCGCCTGGACAGCAAAGTGGGTACACCCGCGGAGCTGGCGGCCGCCTTCCTCGAGCTGTATCCCGAAGTCGTGGTTACCCCGCCGCAGGCTGATTCTGCGCAGGCAGAGCCAGACGCCAGGTTAATGCGTGCAGCCAGGCCGTCAGGGCCTGCCGATCCAGATGCGCCATCTCCGGGTAAGGGACCGGCGCTCCAATAGCAAGATCGAAGTGCTGCCCCAGCTTGTTGCTGGCCTCATGCAGTAGCAGCGCGGCGCGCAGCGTCATACTGATGCCGCTCGCCATGTGAAACAGGCGACTGTTGCGGCCGTGGAAGAACACCGGTACCACGGCCGCCTCCGACTTGTGGATCAGCTTGGCAGCAAACGTGCTCCAGGGCAGGTCGGCGAAGGTGCCAAACCCGGCCTTGCCAATGGTCGATATGCCCCCGGCGGGGAAAATCAGGATGGTGCCGCCATCCTTCAACGTGCGAATGGCTTCACGCTTTGTCGCGATATTGATACGCCGCGCCTCTGGCGTGTCCGCGAACTCCACCGGCAGGAAAAATGGATTGAGGTCTTCGTCCTGGCAGAGTCGCGCGTGAATCAGGATGCGGAAATTGCCCCGGGTGCGGGCGGCGATATCGCACAACATCATGCCGTCCACCACGCCAAAGGGGTGGTTGGCTATAAACACCAGAGGCCCCTCCCGGGGGATCGCCGCTTCCGCCGCTGCGTCCCTGGGGTAGCTGATGCCCGCCAGCTCCAGCCCACGACTGAAAAACCGCTGAAGATCAAACGGTTCCTGCTTCAGGGTTTGGTAAATGCGCTGCACGCGTTCACGGCCGGTCATGCGCTCGAGAGTGTCCACCAGCTTTACGCGCAGCCAGGGGTCGTCCGGTTGCACATAGGTAATGCGCGGCATGGGCTTGCCGGGGTTCATTGCGTTCACGACATTCACCTTTCTGGGATTGGTGAGTCGGCTATAACATAGCGGTATGAAATCCATAAGCATCACGGCCGGAGTGCCTGGGCAGCGGAGCAGATAATGGAAGCCGAGCCCGGCAGGGGACGCGACGCCCTCTACCTGTCCCGCACCGATGCCAACGAACCGCTGTCGGCGTACTCGCGTCACGGTTTCTTTCTGGACGACGCCCAGTGGCCCTCTGTGGAACATTATTTCCAGGCCATGAAAAGCCTGGACGGAGACTGGCGCGAGCGGGTGCGAATGGCCCCGCATCCCCGCCAGGCCCGTCGCCTGGGCCGCTCCCGACGCGCAGGGCTGCGCAAGGACTGGAAGCAGGTTCGACGCGTGGTGATGACGCGGGCGGTGTATATCAAATGCCGCACGCACGCTGAGGTGGCCCAGCGGTTGCTGGCCACCGGCGCTGCGCGGCTGGTGGAAAGCAACGCCTATGATTACTTCTGGGGCTGCGGCCGCGACCGCCGCGGCCTCAACGTTTACGGCGAGGT